>CAIPGC010000308.1 GCA_903864505.1 uncultured beta proteobacterium | reverse complement strand
GGCCCTTCTTGACCTTGATGCCCTGCGCCTTGGCCTGGTCTTCGGTGAGGCCCACCCAGGCTACCTCAGGGTCGGTGTAGGCCACGCTGGGAATGACGCGGGCGTTGAACGTTGCCGCTGCCAGTTCTTTGTTACCCAGCAGTTCACCGGCAATCACCTCGGCGGCCACATGCGCCTCGTGCACCGCCTTATGCGCCAGCATGGGCTGGCCCACGATGTCGCCGATGGCGAAGATGTGGGGCACGTTGGTGCGCATCTGGATGTCAACGTTGATGAAGCCACGGTCCGTCACCGCAACACCAGCCTTGTCGGCTGCGATCTTCTTGCCGTTGGGCGTGCGGCCCACGGCTTGCAGTACCAGGTCGTACACCTGCGGAGCTGGGGCCGTGCCGCCCTCTTCTGCTGACGCAAACGTCACCTCAATACCTTCGGGCAAGGCGCGTGCACCCACCGTCTTGGTCTTAAGCATGATGTTGTCGAAGCGCTTGGCGTTCATCTTCTGCCAGATCTTGACCAGATCGCGGTCGGCACCCTGCATCAGGCCATCGAGCATTTCCACCACGTCCAGGCGTGCGCCCAGCGTGCTGTAAACGGTGCCCATCTCCAGACCGATGATGCCGCCGCCCAGGATCAGCATGCGCTTGGGGACTTCTTTCAGAGCCAGCGCACCGGTGCTGTCCACCACGCGCGGGTCTTCAGGCATAAAGGGCAGGCGCACGGCTTGGCTGCCTGCGGCGATGATGGCCTTCTTGAAGGCCACTACCTTTTTGCTGCCAGTCTTCTCTTGCGAGGTGCCGGTGGTTTCTTCCACTTCAACATGGTTGGCACCGACGAAAGCACCGTAACCGCGCACGATGGTGACCTTGCGCATCTTGGCCATGGCGGCCAGGCCGCCGGTGAGCTTGGTAACGACCTTCTCTTTGTGGCCGCGCAACTTGTCGATGTTGACCACCGGAGCGCCAAAGTCCACCCCCAGGGCGGACATATGGCTCACTTCATCCATCACGGCGGCCACGTGCAGCAGCGCCTTGGACGGGATGCAGCCTACGTTGAGGCACACTCCGCCGAGTTGGGCATAACGCTCTACCAGCACCACCTTGAGGCCCAGATCAGCCGCCCGGAATGCCGCGCTGTAGCCGCCAGGACCGGCACCGAGCACCAGCAGGTCGCACTCCATATCGGACTGACCAGCAAAGCTGGAGGCTGGTGGCGCAGCGACCGCTATCTTTTCAGGAGCTACCTGCGCTTGCTGCACGGAGGCTGAAGCTTGTTTTGATTCAGAAGCTGGAGCAGATGCTGCGGCACCCGCCACCTCCAGCATCAGCACAACGGAGCCTTCTGCCACCTTGTCACCGAGCTTGACCCGGAGCTCCTGCACCACACCACCCTGGCTGGACGGGATTTCCATGGACGCCTTGTCGCTCTCAACGGTGATGAGGCTTTGCTCGGGGCGGATGGTGTCACCCGCCTTTACCATCAGTTCGATGACGGTGACCTCGGCGAAGTCACCAATATCAGGAACCTTGATTTCTACGATTGCCATTTTAATTTCCAATCAATCAATGCATTTGTATTTGTATTTGGACCACGGTGCGCCAAAAGTGCCGCAGCAGCATGTGGGGTATTGGGCGTCGCCGATTTGTGTGCCTTTGACACCATGAGGCGACGCCCAATACCCCACATGCTGCCGCCTCAAAAGCAACCAAAATCAGAGCAACACCCGGCGGAAGTCACCCAGAATCTGCGCCAGGTAGACGTTAAAGCGTGCCGCCGCGGCGCCGTCGATGACGCGGTGGTCCCAGCTCAGCGATAGCGGCAACATCAGGCGCGGCATAAATGCCTTGCCATCCCAAACTGGCTCCATCTGGCTCTTGCAGACACCCAGAATGGCTACTTCCGGCGCATTGATGATGGGCGTGAAGTAGCGCCCGCCAATGCCGCCCAGACTGGAGATGGTGAAACTGGCACCCGACATTTCGGCAGGACTCAACTTGCCGTCGCGCGCCTTCTTGGCCAGTTCACCCATCTCGGTGCTGATCTGGAAGATGCCCTTTTTGTCCGCGTCCCTGATCACCGGCACCATCAGGCCGTTGGGCGTGTCCGCCGCAAAGCCGATGTGGAAATACTGCTTGTAGACCAGTTGGTCGCCGTCGATGCTGGAGTTGAACTCGGGGAACTTCTTGAGTGCGGCGACGCAGGCCTTGATCAGGAACGCCAGCATGGTGACCTTGATGCCCGACTTTTCGTTTTCCTTGTTGGTCGAAACACGGAAGGCTTCCAGATCGGTGATGTCGGCATCGTCGTGGTTGGTGACGTGAGGAATCATGACCCAGTTGCGGTGCAGGTTGGAGGCACTGATCTTCTTGATGCGAGAGCGGTCCTTGCGCTCCACCGGACCGAACTTGGTGAAATCGACCACCGGCCAGGGAATCAGGCCCAGGCCGGCACCGTCACCGCCACCTGCGGCAGATTTGTTTTGTGCTGCGCCCGCAGCAGTTTGCACTGTGCCACTCATCACCGAGCGTGTGAACGCCTGCACATCGGCCTCAACAATGCGGCCTTTCGGACCGCTGCCTTTGACTTCGTTCAGTGGCACACCCAACTCACGTGCAAATTTGCGCACCGACGGGGAGGCATGGGGCAAGTCCAGCGCCAGCGCGGTGGGCTGGTGGGCGGGTACCGGCGCGACTGCGGCACTTGCAGTTGCTACAGAAACAGGAGCTGCTTGGGCAATAGCTACAGGCGCTGCAGGCGCAATTGATGTTGCAGCAGGGGTTGGCACAGGGGCCGCAGGGCTGGCCTTTGCGGCGGGTGCAGCCACAGCGCCCTCGCCTTCGAGAACGACAATAAGCGTTCCCTCCTTGACCTTGTCGCCGAGTTTGACTTTAAGTTCCTTGACCACACCAGCGTGGCTCGACGGGATCTCCATCGACGCTTTGTCCGACTCGACGGTGATGAGCGACTGCTCTGACCTGACGGTATCGCCAATTTTCACCATCAACTCAATGACGGTCACTTCGTCAAAGTCGCCAATGTCGGGGACCTGAATTTCTATGGTTGCCATGTTGTTCTTCCTCACGCGTACAGCGGGTTAACGGTATCGGTCTTGATGCCGTACTTTTTGATGGCCTCTGCGACCTTGGCCACCGGCACGGTGCCCTCCTCGCTGAGCGCCTTGAGCGCGGCCACGACGATGAAATGGCGGTTCACTTCGAAGTGCTCACGCAGCTTGGAGCGGAAGTCGCTACGCCCGAACCCATCGGTGCCCAACACCTTGTAGGTACGCCCCTTGGGGATGAAAGGACGAATCTGCTCGGCGTAGGCCTTCATGTAGTCGGTCGACGCCACCACCGGACCGGTATGTTTGTCGAGTTGCTGCGCCACAAACGAAAGGCGTGGGGTAGCGGTCGGGTGCAGCAGGTTATAGCGCTCGGCGTCCTGGCCGTCGCGGGTGAGTTCGTTAAAGCTCGGGCAGCTCCACACATTGGCGCCTACACCCCAGTCCTGCTCCAGCAACTCCTGCGCAGCGATCGATTCGCGCAGGATGGTGCCCGAGCCCAGCAGTTGCACACGCGGCGTCCGCTTGGCGCCTTCCTTGCACAGGTACATGCCTTTGATGATCTGTTCTTCGGTACCGGCTGTGAGACCGGGCATCGCATAGTTTTCGTTGAGCAGCGTGATGTAGTAGTAGACGTTTTCCTGCTTTTCGACCATGCGCTTCAACCCATGGTGCAAGATGACACCGACCTCATGCGCAAAGGTGGGGTCGTAGCTGATGCAGTTGGGAATTGTGCCGGCCATGATGTGACTGTGCCCGTCTTCGTGCTGCAGGCCTTCACCGTTGAGCGTGGTGCGTCCGGAGGTGCCCCCCAGCAGGAAGCCGCGTGCCTGCATGTCGCCGGCGGCCCAGGCCAGATCGCCAATGCGCTGGAAGCCGAACATCGAGTAGTACACGTAGAACGGCACCATGATGCGGTTGTTGGTGCTGTAGCTGGTGGCCGCAGCAATCCAGCTGGCCATACCACCGGCTTCGTTGATGCCTTCCTGCAGAATCTGCCCGGCCTTGTCTTCGCGGTAGTACATGACCTGGTCTTTGTCGACCGGGGTGTAGAGCTGGCCGGCAGGGTTGTAGATGCCGATCTGGCGAAACAGGCCCTCCATGCCAAAAGTGCGTGCCTCATCCACCAGAATCGGCACCACACGTGGGCCCAGCGCCTGGTCACGCAGCAGCGTCGTGAGGAAGCGCACATAGGCTTGTGTGGTAGAGATTTCACGACCTTCAGCGGTCGCCTCGATCACACTCTTGAAGGTGTCGAGCGAGGGCACGGTGAATTGCTCGTCGGCCTTGGTACGGCGATGCGGCAGGTAGCCGCCCAATGCCTTGCGACGCTCGTGCAGGTAACGCATCTCGGGCGTGTCTTCAGCCGGCTTGTAGAACGGAATGTCGGCCAATTGGCTGTCAGGAATGGGGATGTTGAACCGATCGCGGAAGATTTTGATGTCTTCATCGGTGAGCTTCTTGGTCTGGTGCACGTTGTTCTTGCCCTCCCCGCTCTTACCCATGCCAAAACCCTTGACGGTCTTGATCAGCATCACGGTGGGTTGCCCCTTGGTGTTGACTGCCTTGTGGTAGGCTGCGTAGACCTTCTGCGGATCATGTCCGCCGCGACGCAATTGCCAAATGTCGTCGTCGCTCATCTTGGCCACCATCTCCGCAGTCTTCGGGTCACGTCCAAAGAAGTGCTTGCGCACATAGGCACCGTCGTTGGCCTTGAACGACTGGTAATCACCGTCGAGCGTGTCCATCATCAGCTTGCGTAGGGCACCGTCCTTGTCGCGCGCCAGTAGCGGATCCCAGTTGCTGCCCCACAGAAGCTTGATGACGTTCCAGCCGGAGCCACGGAATTCGCCCTCAAGTTCCTGAATGATCTTTCCGTTGCCGCGCACCGGGCCATCCAGACGCTGCAGATTGCAGTTGACCACGAAGATCAGGTTGTCAAGCTTTTCGCGCGCCGCCAGACCAATGGCACCCAGCGACTCGACCTCGTCCATCTCGCCGTCGCCACAGAACACCCATACCTTGCGGTTTTCGGTGTTGGCAATGCCCCGGGCATGCAGGTATTTGAGGAAGCGCGCCTGGTAAATCGCCATCAACGGTCCCAGCCCCATCGACACCGTAGGGAACTGCCAGAACTCGGGCATCAGCTTGGGGTGCGGATAGCTCGACAGTCCCTTGCCGTCGACTTCCTGTCGGAAGTGCAGCAACTGATCTTCCGTCAACCGCCCTTCCATGTAGGCACGGGCGTAGACCCCCGGTGCCACATGGCCCTGAATGTAGAGGCAGTCACCGCCGTGGTTTTCACTTTCGGCGTGCCAGAAATGGTTGAATCCGGCGCCAAACATGTGGGCCAGCGAGGCAAAAGACCCGATGTGGCCGCCCAGGTCGCCACCGTCGACGGGATGGTGCCGGTTGGCTTTGACCACCATGGCCATGGCGTTCCAGCGCATATAGGCGCGCAGACGTTCTTCGATTTCAATGTTGCCAGGGCAGCGCTCTTCCTGGTCAGTCTCGATGGTGTTGATGTAGCTCGTGTTGGCCGAAAAAGGCATGTCGATGCTGCTCTGACGGGCATGGTCGATGAGTTGTTCAAGCAGAAAGTGTGCGCGCTGGGGACCTTCACTCTGAATCACCGCCGAGAGAGCGTCCATCCATTCGCGGGTTTCCTGGGTGTCAGGGTCGAGATTTGCTGCGGCGTGCGTTGTACCGGGTAATGTTGACATCAATGTCTCCTCGTGGTTTTTTCGTAATTTAGTCTGGTATTTGAATTCTCTCACAGTTTATTTGAAATTTCAAATGGCGCCATTGATTTTCATATTATGAACTAATAGAACAATATGTTTTCACCAAAGGTGTCCCCTACACTCGGCATATGCCCCTGTCCCTTCCGCCACTGCCGCCTCGACCCCTGCGTTGGCCCGGTTGGGAAGGCGTGCAAGGCTGGTGGCAACGGCTAACACCCCACCGCCAGGACCGGGTTGCCATGCTGGCTCCACTGGCAGCGGTACTGCTTTTTTTTGTGGCCATCGTCGCCGCCCTGGGCTACCTGCGCATCGAAGAAATGGAGCGCGAGCAGCAAGCGGTGCAACGTGATGTGGAATACACACAGCAACGTCTGCGCATGCGCCTGCTGGAGCGCCAGGAGCAGATCATGCGCATCGCACGCGAACTCTCCAACCGCGATATCGACGCGAACGATTTCCGAATCCGCGGCGATGCCATGATCAACCAGTACCCGGAGTTGCTTGGCTTGGCATGGATCGACGAACGTCGCCGGGTCCGGGTCAGCCTCGGAACCGCGCTGCAGTCTGCGACCCAAATTCACACCAGTGTCGAAGATCAGCAGCGCACCGAAAGCTCACAGGGCTATGACCAGGCCCGCGACACCCTGCAGCCCGTGTATGTCCAGCACACCCGAAGCAAGACCAGTTCCGCGCAACTGCAGTTACACATGCCCATCAGCAGCGCAGGCAAATTTCTGGGGGTGGTATTGGCCGAATATTCGATCGATGGTTTATACCGGTACGGTGTGCCCTCAGAGGTCTCCGCGCAGTACGCAATTTCATTGCTCGACAGCAATGGCAACGTGCTTGCGGGCAGCGCCATGCCGATTCGAAAAATGGTGACCAGCCTGCTACCCTGGACTAACGCCACAAACGAGTACGCAATGCCAGTCTCGCCCGCGGGCAATGCGCTGGTGGTGCGCGCGCAAGCCTACCGTGCTTCGCTGGGGGTGATTGGCAGCGGCCTGTTCTGGCTGGTTACGGCCCTGAGCATCATGACCGCCTGGATGCTGATTGCCAACTGGCGCCACACCCGCAGGCGGCTGCAAGCGCAACAGGCGTTGATGTCGGAGACAAACTTCCGCCGCGCCATGGAGAACTCCATGTTGACCGGCATGCGGGCCATGGACCTGCAGGGGCGCATTACCTACGTTAACGCGGCGTTTTGTCAGATGACCGGCTGGAGCGAGTCCGATTTGGTGGGCCGCACCGCACCCTTTCCGTACTGGCCCGAAGCAGACAAGGAACATCTTGCCTCGCGGCTCGAAGAAGAATTAACCGGCAAGACATCGGCCGGTGGCATACAGGTGCACGTCAAGCGCCGCGACAACAGCATGTTTGATGCACGACTGTATGTTTCGCCGCTGATCGACTCCATGGGTACGCAAACGGGGTGGATGACATCGATGACCGACATCACTGAGCCCAACAAGGTGCGTGAGCAGTTGTCCGCATCACATGAGCGTTTCACCACGGTGCTTGAAGCGCTGGACGCATCTATCTCGGTGGCCCCGCTGGGAAGCGAGGAAATGCTGTTTGCCAACAAGATGTACCGCCAGTGGTTTGGCATGCAAGCGGGAGGACACCTGCAAATGGTGGCTGAAGCGGGCGTGCCGGCCAGCACACCCAACGATGAGTCGCTGGACAATGTGGACTCCTTTGCCGGTTTGCCCACCTCGGGACTGCACGATTCTGAAACTGAGAGCGCAGAAATTTACGTGGCGGACCTGGGCAAGTGGATGGAAGTGCGAACGCGCTATCTCAGCTGGGTCGATGGGCGCTTGGCACAGATGGTGATCGCCACCGACATTACGGCCCGCCGTCTGACCGAAGAACAGGCGTCCAACCAATTCGAGCGCGCACAGAACGCCAGCCGCCTGATCACCATGGGCGAAATGGCCTCAAGCGTGGCGCACGAACTCAACCAGCCCCTGACTGCGATCAACAACTATTGCAACGGCATGGTTTCGCGCATCAGAGCCCAACAAATCACCGAAGAAGACCTATTGGGAGCATTGGACAAGACCGCCCGGCAAGCCCAGCGCGCCGGCCAAATCATTCAGCGCATCCGAGCGTTCGTGAAGCGCAGCGAGCCCAACCGCACTCCCTCTGAAGTCGCAGTGCTGGTCGCAGAAGCAGTGGAACTGGCTGAAATTGAATTGCGTCGCTTCAATGTCCGCCTCAACCACTCGGTGGCACCGCAACTTCCGATGCTCATGGTCGACCCGATTCTGATCGAACAGGTGCTCATCAATTTGCTGCGCAACGCCGCCGAGTCAATTGAGTTGGCTGGCCGGGCCACCGCCGAGCGCAGCGTGGAATTGCGTGTTTTTCCGCGCAAGATTGATGATAAGCCTGCGATCGAATTTTCGGTACGGGATACCGGCAGCGGCCTGGCCCCCGAAGTGATGTCCCGACTCTACGAAGCCTTCTATTCGACCAAGACCGATGGCATGGGCATTGGTCTGTCTTTGTGCCGCTCCATTGTCGAATCTCACCTGGGCCGAATGACGGCTGAGAACATTTACAATTCGGGACATGTGGTCGGATGCAGGTTTTCATTCTGGATACCCCAGGCTGAGGTGGACCAGAGCCTTGTCGACCCATGGCGAAGAAGCAAATGAAACCTTGGATCCTTGAATGAGCCTGATTCCTAAAAAAGGCACGGTCTACGTTGTCGACGACGACGAGGCCGTGCGCGACTCCTTGCAGTGGTTGCTGGAAGGCAAGAGTTACCGGGTGCGATGCTTTGACTCGGCAGAGTCTTTCCTGAGCCGCTATGACCCGCGTGAAGTGGCGTGCCTGATTGTCGACATCCGCATGGGCGGTATGACCGGACTGGAGTTGCAGAATCGACTGATCGAAGCCCGATCCCCGCTACCGGTCGTATTCATCACCGGCCATGGGGATGTGCCCATGGCAGTCGATACGATGAAGAAAGGCGCCATGGATTTCATCCAGAAGCCGTTCAATGAAGACCAGTTGGTCGGCTTGGTGGAGCGCATGCTCGAACACGCCAGAGAATCGTTCTCCGATTACCAACTGGCGATCAACCGCGACGCACTGTTGTCCAAACTGACGCTGCGCGAGTCGCAAGTACTGGAACGCATTGTGGCGGGTCGGCTGAACAAACAGATTGCAGACGACCTGGGCATCAGCATAAAGACGGTGGAAGCGCACCGCGCCAACATCATGGAAAAACTCAGCGCCAACACCGTGGCCGATCTGCTAAAAATTGCCTTGGGGCAGAACGCACCAAAAACCTGACTCCACCAATATGCTGGGGACAGAGCTTGCGCTGCGCACTGCGGTCTGTCCCGAAAAGCTATTTATTTCATAGCACCTCACGCCCGCCCTGCAAGGAAAAGCGGGCTTTTTTTATTGGAAAATGAGCATGAACTCTGGATCCCACGCCAAAATCATTGACGGAAAGGCGCTCGCCGAAGAACTCCGCCAAAACGTTACCCTGCGCGCGGCAGCGCTCAGGGCACGCGGCATAACACCGGGACTGGCAGTCATACTGGTCGGAGACAACCCAGCGTCGCAGGTTTATGTACGAAACAAGGTCAAGGCCTGCGCCGACAGCGGCATCCATTCCGTGCTGGACCGCCACCCGGCAGACCTCACGGAGGCAATGCTGCTGGCGCGGGTGCAGGAACTTAACAACGACCCAGCCATCCATGGCATCCTGGTACAGCTTCCACTGCCCTCCCACATCGATGCCCATAAGGTCATCGAGGCGATTTCTCCCGCCAAGGATGTGGATGGCTTTCACGTCGCCAGCGCCGGGGCGCTGATGGTGGGACAACCGGGCTTCTGGCCCTGTACGCCTTATGGTTGCATGAAGATGCTGGAGTCCATCGGCTATGAATTGCGCGGCAAGCACGCGGTGGTTATCGGGCGCAGCAACATCGTTGGCAAACCCATGGCTCTCATGCTTCTGCAAAAAAACGCCACCGTCACTGTGTGCCACAGCGCCACCGCAAACCTCAAGTCCATCACACTGCAAGCCGACGTGATCGTGGCAGCCGTGGGTAAGCGCAATGTGCTGACGGCCGACATGGTCAAACCCGGAGCGGTGGTGATTGACGTTGGAATGAACCGTGACGACGCCGGAAAATTGTGTGGCGACGTGGACTTTGCTGGCGTGAGCCAGGTGGCAGGGTATATCACGCCGGTACCGGGGGGGGTAGGCCCCATGACCATCACCATGCTGCTGGTCAACACACTTGATGCGGCAGAGCGCACATGAACCCTTTACTGTCTGTCGCACCGCTGCCATTGTTCGACCGGATCCGGCCGGAGCATGTCGCACCGGCCATCGCTGAACTGCTGGATCAGGCCAATGCGGCACTGGAAACAGTGTGTGGTGTGGACTTTGCGGCACAGTGGAATGCCGTCTCACGCCAGCTTGATGTCGCCACCGAGAAGTTGGGCACCGCCTGGGAAACCGTAAGCCACCTCAATAGCGTAGCCGACACGCCAGACCTGCGCGCCGCCTACAACGCAGCCTTGCCCCTGGTGACGGAGTTCTGGACCCGCCTCGGTGCCGATGAGCGCCTGTATGCCAGGTACAAGGCGATGGACGTGCATACACTGAACCCGGAGCAGCGACAGGCCCACAAGAACGCTGTGCGTAATTTTGTGCTCGGCGGCGCAGAACTGGTGGGGAAGCAACGCGAGCGGTTTGCGCAAATACAGGAAAGTCTCGCTGCCTTGAATCAGAAGTTCAGCGAAAACACGCTCGATGCCACCGATGCCTTTGCCTACTACGCAACTGACGCAGAGATGGCGGGCATCCCCGACGACATAGCGCAAGCCGCGCGCGCTGGCGCACAGTCTGAGGGCAAAGCCGGCTTCAAGCTCACGCTCAAGGCCCCATGCTATCTGCCTGTCATGCAGTTCGCGCACAACAGGGCGCTGCGCGCCAGTATGTACCGCGCATTTGTGACGCGCGCATCAGACCAGTCCGATGCCAACACCCGGAACTTCGACAATTCCGACTGCATGCGCGACATCCTGGCACTGCGCCAGGAAGAGGCACAACTGCTGGGCTATCCCAATTTTGGAACCTTGTCACTGGTGCCCAAGATGGCCGATACGACCGACCTGGTGATCGACTTTCTGAGAGCGCTGGCGAGCAAGGCACGCCCCTTTGCCGAAAGGGATCTGGCTGACATGCGAAGCTTTGCCCAAAGCGAGTTGGCGCTGGGAGAGCCGCAGCCCTGGGACTTTCCCTACATCGGTGAAAAGCTCAAGGAGGCGCGATATGCCTTCAGTGAACAGGAAGTCAAGCAGTACTTCGTATTCCCCAAAGTGCTGGCGGGACTGTTCAAAATTGCGGAAACGCTGTTTGACGTGCGGATCACACGCGACCAAGCGCCGGTTTGGAATCCGAATGTAGAGTTCTATCGCATAGAACGCAGTGGCGCATCCGGAACCGTTCTCGTGGGTCAGTTCTTCCTTGACCCTTCCGCGCGCAATGGCAAACGCAGCGGAGCCTGGATGGACAGCGTGCGCAGCCGATGGCTGCGCCCCGACTCCGGCCAGCTACAAACCCCGGTCGCACATTTGGTGTGCAACTTTGCCGATGGCCTGGAAGTTGGTGGAATAAAAGCGCCTGCACTGCTGTCGCACGACGATGCCATCACGCTGTTCCATGAATTCGGCCATGGCCTGCACCACCTGCTCACGCAGGTCAATGAGCACGATGTCGCCGGCATCAGTGGGGTGGAATGGGACGCGATCGA
The DNA here is from genome assembly GCA_903864505.1 of uncultured beta proteobacterium. GTDB lineage: Bacteria > Pseudomonadota > Gammaproteobacteria > Burkholderiales > Burkholderiaceae_C > Allorhodoferax. The sequence continues at coordinate 10,126 of CAIPGC010000308.1, read as the reverse complement.
GTTGCCAAGCCAGTTTATGGAAAACTTCTGCTGGGAGTGGGATGTCCTGAAGCACATGACTGCGCATGTTGAAACCGGAGAGCCCCTACCGCGTGCCTTGTTTGAAAAAATGCGGGCCGCGAAAAACTTCCAGAGCGGCATGCAGACCGTGCGCCAGATTGAATTTGGCCTGTTCGACATGCTCATGCACACCCAGCACAAACCTCAGGACGACCTGCAACTATTGCTGGAACAGGTGCGCGATGAAGTTGCTGTGGTGCGCCCGCCGGCCTGGAGCCGGACCGCAAACACCTTCAGCCACATCTTTGCCGGTGGCTATGCTGCGGGATACTACAGCTACAAATGGGCCGAGGTGCTCAGCGCCGATGCCTACGCGGCCTTTGAGGAAACAGCCGCAACCGACGGAACACCCAATGTGGAGACAGGAACTCGATTTCGCCGTGCCATTCTGGAAGCGGGCGGCAGTCGTCCGGCGATGGAGTCTTTCAAGGTCTTTCGAGGGCGGGAGCCCACTCTGGATGCACTGTTGCGCCACCAGGGGATGTCAGCGTAAGCAAAAAGTCCACTGGTCGCGATAAACTTGAGGCTAGGAGCAAGCACATGACACGATCCAACTTTGCAATTTTGCTGGGAGCAGCCGCACTGTGCGGTATATGTCTGGGTGTACCGGCGCAGACCATTTACCGCATCGTTGGTGCGGACGGAAAGGTCACTTTCTCAGACAAACCCCCCGCATCGGTCGACCAGGGCAAGGTCATTGGAACGGGCGTGGGTGCGAGTGGCGTGTCAACCGGCGCCGCCCTGCCGTTTGAGCTGAAACAGGTGGTGGCCAAATACCCGGTGACCCTGTACACCGCTGCCAAGTGTGCGCCCTGTGATGCGGGTCGCAGCTTGCTTTCGGGTCGTGGTGTTCCGTTTAGCGAACGCACGGTCACCAGCCCGGAAGACAGTGAGTACCTGCAGCGCCTCACCGGGGAGAGTTCTTTGCCCTTCCTGACCATTGGCGGCCAGCGGCTCAAAGGCTTTGCAGAAAGCGAATGGGTGACGTACCTGGATGCAGCGGGATATCCGAAAACTTCGGTTCTTCCTTCAGGCTACCAGAATCAGTCGCCCTCACCCCTGGTGAGTGTGCAAAAGGTTCCGGCAGCAAAAGCACAAGAACGACCGGAGAGCCCCGCGGCAGAATCACCGGTCAATTTGCCAGACCCCAACACCCCTAATCCGGCTAACCCGGCGGGCATCAAGTTCTGAGTCAGTAAGTCAGCGTCCTGACGCCGCTGACCGTGCCCAGCAAACATACCTGCGCGCGCTGAAAGGCGAACACACCTACTGTGACAACACCGGGCCACTGGCTCACTTCGGTTTCAAACGCCTGCGGATCGGCAATGCACAGACCGGTCACATCCAGAATGTGCTGGCCGTTGTCGGTCACGAGTGGTTGTCCATTCTGTTTGCGAACTGTGGCTGTCCCACCCTTGGCTGCGAACTGAGTCATGAGGCGTCGGGTCGCCATGGGAATCACCTCGACTGGTAGAGGAAAGGCCCCTAGCGTTGTCACCAGTTTGGATGCGTCCACAATACAGACAAACTTGTCCGATTGGGCAGCCACAATTTTTTCGCGTGTCAGCGCGGCTCCCCCCCCCTTGATCATATTTCCGTGCCCATCAATCTCATCGGCCCCATCAACATAGACCGCCAGGCGGGGAACATCATTGGAATCAAAGACTTCAATTCCCAGTGCCCGCAGGCGCTCGGTGCTGGCGACTGAGCTGGAAACCGCTCCCTTGATCTGATGCTTGATGGTGCCCAGCGCCTCAATGAACTTGTTGACCGTTGAGCCGGACCCAACGCCAACGATTTCGCCTGGCAACACATACTGTAGCGCTGCCTGCCCCACCAGGGTTTTGAGCTGATCCTGGGTCAACACTGGCTGCGCGGCCGAAGCAGCGGTGGCAGAAGTGGAAAGGTCTGAAGGTGGCATAGGTGAAAATTGAGGTTGTCGCAATATTGCAGGAATTATCCAATGTCTCTCGTCCCGTATGGCTTGGCACGCCGTGTTTTGTTCAGCATGGACGCAGAAGCGGCCCACGAGGCTACCATGGCAGGACTGCAGCACACCCAGGGCACACCGCTGCAATGGGCCTACGCAAGTCGCCAGGTGCAAGACCCGGTCACCCTGGCGGGGCTGCGCTTTCCCAACCGGGTCGGACTGGCCGCCGGACTGGACAAGAACGCCCGCTGCATCGATGGCCTGGGTGCCATGGGCTTTGGTTTTGTGGAAGTGGGGACCGTCACGCCAAAAGCCCAGAGCGGCAACCCAAAACCCCGAATTTTCAGATTACCCCAGGCCAACGCGCTGATCAATCGCCTGGGGTTCAACAACGACGGACTGAGTTCCTTCATCGCCAATGTGCAACGCTCGGCCTTGCGCAAACAGAAGAATCCGTCCCTGCTACTGGGCCTGAACATCGGCAAGAACGCGGCCACCCCGATCGAAAACGCCACCGACGACTACCTGCTTTGTCTGGATGGTGTCTATCCCCACGCTGACTACGTCACCGTAAATATCTCCAGCCCCAACACCAAGAACCTGCGCGCCCTGCAAAGCGACGAAGCGCTGGACGGCCTGCTCGGCGCTATCGCCAAACGCCGCCAGACCTTGCAGCGCAAGCATGACAAACGCGTCCCGATCTTCATAAAGATTGCGCCTGACCTGGACGAGATGCAGATCCGGGTGATTGCAGCAACCCTGGTACGCCACGGCATGGACGGCGTGGTTGCAACCAACACCACCTTGAGCCGCGAGGCGGTGCAGGCCATGGAGCATGCCGACGAGGCTGGAGGATTGTCGGGTGCCCCGGTTCGTGAACTTAGCAACCTGGTCATTTCCCAACTGCGCGCTGCGCTGGGACAGGGCTTTCCCATCATCGGGGTCGGTGGCATTCTGAGCGGGCGCGATGCCGTCGAAAAAATCAAGGCAGGCGCCGATCTGGTGCAAATCTACACCGGACTGATTTACAGCGGGCCAGCACTAGTGCACGATGCGGCACTGGCCATTCAACGTGCCGGACACCCCCGACCCACATAAGCTCACACTGCACCGCTGTCCTCGCCATGCAACGCATCCGTCCTCTGGCCCCCTACCGCCTGCACAACATACAGGCCACGCGCGCGCTGGAGTTGGCCGCCCTGGCCTCGCTAGCGCCCAACACCCTGATGCAACGTGCCGGACTGGCCGTGGCACGACTGGCCGCCGCGCTGCTGCCCCATGCCGGTGTCATCTGGCTGGCCTGCGGCCCCGGCAACAACGGAGGCGATGGGATGGAGGCGGCAGTGCATCTGCTTCAGCGCGGCTACCAACCGGTGGTAACTTGGCTGGGGCAGCCTGACCAGCTACCACCGGATGCGCACACGGCGTGGCAACGCGCCCAGCAGGCAGGTGTGGAGTTTGCGACACAAGCTCCGCAGGCACCCGACCTGTGCATCGACGCGTTGCTGGGGGTCGGGGGCACGCGCGAGCCGCAAGGCACAATGGCACAGTGGATTGGACAGATCAATGCCAGCGGTGCACCGGTACTCGCGGTGGACGTGCCCACCGGGCTGAATGCCGACACAGGCGCATGCAGCCCGGTCTGGGTTAGGGCTGACCACACATTGAGCTTGCTGACACTCAAACCGGGCTTGTTTACCGCCCACGGACGCGATGCCGCGGGCCAGGTCTGGTGGGATACGCTAGGTGTTGAAGGCAACCAGCAGAGCGTTAACGCTGTCCTGGCTGGACCACCCCTCCCGTCCCTTTTTGCCAGATCGTACGCCAGCCATAAGGGCAATCGCGGCGATGTGGCGGTCATTGGAGGCGCAAGGGGCATGGTGGGAGCCGCAATGCTCGCGGCATCGGGTGCGCTGCACGCCGGCGCAGGACGGGTATTCGTGAGCCTGCTCGATGACACTACCGTCACGTTCCATCCAGACCAGCCTGAACTGATGCTGCGCCCATTTGCCGAACTGGCGATGGACACAGTCACTGTGGTGTGCGGTTGTGGCGGCGGCACCATGGTCGCAGCCGTCCTGCCCGACCTGCTTCAAACCGCCTCCAAGCTGGTACTGGACGCGGACGCGCTCAACGCAATCGCCAGCGATTCGACCCTGCAAGCGCTCCTGCTGCACCGGGCTCCTGGTCGCCCCACTGTGCTAACCCCACACCCGCTCGAAGCCGCACGGCTACTGGGTTGCAGCACTGCGGCTGTTCAGGCCGACCGCATTCTGGCTGCCCAACAACTGGCGCAACGGTTTCAGTGCGTCGTCATGGTCAAAGGGTCCGGCACGGTCACTGCCGCTCCAGGCCGCACGCCAGCCATTAACCCCACGGGCAACGGCCTGCTCGCTACCGGCGGGACCGGCGACGTGCTGGCCGGCCTGGTCGCGGCCCGAGTGGCCTCGGGGGTTGCCGCATTTGATGCGGCGCAGATGGCGGCGTTTCAGCATGGTCAGTTGGCCGATGACTGGCCCGCCGGCAAACCGCTCACGGCCAGCGCACTGGCCACGGCATTAACCGGTTAGTTCAGCCGTCGAGCAGGTCGACCACATATTCGCCAATCGCCAGCGAAGCGGTGAGACCAGGCGACTCGATACCAAACAGATTCACCAGCCCAGCGATGCCATGGTCTCGAGGACCCTGGATGCAAAAATCCCGCGTCGCCTCGTGTGGCCCGTGAATCTTGGGCCGAATTCCCGCATAGTCAGGCTGCAAGGCACCATCAGCAAGGTCCGGCCAGTACCTGCGAATTTCGGCATAAAAGGCATCTCCCCGGCGCGGCGAAACTGTCAGGTCGTCGGGCGAGTCCACCCACTGCACGTCGGGGCCAAACCGGGCCTGCCCCCCAAGGTCCAGCGTCAGGTGCACCCCCAACCCGGCGGCTTCAGGTACCGGATAAATCAGTCGTGAAAATGGAGCGCGACCGGCCAGACTGAAGTAGTTTCCCTTGGCGTAATGTGCTACCGGTACATGGCGGGCATCCAACCCGGCAAAGTGCGCAGCCAAACCCGGCGCCTGCAGTCCAGCCGCATTCACCACCACCCTGGCACGCAAAACCGTGCCATCAACTGCTATTAAGTCAATAGCGTGCTGCGCGCATTCTGCCTGGGCTAGAGGCGAATTCAATGCCAATACACCGCCTGCAGCCTCAATGTCGCCGAGCAAGGCCAACATCAGCGCGTGGCTGTCGACAATGCCCGTGGATGGAGATAGCAGCGCACCACAGCACTGCAAGGCAGGCTCCAGTGCGCAGGCCTGTGACCGGTCGAGCAGCATCAGATCGTCCACACCATTGGCCACCGCCTGGCAGCGAATATTCTGCAACTGTGCCAACTGGTCGGTGGAAGTAGCGACAATGAGCTTTCCGCTCCTGCGATGACCCACGCAACGGCTGGCACAGTACTCATAGAGCAGCGCCCTGCCCTGCACGCACAGACTTGCCTTCAAAGAGCCTGCGGGATAGTAGATGCCGGCATGGATCACCTCGCTATTGCGTGCGCTGGTCTGCGTCCCGATGGCCGAGCATTCCTCCAGTAGCACAACCTCCCTACCACTGCGGGCCAAAGCACGCGCGACCGCAAGCCCCACCACCCCGGCCCCCACGACAACGCACTCCACTTGGTCCATCGACGTGCTTAGTACAACTCGAAATAGGGTGCTTTGGGCAAGTCCTGCAATCGCTTGCCTGCCGGCACGATCAGGTAGGCTTTGGCTGACTGGGGATCCAATCCAAAACTCAGACTCACGGTTCCTGTGGCCGACTGGCCATAGCCGTAACCCTGGGTCTGCGTAATCATGGCAACGTTCAACTCCAGGGCTGTGCCGTCATTGCAATGCAGATCAATGGAGCCCGCTGTGGTTGCGGTATAGCGAAACCGTCCGGCGCAACTGAATCTGGCAGGCATGGGCTCGGCGCTAGCGACCGCCACGGGCTTTTTACCCGGATCCTGTACCGCAGGAAGTGGCTGCTCGACGGACAATGTCCCGGTATGGTCGATGCGGATCTGCAGTGCACCAAACAGTAGCTGCCCATTGACTAGAAGAATGGCGTCCGGCGAAGTAGCCACCAGCGCCATGGCCTTGTCGTCAATCTTTGCACACGCAGCCACAAACAGGCCTACGCACACCAGCACTCCCCGTGCCAACAGTCTCTGCTTCATTGCAATCCCCTTCAAAATATCGTCTCCACAGCACGAACGCACCATCTTAGCTTGCCATTTGACCTATGTCCTTGGACCGGAACGCTACATCTGATAGATTCCTAACCAACACCGTTCGCCCGAAAGTATTTACGCATGAGCCAAGATGACAGCACCAGCGCAGACGTTAGCCGAATGACCCTGAGAGCCCTTGGGCTGAGAACCGGCATGGCGTTGCAAACCCGCCGCCTGGTCGAAGGTGCGAGCAAGAAAGAATCGCAATATTTTGGTGCCATTGAATCCAAAGGAGTGATGGTTGGTCCAATCGGACCGGAGGGCGACCAGACGGGGCTGGAAGAAGGCGAAATCTGCGTGGTGCGCGGCTTTACCGGACAGTACGAATTTTCATTCCTGAGCAAGGTCTTGCAAACGTTCGAAAAGCCTTTTGTCTACGCACTGCTGGCCTACCCCAGTCAAGTGGATGCGCGCCTGGTGCGGCAGTCCATGCGCACCAAGGTATCGTGGCCAACTTCGGTTCAGGTACCCCCGGCGCCGGGTGCATCCGAGCCAACAGAAATGGAAGTGACGCTGGTTGACATCAGCATGCAAGGCGCGATGATCAAGGCTCACAATGCGATTGCTGCCATTGGCGACGAGTTGACGGTCACGATGGCGGTGATCCTGGACGAGGCTCCCGCCGAACTCAAACTGCTGGCCCGTGTTTGCCACAACAACAAGGCGGGGAACGATGCTGGTTTTTTCGTTGGCCTGGCCTTCAAGAACCTCGTTCAACAAGACAAACTGGTTCTTAGTTACCTGACCCAGTCGCGCCCGACCTGACGCGCACCCAGCGTGCCGCATGAACCGGTTTGGAAAGGGTGGAATCGACCGCTCCTGAATCCAATGTGCCCCTTCGCCCCACACCTGAGTGCCAGCATCGACGATTGCCTGTAACCCTCGACGGGACATTTCAGTGCCCGGACATCAGTCTCCATATTCAACGGGCTCACGGTATGGCCCGGTCAATCACCCAAACGGGTGACTTTTTCTGATTCCTTCCTCACCAGGTTTGATTTTGGTGGGAAGATCATTTTCCGGCGGGTTGATAACCATTGAATAGCAGTGTGATCCTTGCGGCGTAGTCCCGCGCAAATGCCTCACTTCTGTAGTCGGAGATTTCGTTGACCAAGTTTGGCCGCAGGGACCATAGCGCGGCCAAATCACTGGCGGCGTTGATCCTTTGATCGAGATAGTGCGCTTGAGAACCACAGTGCTCTTCAACAGCAAGCAGCATTGCCAGGCGCACTGTCTTTACCACCTTATCCTTGCCCACATCAACATTCAAACCCAACAATCCCCAAGAACTATTTCGTTGCCGCATATCCGCCTCCTTGCTACAAACATACCTCCATATTCGGCAGTACCGGCGAGGCTGGCAAGGGAGAATGTAAGAACTTCGCCCCGGATCAACAGAGTCTTACGTTTCGTTACGGATGCCAGCAATGCGCTGCGTGCCATGAGCCTGCTGCTGGTGCCCGCCGGATACGCCTGGGGCGGCGAAGGGAGTGCGATTGCTGCCGTGGTGCTGCGCCAGTTTGTCAGTTGGCCAGTGACACTATGGTTCAAGTACCGGCAGGATTGGCAAAGCCTGAAGATCACCGTCGAAGCGCGCCACGGTGTCGATCTCACGCACACAGGCCGTTATAGCGATGTCGACAAGGTGGTGCGCGCGACTGTGACGCATGGGAACAGGTTGAGGGCCGTGGCTCCGGCGTACAAATTGCCGGGCGTGGCAGCGATTCTGGCCTGTGGCACGACACAACGGTGATGTGTGTCATGATGGTCGGTGCCGCAAAGGTGCAACGTGCACCGCCGGTAGCGTGATTCATCTTAATCGAGTCTCGCGATTCAGAGGTCAGTAATGACTCAATCCCGCCGCTCCCATGGCCTGCTGCCATCAAACCCAGTCGACAGGGCCATTCAATTCACGGCAAAAACATGGGCGGCACTACTGACGACGGTCCTGTTGCTGGTGTTTGGCGTGGTGCTCACATTCTGGTCATTCAGCCAGATTGCGGCCGATGCCGCGCTGCGTGAACGGGTCAACGAGATTATCCACACTGCAGACGATTTTCTTTCCGATCTAAAGGATGCCGAGACTGGTCAGCGGGGTTATCTGATAACCGGCGACGAGGCTTTCTTGCAGCCCTACCTGGATGTGCGCAAGCACCTCAACGTCAGCTTGCAAAAGTTGCGCCAGCTGGTTGCAGCCGAATTGGCTATCAAAAACCTGAACACCCTGTCGCTCCTCACGCAGGCCAAGCTGACTGAGCTGGAAACGGTTATCGCCTTGCACGACAGCCATGACGATGTGGCCGCTAAAAAAGTGGTCCTCGGTCAGGGCAAGCAGCTAATGCAAGCGATTCAGGTCGAGATGCGCCAGCTCATTGAGCTGGAAGAGGCGATATTGGCACAGCGTGAAGGCGAGTTTCAGTCGAACATGCGGCGACTGTTCGTCCTGATTGTCCTTGCCAGCCTGCTGACGCTGCTGGCGGCGCTCTGGTTTGCTTACCTGATTTACCGGCAAGACCATCAGCGACTTGAAAAACTGATCCATCTGAAAACCTTAAATTTGCTGGAGGCGCAAGAGGTACTGAATCAAAAACTGCAACAGGCCAACGCTGTATTGCAGGTAAGTGAAGACAAACTCGTCGTAACGCTCAACTCGATTGGCGATGCGGTCATCGCAACCGATGCACAAGCCAGGGTGACGATCCTGAATCCGCTGGCCGAGCAACTCACCGGCTGGACCCAGGCACAAGCCATTGGCCGCATGATTGACGAGGTTTTTCAGATCATCAATAAGGAAACCCGTCTGCCCGCCACGATTCCGGTCATGGATGCTTTGACGCTCGGCACCGTGCAGGGCTTGGCCAACCACACCGTTTTGATTGCGCGCCACGGCAGTGAGTGCGATATTGCCGACAGCTGTTCGCCGATCCGCGACCATGACAACCAGATAGTAGGTGCGGTGCTGGTGTTTCGTGATGTCACCGCCGAATACGCGTTGCAGCACACATTGCACTTACAGCAAACCGAACTGGAGATGCAAAACGACGAACTCATCCGATCCGAGCGGGCGCTCGAAGCGGCCCGGTCGCGCTACTTTGACCTGTATGACCTGGCACCTATCGGTTACTTCACCGTCCGCGAGTCGTGGGAGGTCATGGAAGCCAACCTTACTTCGGCCACGCTGCTGGGTGTTGCACGCGAGGTGCTGGTCAATGCGCCCTTTTCGCGCTATATCCTGAAGCGGGATACCGACAGTTTCCACCTGCTGTGCGAACGGCTAAACGCAACGGGAGTGTCGCAGGTCGGTGAATTCCGGATGCGCAAAAGCGATGGCACGCAAATCTGGGTTGACCTGACGGCAACCTCTGCACAGGACGACAGCGTGCCGGTGCGGCGCATCATGGTCAGCGACATCACGGCACGCAAACAAGCCGAAGAGGCGATGCTCAAGGAGGGTGCCTTGCAGCGCGCAATTTTCAGCAGTGCCAACTTCTCCAGCATTGCTACCGACGCCAAAGGAGTGATCCAGATTTTCAACGTTGGAGCCGAGCGCATGCTGGGCTACGCGGCAGCCGATGTCATGAACAAGATCACGCCGGCCGACATTTCTGACCCGCAAGAGGTGATCGCCCGCGCCGTCAGCTTGAGCGCCGAGTTGGGCACCCCGATCTCCCCGGGCTTCGAAGCGCTGGTGTTCAAGGCCTTACGTGGTATTGAAGACATTTACGAGCTGACCTACATCCGCAAGGATGGCAGTCGTTTCCCTGCCGTTGTGTCAGTCACAGCCTTGCGCGATGATCAGAGCGCCATCATCGGCTACCTGCTGATTGGCACCGACAACACCGCACGCAAAGAGGCTGAAGATGCGCTGTTGAAGTCT
>CAIPGC010000307.1 GCA_903864505.1 uncultured beta proteobacterium | reverse complement strand
TGAACCAGGCCAACCCGGGCCTCGCCAAGCTGATTACCAGTCAAATCGGCAAAGGCTGGCTTAAGGATCTCAACCAATTGCGCCAGCTCACTCCACTGGCAGCCAACGTCGCCTTCTGCGATGCCTTTGTTCAGGTCAAGCGTGATAACAAGGGACGGCTGGCGCAATTGATCCAGAACCGGCTGGGCATCCTTGTCGATCCTGATTCCTTGTTTGATGTGCAGATAAAGCGCATTCATGAGTACAAACGTCAGTTGCTCAACGTGCTGCACGTCATCACGCTGTACAACCGCATCCGCACTGGACTTGAGGTTCCGCGACGCACCGTGATATTCGCCGGCAAGGCAGCGCCAGGCTACTTCATGGCCAAACTCATCATTCGCCTGATCAACGACGTAGCCAACATCGTTAACAACGATCCACTGGTACGCGACCGCCTCAAGGTCGTCTTCATTCCCAACTACGATGTTTCTACCGCAGAAGTCATCATTCCAGCTGCTGACCTGTCAGAGCAAATTTCTACTGCGGGTACGGAAGCCTCAGGCACTGGCAACATGAAGCTGGCACTCAACGGTGCGCTGACCATCGGCACTCTGGACGGTGCCAACGTCGAAATTCGTGACGAGGTGGGGTCGGAGAATATCTTCATATTTGGCTTGACCACCGATCAGGTGGCTCAAACCTATGCCGTGGGCTATAACCCTTGGGACTACTACAACAGCCAGCCCGAACTCAAACAGACGCTGGACATGCTGCGCGACGGCTATTTCTCACCAGAGGAGAGGGGGCGTTACAAGTCGGTGTTTGACAACCTGACATACCACGGAGACCACTACCGACTGTTGGCGGACTACGCGTCCTACATCACGTGTCAGGATCAGGTTGGTGCGCTCTACCGCGACTCTGTTGTCTGGACGCAAAAGGCGATCCTGAATGTGGCCGGTATGGGGCAGTTTTCATCCGACCGAACCATTGCTCAATATGCGAAGACCATTTGGAACGTCGTGCCAGTGGCGCGTCCAGCACGGTGAGCCTGCACAGCCCGCATCCACATGACCGATCGCCTCGTGCCAGGAGAATGCATTAGGCTTAGCCTAGTCGACGTCTGATGAACGATGCCATACTGCCCCTAGTGCGGCTGATTTTCTTAGCCGTATCCATTGTCCATATCGGTTTTGCCGGCCTAATCTATCAGATCGATGACAACCGTGCGCTCTGCTGAACCGATACTTGCTTCACCCATGCCGGTTTTGTTGCCCGGCCGGTGGCAGCCTCCATCACGGATTGATGTTACAGACCTTGGGGAGCGGATGGCGCGAGCCCTGACTTGGCATCGTGCAGACTAAGAGGGCCTCCCTTCGTTTGGTGCTACTAACGCTGCTGGCGATGGTGGCCTTTGCAGGGAACTCCATTCTCTGTCGACTGGCGTTGCAAGGTAGTTCCATTGACGCAACGAGCTTTACTTCTATTCGCATGATCTCCGGTGCGTTGGTTTTGTGGTTCATTGTCCGTGCAAGTTCTTCGAAGGGAAGCGAAAAAGGAAGCTGGCTGTCGGCGATATCGCTTTATGTTTACGCTGGAGCATTCTCACTTGCTTACCTTAGTCTTCCAACCGGCACGGGTGCGCTGTTGCTTTTTGGTGCCGTGCAGACAACAATGGTCAGTCACGGGCTGTGGAAGGGCGAACGATTGCAGTACAAGCAAACCCTTGGCTTGTTGATTGCGGTCACTGGCCTGATGTATCTTGTTTGGCCCGGTGTCAGTGCGCCGTCAGTTGGCGGAAGCATTTTGATGATCTGTGCAGGAGTTGCGTGGGGCATCTATTCGCTGAGGGGCCGTAGGGGCGGAGACGCGACCACAGTGACTGCTGGAAACTTTATGCGCACGGTGCCATTCGTGCTGCTGGCAAGTGCCCTGTTTACTGATCAGGTGAACTTGCAGGTTAGCGGAGTAACTTATGCTTTGCTGTCCGGCACCGTCACTTCCGGGATTGGCTATTCAATTTGGTATGCGGCCTTGCCTCAGTTAAGAAGCACCACAGCGGCTACTGTGCAACTAGGGGTTCCATTGCTTGCCGCTGTTGGTGGTGGAATTGTTCTTGGTGAGCCCTTAACATTGAGGCTGGCTGCGGCTGCAGCGTTGATCTTAGGCGGTATGGCATTGGTGATTTTTAACAAGAAATCCTCACTCCCAAATTAGCAATCAATTTCTATCCTATGACTGATACGCTCGATAACAAAAAGTCGCCAGACGTCATCGAGTGGCGCGAGGGGTTCAAGATTGGAGTGTCCCAGGCTGATCTGGAACATCGGCACCTGTTTGAACTTGTGCAGGCGCTGAATCTCACTACCGTGGAAATGGGTGTGGCTGAGTTGCTGGAGTGCGTTGCACTGCACTTTTCAAACGAGCAGGACATGATGGAAAGTAGTGGGTATCCGGCCCTTGAGCAACACGTGAAACTGCATGAAGAGTTTGCCGCCCAAGTGGCCGACTTTCTGGCTGCGGGGACGAACTGGTCGGACCAGCGCGTTCAAGAGTTACGCCTCTTTCTTGACAAGTGGATGATTGGGCACATCATGACCCATGACTTGCGCTTCGGACTGTGGCATGAATGCGATGCCGTAGCCGTGGCTAGCCAGACCCAAGTCGCTCAGAAAAGTGCCACTTTAGCCGGGGATTTTGCCCCGTTCACTTGGAGCGAAGCACTGGGTACCAGACCAAATTTTGCGCCCCGACAAATCGCCCCCGTCAAGTACGACACCATGCATCGTATTTCCAACTGCCGAACCTGTGGCACGGGCAATAACGGTCTTTGTGCCGAACTGAATGAAGACGACCTGACCATGATCCACGCCGTGGTCGACGACCTGACGCTGGCGCCTGGTGCTACGCTGTTTCAGGAGGGTGGCGATCCAATGGGAATTTTCACCTTACGCAAGGGCGTGATCAAGTTGGTGCGCACTACCGCAGGAGGCACGCAGCGTATCGTACGGGTGCTGTCTTCTGGTGATATGGCAGGATTGGAGGCACTTGCACACGCCCGGTATTACTCCGATGCCGTGGCACTAACTGAGGTTTCCGTGTGCAGGATACCGCGGTCGGTGATTCACGCCTTGCAAGCGCAATCACCGAGACTGAATCAAAAGCTAATGGAAAAATGGGCGTGCGCTCTCAAAGATGCCGATGACTGGCTTATTGACATCAACTTCGGCTCGGCTCGCAACCGGGTAAGCAACTTCGTGCTCAAAATGCGTGGGGTGATGGACGAGCAGGCGGTCACCCTATTTGCCCGCGAGGAAATGGGTACGATGATGGGACTGACGATGGAGACCGTCAGTCGGGTGATCAATGCTTTAGTGCGTGAAGGCACACTGAAACCACTCGACAAATACGGTCGCTCATATCGAATTATGAATCTGCAGCAACTACAGACAACCTAACTCCAGACCCCGCTGGGGCGCGGCTGATTTCATCGTATGCCAGATGCGTCGTCAATGAACCCGGCAGGAATGCATTGGCCGCGAAAGGTACCCTCCAGTCCACGCTTGATTCGCCACTGCTTGACCAACGCATAAATTGCGGGAATGACGGCCAGAGTAAGCACAGTACTTGAGACCATGCCGCCCACCATGGGTGCGGCAATCCGGCTCATCACTTCGGAGCCAGTTCCCGTCCCCCACATGATGGGCAACAAACCCGCCATGATGGCAACGACCGTCATCATCTTGGGGCGCACGCGCTCTACCGCGCCCTCCATCACTGCCTCGTAAAGATCATTCACACCAGGCTGACGATCCTGCATACGGCAATTTGTCTTGACAGACTCCCACGCGTGATCCAGATAGATCAGCATGATCACGCCCGTCTCGGCGGCAACACCGGCCAAGGCAATAAAGCCGACCGCTACCGCTACCGAAAGGTTGTAGCCCAAAGCCCACATCAGCCAGATCCCACCCACGAGTGCAAACGGTACTGACAGCATCACGATTAACGTCTCTGTGATCCGTCGGAAGTTGAGATAGAGCAAAAGAAAAATGATCAAAAGTGTTATCGGAATGACTATCTTCATTTTTTCAATGGCATGCTCCATATTCTCGAACTGACCGCTCCAGGTGACGAAATATCCAGACGGAAACTTGACCTGTTCGGCCACCGCCTTCTTCGCATCGGCGACGTAGTTTCCAATATCACGCTCGCGGATGTCAACATAGATATAGGCCGACAACAATCCGTTTTCGGTGCGAATGCCCGGTGTTCCCTTGGCGATTGCAACCCTGGCCACTTGGCCCAAGGGGACCATGGTGCCGTCCATGGTGGTGAGCAAGACCTCGCGGGCAATCTGCTGCGGGTCGGAGCGCAGTTCACGCGGATACCGCACGGTCACACCGTAGCGCTCCCGTCCTTCGACGGTAGTGGTCACCATTTCGCCACCCAAGGCTGTGCTAATGACATCCTGCAAGTCCCCAATGCCGAGCCCGTAGCGGGCCAGTTGCTCACGATCGGGTTCTATGTTGAGGTAGAAGCCACCGGTAATTCGCTCGGCAAAGGCGCTGGTAGTCCCCGGGACCCCCTTTACGACGGCCTCTATCTCTTTGGCCAGTTTCTCCATTTCGTCAAGGTTCTTGCCAAAGACCTTGATACCAATCGGGGTTCGAATGCCTGTCGACAGCATGTCAATGCGCGCTTTGATAGGCATCGTCCACGCGTTTGCCACGCCCGGAAACTGCAGCGCCCTGTCGAGCTCAGCGATAAGCTTGTCGGTGGTGAGTCCCGGTCTCCATTCGGACTCGGGTCTGAGGTTGATTACCGTTTCAAACATTTCTGTGGGCGCAGGGTCGGTGGCCGTATTGGCACGACCGGCCTTACCGTAAACGGACAAGACTTCCGGGAAGCTTTTGATGATCTTGTTCTGCGTCTGCATCAGTTCCGCCGCTTTGGTGATCGACATGCCCGGCAAGGACGTCGGCATGTAGAGCAGCGTTCCCTCATTCAGGGTTGGCATGAACTCGGAGCCCAGTTTCGATGCAGGATAGTAGGTCGCACCCATGACAATGAGTGCCAAAAGAATGGTCGTCTTTTTCCACTTCATGACACCGGCAATGAGGGGCCGATAGATCCAGATCAGGAACCGATTCACGGGGTTTTTTGACTCGGGCATGATCTTGCCACGAATGAACAGCAGCATCAGGACCGGCACCAGTGTCACCGAAAGGAATGCCGCACTGGCCATGGAAAAAGTTTTGGTATAGGCCAGCGGAGAAAACAGTCGCCCCTCCTGGCCTTCCAGACTGAACACGGGAAGAAACGAGACGGTAATGATGAGCAAGGAAAAGAACAGTGCCGGGCCAACCTCTTTGCACGCGGTCAGCATGGCATCAAAACGTTCGCTGGCGGAATGTTCGGCGGGCAAGCGTTCCAGGTGCTTGTGCGCATTCTCAATCATGACGATGGCCGCGTCGATCATGGCACCGATGGCAATTGCGATTCCCCCCAGGCTCATCAGGTTGGAATTCATGCCTAATAAACGCATGGCAATAAACGCCATCAGAACTCCCACCGGCAGCATCACTATGGCGACTAGCGCACTGCGCACATGCAACAGAAAGATAATACACACCGCGGCTACGATGACCGACTCTTCGATGAGCGTTCTCTTGAGGGTTTCAATGGCACGCTGAATCAGTTCGGAGCGGTCATACACTGTTTGCACAGTGACACCCGCCGGTAACCCGGGTCCAATTTCTTCGATTTTTGACTTCAGGTTGTGAATGACTTCCAACGCGTTTTGCCCATAGCGGGCCATCGCGATGCCGGACACCACTTCACCCTCACCATTGAGTTCGGTCACACCACGGCGCTCGTCGGGAACCAGTTCCACACGCGCAATATCGCGGATCAGCACGGGGGTGCCCTTGTCGCTCTTGACGACCAGCAGTTCGATGTCGCCCCTGCCGCGCAAATAGCCTTTGCCGCGCACCATGTACTCTGTCTCGGCCATTTCTATCGCCCTGCCACCGACATCGCGATTGGAATCGCGGATGACCTGTGCCACCTTCATCAAGGGTATGCCATATGCACGCAGTTTCACTGGATCGACAGTGACCTGGTAGGTCTGCACAAAGCCACCAATCGATGCCACTTCGGCAACGCCGTGCGCCTTGGTCAGTTGGTAACGGACATACCAGTCCTGAATGGAGCGCAGTTCTGCGAGGGTCTTGTCCTTCGCAAGCAATGCGTACTGGTAGACCCATCCAACCCCTGTGGCATCCGGTCCGATTTGTGGTGTGACACCTTTGGGCATCCGCCCCGACGCAAAGTTCAGATACTCCAGCACTCGGGAACGGGCCCAGTAGATGTCTGTTCCATCATCAAAAATGATGTATACAAAAGAGGCTCCGAAAAACGAGAAGCCGCGCACGACCCTGGAATTGGGCACCGACAGCATGGCGGTGGTCAGGGGATAGGTCACCTGATCCTCAACCACCTGCGGCGCCTGGCCGGGGTACTCGGTGTACACAATGACCTGCACGTCCGACAAGTCCGGGAGCGCGTCAATCGGTGTCCTCAGGACCGCGAACACTCCGCCGATAACGATAAACAAGGTTGCGAGCAGAACGAGGAAACGGTTCCTACCCGACCAGTCGATGATTTTGGCCAGCATGATGAATCTCCCGTGATCCGAATCAATGACCGGCGTGTGTGTCAGCAGCAGTCGGCTTACCCAGGGTTGCGCCCACCGGCTTCGCTGCGGTGATAACCCATTCGCCCTGCTGCCGTTCAACAAACTCCACGACCACCCTGGCACCGGGCTTGAGGGTCTTTAACAGGGATTCATTGGCAACTTTGAACTCCATTGTCATGGCGGGCCATTTCAGGCTGGCTACCGGTCCGTGGCTTAGGGTAACCACGCCCGAATTGGCATCTACTTCTTCCACGGCTCCTTCGGCCTGGTTGCTTGCGCCTTTGGTGCCAGGCTGGGACGGTGCATTCTTTTCCCCGCTTGCAGTGACCGCCTCCGGTTCGGAGTGTCCAAAACCGCCCACCGCTGCCTTCAGGTTGCTTTCGGCATCAATCAGGAAGTTGGCAGCCACAACCACTTGCTCACCTTCTTTGACTCCGCCCACGACTTCAATGTAGTTGTCACTGCGCGCACCCAACTTCACTTCCCGTGGCTCGAACCGCCCTTCTTTGAGTTGGATAAAAACTATCTGGCGCGTCCCGCTATCGATCACTGCGGAGATGGGAACCGTGACTACACGCCCCTTGCCCGTTGCCTGCATTTCCACTTGTGCAAACATGCCTGGCTTGAGAAAGCCAGCGGGGTTGGCCATCTCCACGCGCACAGGAACCGTCCTCGTTTCAGACTTGAGTGTGGGATACACATAGGTCACGGTTCCCGCAAAAGTCTTGTCCGGATACGCATTGATCTTTATCTGTGCTTTGGAACCAGTTTGGACCAGCCCGAGATCCTGCTCGAAGACATCGGCAATAACCCACACCGCTGACAGATCGGATATTTGATACAAGGCCTCACCGGGCATAAAGCGCATCCCTTGCACCGCCTTCTTCTCGCTCACAATCCCCGACACGGGGGAGCGAAATGTCATGGTTCTCCTGGTATCACCCGAAGCTATCAACGCATCGATCTGCTCCTGCGAAATATCCCAGTTCTTGAGCCGTTGCAGACTGGATTCGACCAGGCGCCCCATACCCAACTGCGCAGGACTGTCGGCACCCTTGAGAGAGGCAGCCCCCTGAACTGCAATTGCATATTCGCGCTGTGCGGAAACAAGCTCTGGGCTGTAGACCTCGAACAAGGGCTGACCTTTGACAACCATCTGCCCGGTCGTGTTGACATGCAACCGCTCTACGTACCCCTCGAACTTGGGAGCAACCATGGCAATGCGCCGTTCATCCGGCTCAATGCGACCAGCAGCACGAATGACCTTGTCGACGCTGCGAAGTTGCACCGACTCGGTTCGTACGCCGAGTTTTTGCACCTTTTGTGCGCTGATGTTTACCTGATTTGGCGCTGTGGCATCGTCTCCTTCCGTTTCACCCTCAAACACGGCGATGTAATCCATGCCCATCGGGTCTTTCTTTGGAACCGGCGAAGTATCGGGCAAACCCATCGGGTTGCGGTAGTACAGAAGTCTTTTTCCCCCCTTGTCGATGGTGGTACTGGAGCTTGAAGATGTGACTGCGGCACTGTCGGGCCGGGGCGACGCACGGCCCATCCAGTATCCGGCGCCTGCCGCCAGAAGCGCGATTGCAACCACGCCACCGGCCAACACAGTACGTTGCTTCATAAATCGGTTCCCAGTATCTTTTCAATTTCCGCCAGGCGCATCTGTGCATCAACCTGTGCCTTCAATTGCCCCAGTCGGGCTTGGCGAATTTGGCGTTGTGCTTCGAGCAAAGTAGAAAAATCAGCTTTGCCGTTTTCGTATCCAGCAAGCGCAGAACGCCAGGTCAGGTCCGCCTGGGGCATCAGACTGTATGTCATGAGATGTTCGGTCTGCCTAGCCACGTCCAGCGCGGTCAGGTTTTCGCCAAGGTCGGCCAGGGCCTGATTGAGCGCGGCCTGCTGGCGCGACTGCGCTGCCGCCAGCATCGCCTCCGACTCGCGCTCCTGCGAGCGAAGCACCTCGCGCTGCAATGGCAAGTTCATTTCCAGCATCAGACCCCATTCATTCACCGTCCCCTGGCGCTGCATAGCACTCACTCCGACGGTGAAATCAGGGTAACGATTCCTGTAGGTCAGGTCACGCGCCTTCTGCGCCGATTTGACTCGGGTAGATTCGACCAGCACTTGCGGATTCTCATTACGCAAGCGCTCCGATAACACTTCAAATTCGAGTTTCGACGGATCCGGCAAAGGCCTCAATGCAGCAGGTGCGGCCAATGGTGCATTCGATGCCCGAGCCAGCAGCGCGTTCAACCGGCTCTGACTTTGTCTCCACTCACCGGCTAGGCTGACAAGTTCGGTCCGCATGCCAGTGTGCTCGACATGGATACGCGTTATATCCTGTTGGGCCGCGAGTCCCCCAGCATAGCGTACTTGCATTACCTTTTCCAACTGGAGCATGAGATCCAGGTTTTCATTGACCAAACGTTGCGTCGACTGAATCAGGAAACGCTGTGCAAATGCCGCCTTCACCCGCGCAGCCATTTCGGCCAGGGTCTGTTTGAGCCGCCCTTGGGCCGCCTCAACATCGTGCGCAGCAATTTCGCGCTTGAGGTTTCGTTTGCCAGACCAAGGCACATCCTGCGACAAGGTGTACCGAGTGCTTCCAACCTCGGACGGCAGCACGGTAGGAATTTGTTCACCCCCCCTAGTGATGTCATCCCACTCCACCTTGAACCTGGGCGCCATCAGGGCACCGGCAGGTTCAACACGCTCAATCGCCGCGCTTGCCTCGTGGCGCATGGAGGCGTAGTCAGGATTGCGTTCCTTGAGCAGCGCAAGAAGTTCGTCAACACTGGCGCCTGGATAAGTTTCCTCCGCCAACGCAGTCAGCGGCCCTGCGAACAACAGAAGTGCGGCAATCAGGGCAGCAGTCAAACGCTGTTTCATGGGCAAGTCCAAGGGTTGCTTCACGTCGGGTATTACGGTTTGGTGGTCCCGGGAAATGGAGCAACGTCTACTTGACTTGCTCAACACGCACCAGCGTCATGCTTGCATCAAGTGAGTCCGATACAAAGCGAATCTTTTGACCCGCCTGCAACTGCTCGAGCAAGACAGTGTCCTTGACCTTGTACACCATGGTCATTGCGGGCATGCCGTTTTTCTGAGCAGCATGGGCTATAGCGACCTTGCCTGCGTTCTTGTCGACCTTCTTTACGACACCCTCCTCCATCGCAGAATCGGCCATGCCCGTTGCCGGTTTAGTTGTGGCAGCACCATGCGAGCTATGGTCCATTTGTGCTTGAGCCAGCGAACAATAGCCTGTGGCTGTCAGAGCGATGACGAGGATGTAGCGAACAGTATGTGACACGAATATTTCCTTTCAATGATGCAATGAAAGGAGTATGCCGATGCGGTACTGACAGGAAGTTGTCCGGCAAATTACATTTTGGTTATCTTCAGCGATTCAACCCCGCACTCCCGGCGTTGCGGGCGGCAGATTTATGGAGAAAGTGGTTCCGTCATGCGTCGATGTCGCGTAAATCGTGCCGCGATGGGCCGTCACAATAGACTTGGTTATAGCCAAACCCAGGCCGGTTCCCTCGGTGCTGCGATGTCTTGAAGGATCAACCCGAAAGAAGCGATCAAATATTCGCTCCAGATACTCCTTTGGAATTGGCTCGCCGCGGTTTTCGACGTCTACGCCCACACCTTGCGCTTGTGCATGAATGGAAATCTTGATCGTCGATCTGGCGAACGAGTGCCGGATGGCATTGGAGAGCAAGTTTCCCAATGCCCGGCGCAGCATAAGCCGGTCTGCAACGACTTCGCCGTCGCCTTCGACTTGAAGGTGTAGTTCCTTTTCATCTGCTACGGCTTCGTAGTAGTCAAAAAGCGCCAACACCTCCTTGGCCAGACCGACAACCTCCTGGTTTGGAATGACCAAATCGTTATCCGCTTTTGCAAGAAGAAGCATATCGGAGATCATCCGGGCCATACGTTCGAATTCCTCTGCGTTGGATTCAAGAATGCTGCGGTATGCATGTGCACTGCGATCACGCGACAATGCCACATGCGTTTGTGTCATTAGGTTGCTCACAGGGGTGCGCAATTCGTGCGCAATGTCCGAAGAAAACCCCGAAAGCCGCTGAAATGCCTCCTCCAGCCGCGTCAGCATTTCATTGAGTGACTCAGCGAACTCACCCAACTCGCGCGGTACGGATTCCACTGCCAAGCGGTGGCTCAATTGATGGGCCGTTATGGCTTTCGTCTGTTCACGCATTGCGTTCAATGGTGCCAAGCCATGCCGAACGACGGTCCACCCCAGCAGTCCGGTCAGTGCAGCAGCGCAGGAAACAAACAACCACAGCGTTTGTCGAAAGGAACGCATGAATTCCTGGTGATGCACCATGTCCATTGCCACGGCAACGGTTACCTTGGCACGGTCTGCCGCTCCGGTAGGCAATTGGGCTGCCAAACCTCGATAGGCCTCTCCTCCATGGCTCCAGATTACGGGCTGGTAGGGATTGCGTGCAGCGCTTTCAAGTACAGCAGAAATCGGCAAACTGTCTTCCAGTGTGGCAAACAGCACCTTACCTTGGGAGTCCAGGACCATCACTTCAAGGCTATGGTGTCCCATCAGGGAGTTATCCCACAACTGCGATGCCTTTGCGAGACCGGCGGGTGACTCCATGGTTGCAAGTGCTTGCCGGGCCAGATCCATCTTGCCGGCCAGCACTCCCATGTCCTGCTCTTCAAAGTGCTTCTCAACCGAGTTTGCAATAACCAGTCCCAAAGCAAGCAAGACGCCGGATGAAGCAAGGCTGAACAGCAGCGTCAACCGTCGGGCGATAGAGGCGTTGCGGACGAGGCTCAATGGGGAATCTCCAAAACATAGCCCATGCCGCGCACGGTGCGAATAAGTTTCGGGTCAAAATCATCGTCCATCTTTGCGCGAAGGCGCCGCACAGCCACCTCGATGACATTGGTGTCGCTGTCAAAGTTCATGTCCCACACCTGTGAAGCGATCAGGGAGCGGGAAAGGACCTCATCCTGTCGGCGCAGCAGAAGTTCGAGGAGTGCGAATTCTTTCGCGGTCAGGTCAATCCGCCTGCCCGCCCGTGTAACCCGGCGGCGCAACAGGTCAAGTTCCAGATCAGCAATACGCAGAAATTCCGCCGCGGATGCCTTGACGCCACGACGCAGCAAGGTACGGACCCTAGCCAGCAACTCAGAGAAGGCAAACGGTTTGACCAGGTAATCGTCGGCTCCGAGTTCAAGCCCCTTGACCCGATCGTCAACGTGGTCGCGTGCGGTCAGGAACAGTACTGGAAGATCCTTGCCCGCCCGCCTAATCTGCGTCAATACGGACCAACCGTCCATGCCCGGCAGCATGACATCAAGAATGATCAGGTCGTAAATTTCAGCCAGGGCACTTTGCAAGCCCTCGACCCCGTCGCGAACCAGGTCCGTAACGAAGCCCGCCTCGGTCAGCCCCTGCCGCAAGTATTCGCCGGTCTTGGGCTCGTCTTCAACGATAAGTATTCGCATGGATGGGTTCAATATCCTGGAGATTAGATCCATAAATCCAGCGGTGGATCAGCCACCACCGCACGCAAAATGTCCGTACGTGAAACAAAGCCAATAACCTGCCCCTGATCGTCCACCACGGGTAGGCCAGGCAAGCCCGAATCCAGCAGCACGCGCGAAACTCGACGAATATCAGTATCGGGACCAACACTTGGCACCGGAGTCCACATCACGTCCACTACCTTTTGCATCAGCAGGGCGCGCCACACCAGGGCATGGCTTTCCGGGCCCGGCAACCGCTCCGGTCGCATCAGGTCGGCACGGGAAAGCAACCCGACCAATATGCCCCCATCGTCCACCACTGGCGCTTGGCCGATGTGCTTGTGCGAAAGGATCTGCCAGGCTTGCTCGACCGTTGCAGAATCGGAAAGAGTCACCACAGTCCTGCTCATAAGCGACTCAACCCGTGTCAGCGGGTGGCGCGCGGTGTCCAATCGGGTCGTTTTTGAATAGGCTTGCAGGGCATCTCGGTGCGCACCATCAAGGGGTGGCGCGGTCTGCATCAGTTCTGAAAAATGCGCAGGGTTTTGGTCAAGGGGATCTCGCCCGAGGGCCTTGACTGCCTCAGGCCGGGATACTCTCGAAACCGGCCCCATCTGGCGCAGTTCTTCCAGAGTTCCGCGAAACATGCGCCCTGCTTTACCGTAGACTGAAAACATGGTTTCGCCCCTTTCGCACAACCGGCGCCCCCGGCGCTCCACTCAGGCATTGGATAGGAAAAGTGCCTGCAAGTCACTCAAAAAATCAAATCCGCGTTGCGTTGGTCGCACACGGTGAAGGTCACGTTCGACCAATCCCTGCCGCTCGGCAAGTGACAGGGGTGCCTCGATCGCGGTCACTGCCAAGCCGGTACGTTCAGTGAAATCACGGATGGCAAAACCGTGGCGCAATCGCAGAGCATTGAGCATGAATTCAAACGGCAGATCAGTTCTGGCCACTTCTTCTTCCTTCGCCATAGCGTTACCGGCCAATGCGTGTTCCATATAGCGACCCGGGTCGCGCAAGCGCACCTGACGCACAACACGGTGTGCGAAACTGATCTTACTGTGGGCACCGGCACCAATACCAAGGTAATCACCGAACTGCCAGTAATTCAGGTTGTGGCGACAACGGTGACCTTGCCGGGCGTATGCCGATACTTCGTAACGTCCAAGCCCTGCCGCTGCGGTGAGTTCGGTGATGTGATCGAGCATGGCGTACGCGGTGTCGTCATCGGGAATGCTCGGAGGGAATTTGGCGAAATAGGTGTTGGGCTCGATGGTGAGGTGATAAATGGAAATATGGTGCGGCGCAAACTCGAGCGCGGTGGTGATGTCCTGACCCACCTGCTCGAGCGTCTGTCCGGGCAGCGCATACATGATGTCGAGGTTGAAAGTGGCAAAGGCGCGTGCGGCCTCTTGCACCGCGGCCAGTGCCTGGGCACGGTCGTGGACGCGACCCAATGCAAGCAGATGGGCATCGTTGAAACTTTGCACCCCCACCGAAAGGCGGGTTACGCCGGCCTGTGCAAAGGCACGAAAACGATCCTTCTCGAAGGTTCCCGGATTGGCCTCCAGGGTAACTTCGCAGTGCGGCGCCAGCTTGAGCCGGGCACGCACGTCACCCAACATTCGGTCGATCGTGGCTGGCGAAAACAGGCTTGGCGTTCCACCACCAATAAATATGCTCTGCACCGTACGGCCCCACAGCATCGGCAAAGCGGCTTCGAGGTCCGCCATCAACGCCTCCACGTAACGCTGCTCAGGAAAATTTTCTCGTGCCTTCTCGTGCGAGTTGAAGTCGCAATAGGGACACTTGCGAAGACACCACGGCACATGAATGTAGAGGGACAGCGGAGGCAGCGCAGACAATTGCAACAAGCCGGGTCGCAGGTAGTCGGCCACGTCACGGGAGCGCACCGTCCCTGACTCCGGCGCCACACTCCCCTCTGACACAATCGGAATCATGGCGGGGGCAGCCAGCGTTCACGAATCAGCGCAACCATGGCCTGTGATGCGCGCCCGCGATGGCTGTTGGCGTTCTTGACTTCCACCGGCAATTGCGCAAAGGTTTTTCCGAACTCCGCAATCCACATAATCGGATCGAAACCAAACCCGTTGCTGCCCATCGGTTCTAGTGCAATCTGGCCCACCACTCTGCCCACTGCCACCAGCGGCTCCGGGTCCTGCGGCGAACGCACAGCCACCAAGGTACTGACCATGGCCGCGCGCCGGTTGGTCTGACCCTTCATTTGCTCCAGCAGGGCGCGCACATTGTTCGCGTCACTCTTGGAGTAGCCAAACCGGGTGGCGTAATACGCAGTATCGACACCGGGCTGACCGCCAAACGCATCCACACACAGGCCCGCGTCGTCTGCCAGCGCGGGCAATCCGGTGTGTTGCGCGGCATTTCGCGCCTTGGCCAGGGCGTTCTCGATAAAAGTGCAGTGCGGCTCCGGCGCCTCGGGAACACCAAGTTCACCCTGGGCCATCAGGGTGCACCCCAGCGCAGTGAACATGGCCTGAAGTTCGGCAAGCTTGCCCTGGTTATTGGATGCAAGAACAATTTTCATATAGCTTTGCGGTGCAGACCTCCACCGCTACTTTTCAAACAAATAGGCCACCAGACCGCGTGGGATAAGCACGGGAAGCTCCTATTCTGATAGCGACTTCTGCTGCAACACCATCAGTTCTGCGATGCCTTTCTCGGCCAGCGTCAACAAGGCGTCCATCTCTGAGCGAGAAAATGCAGTGCCCTCGGCGGTGCCTTGAACTTCAACAAAATGGCCGGTTCCGGTCATCACGACGTTCATATCGGTGTCACAGGAAGAATCCTCGGTGTATTCCAGATCGAGCAGTGGCGTACCCTGCACGATGCCCACGGAAATGGCGGCCACCGGGGTAATGATGGGCGATGCGGAAATCTTTCCGGCAGCCAGTAAACCGGCGACCGCATCCCTGGCTGCAACAAAGGCACCAGTGATGGCCGCCGTGCGTGTCCCGCCATCGGCTTGCAATACATCACAGTCGAGCTGAATGGTGCGCTCTCCAAGTTTCTTCAGATCAAACACCGCACGCATGGACCGACCGATCAAGCGTTGAATTTCCTGGGTGCGCCCACTTTGCTTGCCGCGTGCAGCTTCACGGTCGCTACGGGTGTGGGTAGACCGGGGCAGCATGCCGTACTCGGCAGTGACCCATCCCTCACCGCTGCCGCGCTTGTGTGGGGGCACTTTCTCCTCGACCGAGGCAGTACAAAGCACCTTGGTTTCCCCAAATTCGATCAGCACTGAACCTTCTGCGTGCATGGTGTAACTGCGGGTAATGCGCACTGCGCGCAGCTGGTTGGTAGCACGCGCGTCTGTGCGAACATATTCAGACATGGATCACCTCAGGAAATGGAGTCAAACAAGCGCGTGGATCAGGACCTGCGCGCTGAAGTGCGCCGTATGGCTTCGTTGATTTCCGCGATCGAGCGTTCAATGCCCGCGTCATCGAGGTCATCAAGGGATGAGTCGACCCACCCGGCCTGCACCGTAGAGGCAAAAACACCGTCGTCAATGTTATCGGTGCTGATCGATTCGCGGGTCGATGCAAAGTCATCCGGTGTTTCCCATTCCATGGCAATCACCGTGACGTTGTCACTTCGCGGCCCCCCTTTGATGAGCGCACGCTCGACCAGGTCCGGGACCGCAGCGCCAACTGGTTTCTGGCCAAGATGAAAAACAATGTCGGTATCGTCCAGACTGCCCCACAGGCCATCAGAACACAACAAGATTCTGTCACCTTGCTGCAGTTGAACCGGGCCGGTAATCTCGAACTCGGGTCGACTCGGAGAACCCAGGCAGGTATACAGCACATTGCGGTTGGTCAACTCCGGTGCCTGGTTGTCCGGTTTGAGTCGCTTGCGTTGTTCAAGGTAGGAATGGTCGCGCGTGCGTGCCAGAAGCTCTCCGCTGCGCACAAAATACAGGCGTGAGTCCCCACAATGCACCCAGTGCGCGGAAGTACCCTGTACCAAAGCGGCGACCAGCGTCGTCCGTGGGGTATCAGTCAAGCCTTTTTCAGCGGCGTAGCGCAGTATCTGACGGTGGGCAGCGAGAATAGCGGTGGTGAAAAACGCGTTGATGTCCTCGATTTCCGGATTGGCCTGGCTTTGGTAGAGACCCGCAATGACTTGCATGGCCATTTGAGCGGCAACCTCGCCCTCGGGGTGCCCGCCCATACCATCGGCGAGCAAAAACAACCCGGAGCCTTTGGTATAGCAATACCCCATGCGGTCTTCGTTCTTCTCACGACCGCCTTTGCGGCTTATCTGAAAAACGGAGAACTTCATTTTGGCTTGGTGACGGAGGGCGCCACTGCCTGCACCGATTTCTTGGTTTCAGCCACCATGGTGTCGAACTGCATGCGCACCTTCTCGGACACGCTCAGCTTGGTATACCTGCGCTCCCCTTCCCGACTGAGCTCTTTTTGCAGCGCGAACACCGATTGCGGCCTGGAGAGCGGATCCAGCGACATGCACCACTCCACCACCTCAATTAAGTTGTCCGAATAGACACCGCGCAGGCGCGCCAGAGCAATGGCAATACGGTCCTTCTCCAGACGCTGGGGGGCCTCATTGGGCGGATACCCCTGCATGCACGCATAAATGCAGGCGCCAATGGCGTAGATATCGGTCCATGGCCCCATAGAAGCATCACGCCGGTACATCTCGGGAGCAGCAAAACCAGGCGTATACATGGGGCGAACGAAGTTACCTTCTTTGCTCAACACCTCGCGCGCAGCACCAAAATCAATCAGCACCGACTTGTTGTCATCGGTAATAAAGATATTGGCCGGTTTGATGTCCAAGTGCAACATCTTGTGCTGATGAACGATGCGCAAACCACGCAGTATTTCATCAAACAGGGATCGGATCGTTGATTCCCTAAACACCTTGCTCTGCTTGAGATCGCGCGCGGTGACGATGAAATCCTGAAGGGCAGCGCCTTCGAGGTAATTCATCACCATGTAAACCGTCTCGTTTTCCCGGAAAAAGTTCAACACGCTGACAACCGAGGGATGCGAGATCTGCGCGAGCGCCCGACCTTCTTCAAAAAAACTTTTCAAGCCCAGGCGGTACAAGGAAAGTTTCTCCGGCTGCACCTGGGGCAGCAGTTCCCCCGAGGCACGCGTCGCCAGCGAAGAAGGAAGGTACTCCTTTACCGCCACCTGTTGGCCTTCGGAGTCGATAGCCAGATACACCAACCCAAAGCCACCGGCCGCCACCTTTCGGACGATTCGGTAGCCGCCAATCACGGTATCCGGTGGCAAGGGGGCTGGTTTGACCTTAGACATAAATTAGAGATGCTAGCTCGTCTGGTGTGGCTGAATCGGGTTATTCTTGGGCCCGTTTTATATCCCGAGAAATCGACATGCCAGTTTACAGCATGACTGGCTATGCCAGTGCACAGCACAGCACAGCCTCCACACCGCCCGATACAGGCAGCAAAAACCAGCCCAATGGCCAACTGGGCATGGAAATCCGGTCCGTTAATAGCCGATTTCTTGATTTGTCTTTCAAGTTGCCGGAAGATCTGCGCCATTTTGAACCTGCCCTCCGCGACCTGCTTATCGCCAAACTTAAGCGTGGAAAGGTCGAAGTTCGCGCATCTTTTGAGATCGTCAATGGCGGTGCGGTCACCGAACCCAACGCACGCCTGCTGCAACGCCTTAACACCGTCCAGGACACGGTCAGGTCCTGGCTGCCCAATGCGGAACCACTGAGCGTGTCAGATGTCCTGCGCATTGCAGCCTCGGAGCAAAACGGGACGCGCGACTGGAGTGTTGAAATCATCCCTCTGACCGACAAGGTTCTCGCAGCCCTATTGTCGGCGCGCCAGCGCGAAGGTGGCCGTCTGTCTACGATGCTGTTGTTGCACATTGACCAACTCAGATCGCTGGCGCAACAGGCTGGCCCGCTAGTGCCAAAACTGGTCGAGCAGCAGCGTTCGCGCTTCATGGACCGCTGGAAAGAAGCAATGGCCTTGACCGAAGGTGCGGTGCTGCCGGAGGCGGCGCAGGATAGAGCGCTTACCGAAGCGACCGCCTTCGCCATTCGCATCGATGTAGCGGAAGAGCTTACCCGTCTGAGTTCCCATCTGGAGGAGATCGAGCGACTGATAAACAAGGGTGGGGAAATCGGCAAGCGGCTGGACTTCCTTATTCAGGAATTGCATCGTGAAGCCAACACGCTGGGATCCAAATCTGCCGCGCTCGAACTGACCCGTATTTCAGTGGACATGAAGGTACTGATTGAGCAGATGCGAGAGCAGGTGCAGAACATAGAATAGAGGGCATGGTGGAGTACCCTGGAAATCTTTTCGTCGTTGCGGCCCCGAGCGGAGCCGGAAAATCCAGCCTAGTAAAGGCGCTGATGGAACTGGACGCTCGCGTTCAGCCGTCGGTTTCGCACACCACCCGGGCACCCCGGGGCCAGGAAAAGCATGGCCGCGAGTATTTCTTCGTATCGCAGCAGGAGTTTGATGCCATGGTTGCGGCCGAAGCCTTTGTTGAGTGGGCATTTGTGCACAGCCAACGCTACGGCACCTCCAAGAAGGCCATCGAAGAACGGATGACGCAAGGTGCAGATGTGATTCTGGAAATTGATTTTCAGGGGGCCATCCAGATCAAACGCATCTTTGCCAATGCCATCTGCATATTTATTCTGCCGCCCAGTTGGGAGGAACTGCGTTCGCGACTGGAGCGACGGGGCGAGGATTCTTCGGATGTGATCGACATGCGCATGAATAATGCGAAGGCCGAGGTGTCACACGTGGACAAATTCGACTTCGTTATAATCAACGAGTTGTTTGACCGTGCGCTTTTCGACCTGAAAGCTATCGTTCACTCCCAGCGGCTCAAATACGCAGCCCAACGCCGAGAGAGGGCCGAAACCTTTAAAGCCCTGCTCATCCCATAGTCCTTTGGAGAACCCCATGGCCCGTATTACCGTCGAAGACTGCCTCGAAAAAATCCCTAACCGATTTCAGTTGGTGTTGGCTGCCACCTACCGCGCGCGGATGCTGAACCAGGGGCACACTCCAAAAATTGAAAGCAAAAACAAGGCCGGAGTTACCGCCTTGCGCGAAATTGCAGCGGGGAAGATTGGCATTGAAATGCTCAAGAAAGTCCCCCTCTGAACGAACCGTGCTACGCATAAGGCACCGCTTGCGGTGCTTTTTTTTGCCTGCCTTTTTTGAAGGAAAATGCCAAACCCAGGGAGGAGCGCTACATTTATGCCATGGGCACGCCCACACCAACCGTTTCCTTACCTCATGTCGCGGCCGTCAATGCGGCCAGCGCGAGCTTTGCCGCGCTCACCGCAAAACTGGACTACCTGTCTCAAGCGGACTGCGAACAGATCCGCCTGGCCTACCGTTTCGCCGATCAGGCGCACCTAGGACAACTGCGCAACAATGGTGAGCCGTATATCACTCACCCGATTGCGGTAGCTGCACAGTGTGCCGAATGGAAGCTCGACGCGCAGGCACTAATGGCAGCATTGCTGCACGATTCGCTGGAAGATTGCGGTGTAACCAAAATTGAACTGATTGAACGGTTCGGGTCACCCGTGGCGGAATTGGTAGACGGACTGACCAAACTCGACAAATTGCATTTCAACACCCGCGAAGAGAGCCAAGCGGAGTCATTTCGCAAAATGCTGCTAGCCATGGCGCGTGATGTGCGCGTCATCCTCATCAAACTGGCGGATCGATCCCACAATATGCGCACTCTGTCGGACGTTCCGCGTGAAAAATGGAATCGCATTGCGTCGGAGACGCTGGAGATTTATGCCCCCATTGCCCATCGACTGGGGCTAAACCAGACCTACCGCGAATTACAGGATCTGTCATTTCGACACTTGCGCCCATGGCGCTACACAACGTTGTCGAAGGCGGTAGCCAAGGCGCGTGGCAGGCGGCGCGACTTGATGCAAAAAGTGCACAAGGAAGTTGAGGCAGTATTCGCATCGGCAGATATGCCCGTGCGCATCGCTGGTCGGGAGAAACCACTTTTTTCCATCTATAAGAAAATGGCGGTCAAGCGCCTGAGCTTCGCGCAGGTTACCGACATCTACGGGTTTCGCATCATCGTACCCCAGGTGATTGATTGCTACACGGCGTTAGGCATATTGCACCAACTCTATAAGCCGTTACCAGGAAAATTCAAGGACCATATCGCCATTGCGAAACTCAATGGCTACCAGTCATTGCATACCACGCTCGTCGGTCCATCCAGCGTGAGTGTGGAATTTCAAATTCGAACCGAGGCAATGCATATCGTGGCCGAATCAGGCGTTGCGGCCCACTGGCTTTACAAGGTCAACAACCCTCAAGAAGCATCATCAGAGCGCTTGGGGACCAAGTGGTTGCAATCCTTGCTCGACATTCAAAACGAGACTCGCGATGCAGCCGAGTTCTGGGACCACGTGAAGGTTGATCTTTTTCCCGACGCCGTCTACGTTTTCACACCCCGAAGCCAGATCATGGCGCTGCCGCGAGGTGCTACCGTGGTGGATTTTGCTTATGCCATCCACAGCAACGTGGGTGACCACACTACCCAAGCCCGCATCAATGGTGAGACCGTAGCGCTGCGAACTGAATTGAAAAACGGTGATGTCGTTGAAGTGGAGACCTCACCCACATCGACGCCCAACCCGGCGTGGTTGAGCTTCGTACGAACCGGCCGCGCGCGCTCCAAAATTCGCCACCACCTTAAGTCGCAGGCTCACACCGAATCGGAGCAATTGGGAAGCAAACTGTTAACCCAGGCCTTGCGTGCAGAGGGGATCGAGGGTTTCTCTGATGAAGACGCTGCTTATGAATCGACCTGGGCCAAGTTACTGCGTTTTACCGGAAACCGCACCCGCCACGAATTGTTAACCGATATCGGACTGGGCAAGCGTATTGCCAATATTGTGGCCAAGCGCTTGGTGCATCTTCTTGGAGAAATCGGAAAACGCCCGGATGCCCTGCTGTTGACGCGAGAACGCTTTACCGCGCGGGACAACGCAACTCAGGGGTCCATTACCCTGGATGGGAGTGAAAACGCCTCGGTCCAATTTGCCCACTGTTGCAGACCCATTCCGGGTGACGCGATTTCGGGGTACTTGGGACGTGGTGAAGGATTGGTGGTTCATACCAAAACCTGTCCCCTGGCAACAAAGCTCCGTCACAAGGACAACGAGCGGTTCATTGACGTAGATTGGTCCGATGAACCGGTGCGCGCTTTTGAAACTGGACTACTCGTTGTAGCCAAAAACGGCAAGGGAGTGTTGGCAAAGATTGCCGAAGCGCTGGCCAGCGCAGAGACCGATATTGTGCATATCCAGATGGGACATGACGTGGAGCACGAAATCATCGAATTGCAGTTTATCGTTGCCGTACAAGATGCTTCTCAATTGGAGGTTGCATTACGTAGCGTCAAGCGAGTGCCTGCCGTAGTGCGCGCAGTACGCGCAGCAGCACCTGTTCAGGACTGATGTTCCGGTTGTTCAGGGTACCGCACGGTTAGCACTTCGAGTTCGTCCACCCTGTCCGGCAACACTAGTTTGAGCACATCACCCTCCCGTGCCTTCAGCAGGGTTCTTGCGATCGGAGAAATCCAACTCACCTCCCCGTGCGCGCTATTGGCCTCGTCGACACCCATAATCTTCACCGTGCGCTGTGTCCCAGCGTGGTCCACGTAGGTCACCGTCGCGCCGAAAAATATTTGCGAATTACCGAAATGCAACGACGGCTCCGTAATTTCTGCGACCTCCAGGCGTTTGGTTAAAAAGCGAATGCGTCGATCAATTTCACGCAAACGCTTCTTGCCGTACAAGTAATCTCCATTCTCCGAGCGATCCCCATTGCTTGCAGCCCAATGCACAACCTCGACCACCTTGGGTCGCTCCACGTCAATCAGATTGAGCAGTTCAGAGCGTAAACGGACGTATCCCTGCGGGGTGATGTAATTCTTTCCTCCCGGCGCAAGCGCCGGCAATTGCAAGTCGTCGCCTGCATCGTCAGACTCCTTGGTAAATGCCTTGTTCATGG
>CAIPGC010000306.1 GCA_903864505.1 uncultured beta proteobacterium | reverse complement strand
TGTTTTTACGGCTCTACCCGTGTGGCAGCGCTATCTTCGGCACTCACACAGGAAATTTTGTGTGACTGAACGTCGTACAAGCCGAAACTCCACTTTTAAACTAATTTATATTACGTCCTGATTATAAGGATAATCATGACGTTGTCTTATACAATTAATTTAGAGTACTCGTAAAATCGCCAGAAAAACAGCACGCAGGTCTAGATTGGAATTGGACGTTTTGCCGCCCTGACCCAGCTTGATCTTGGCGGGCTTGCCCTACCCGGGGGGCGAATACGTTGCCACCCGGGTGTGACTAACTCAACAGGCGCACATTGAGTCCAGCGACACGACTGAAAGCAGGATCGCCGGTCAGAAATACATGGCCCTTTCCGAGTTGCAGACAACTGGCGGCCTGAAGGCTATCGGGGGTCTTCAGACCATGGGCTGCGCGAATATGGGCCGCCAACTCAACAACTACCTGGGATAGTTCGATCCATTTGAGATCCGGCAGTGCAAAGAATGCGTCGTACTTTTGAAGAATTTCCTGGTTGTTGCTCTTCATTGGGCCCACACGGCACTCCAACCAGGTCAGGCGGCTAATGCTGGCGCCAATCTTCGGGTGCGAAGTGGCGAGTTCGCTCAATACCTTGCTGGTGTTTGATGCAAACGGTTCGGCACCCTCGATCTTGTAGATGAGCGCACACGCGTCCAGAAAAGCGATCACCAGGCGCGCTCGCTTTGCAAATCCGCATCGATGGCGGCCTTGCTTCGCTCTCCAGTATTTGGCTGAGCAACTAACCATTCCAGAGCTGACATGCCAGGAAGACTCTGCGAATTTTTATTGAGCAAACGCTGGTACTCCCCCTCAGAGAGGATCACGGCCGCCATTTTGTTGCGCTTTAGGATATGCGCTGGACCAGAACGAAGGCGGTCGTTGATAGCAGCCATACCGCGACGTTTGATCTCCGAGATCGTGAGTGTGTTTTCCACCAGTTTCTCCTTGCGACCTGAATGATACCAATATCGGTACTATTCATCAATTGAAATTCTGCTTCTAATCCCGTTACAAGTGGGAATTGATATCAACTTTGATAATCGTGACGCATCCAAATACAATTATTTTCCGAATGCCGCCAAAACGTCTAGAAATACTGCTGCTGAACGCACGGCTACGTCTGGGGACATTGACGACACAGAGCCTGCCAAAGAGGCGTTGAAGCCTGTTCATCCGTGGCATTTCTCTTGTAACCATGTAATTTCACTATCGCCTGGCATAAATGCATGGTTCGATACCGGGTTTCCAACTGCATGCAGCCTAAACGCTCCCCGTCGCGCCGTAAGAGCCCAGCCTCCACTAGGCATCCCACACGCTCGCCAAGCCCTGCAAACGCATCCTTCTACGCCCAGGGCCAATGACGGTATTTCTCGTCTTCCAGGGTCGCTGGTGGCCCTCCCCTACTCGTCGAAGATCAGCTTTCTCGCTACGTTGAGACCAAGACCTACCGTCTCCGCGCACCTAAGAATGGCCTCGGAGGATGCGCCGCTCAATACCTGTTTCCCGGGCATTTGACTTTTACCTGTCGAACAACTATATTGAAGATGCCTTTTTAACAGCTAACTTCGTTGGGTTGGCGTTGCCCATGGAGATCCCATCGATGAAGCAAGTTCTTACTCTACCTGACCAGCTCTCGCCACTTCTACAAGCAGCCCGAAAAACGGCAAAGCTGTCCCAGACCGAGTTGGCCAAACGCCTGGATTTAAGCCAAAGCCGGATGTCTGCAATCGAACTCGAGCCCGGCTCCATGCGATTGGATCAGCTCCTGGCGATTTGCTCAACCCTGCAGCTGGAGCTTGTCCTGCAGACCAAGGAAGTGCCAATTCAGAACCAGCCTGCGACCTCCCAACTCGAGTGGTGAACTATGGGACGCCCTTCGCATTCACGTGTTCTCTCCATCTGGACCAACGGCCAACGGGTTGGCGCCTGGACCGTCAACCGCGGTGGAGAACACAGCCTTCAATACGACTCCCAATGGATGAATTCCGCCTCCGGCCGCCCTCTCTCCTTGTCCCTGCCCTTTACCGGTGAGGTAGCGCTCAAGGGAGATCGTGTCCGCAATTTCTTTGACAACTTGCTGCCAGACAGTGAAGCAATTCGTTTGCGGATTGCCACCCGGTTCAAGACAGGAAGCGCTGAGGCCTTTGACTTGCTCCAGGCAATTGGCCGGGACTGTGTGGGGGCGGTCCAGTTACTGGGTGCCGATGAGGAACCGAAAGATGTTCAGCAAATCTCTGGCACGCCCCTTTCCGAACCCGATATCGAACGACTGTTAATCCAGTCGACTCGAAGCGGCCCCATGGGCAACCTGGAAGACCAAGAGGATCTGCGCATCTCCCTTGCCGGTGCCCAGGAAAAGACTGCCCTCCTGTTTCATAACGGCCAATGGATTCGACCCCATGGCTCTACGCCCACGACCCATATCCTGAAGCTTCCCATCGGCATGGTCGGCCATCGCCAGGCGGATTTCAGCACTTCGGTGGAAAACGAATGGCTGTGCATGAGCCTACTTGCAGAGTTTGGGTTACCGGTGGCCAAGACCGAGATCCTGACGTTTGGCAGCCAAAAGGTTCTCAGCGTTGAGCGGTTTGATCGGCAATTGCATTCAAGCGGTACCTGGGTAATGAGACTACCTCAGGAAGATTTCTGCCAAGCCATGGGAGTGCCCTCACACCTCAAGTATGAAAACGATGGCGGACCAGGTTTGGCCGATCTGGCAAAAGTACTCAAAGGATCCGTCCAGGCTGAAAGGGATCTCACCACCCTCCTCACCGCCCAGATTTTGTTTTGGATGCTGGCAGCACCGGATGGACACGCCAAGAATTTCAGCATCCGGGTATTGCCACAAGGTCGCTACCAGCTCACACCGCTGTATGACGTAATGTCGATCTGGCCGGTCGAAGGCAATGGTCCCAACCAGTTCTCAATGTTTAAGGCCAAGATGGCGATGGCTTTTTTGGGTAAAAGCAAACACTTCCACTTCAAGGACATTCAGCGTCGGCATTTCAACCATACGGCACTGAGCTGCTTCAATCGTGACAACGCTGAGGATGTAATCATGGATGTAGCTGTATGGACCCAGACAACAATCAAGAACGTGGAGAGTAGGCTTCCATTAGGATTTCCTGATCGTGTATCGCTTCCTATCTTTGATGGATTGAGAAGAGGTGTCGAACTTTGTTTGCGAATGCCGCGGATGTGAGAGTAACCTTTCATCAGCACACAAGAATAAAGGGTGGGGGTGGAACGGTTCCACCCCCACCCTTTGATCAATATTCAATTCAAGAAAGCAATGCTTTGATGGTCTTTTCCAATTCACCAAATCGCTTGGGATCGATATTGCTTAGGGTGACAACTGCGGATCGCTTCCCTCCATCCAGTCGAATTTCACCGACCTGTCCGTCTTTACCCTTCACCAAAACCTTCTTAATCGCAGGGGGTGGAACGGTTCCACCCCCCTCCAAAAGCTGCTTCAAAACCTCTGTTGCACTCAACTTTTCCTTTGAAACAAGAAGCGCCTTCGCACGGGAAAGGATGAGGTCTGGGTCCTTTTGAATAGCAGGTGTCAGCATGGTCGCCCAGCGATACTGCAACTCCAGAGGGCTCGGGAAGGCTGCAATAACATCCGCCGGGAGTCTAGCAAGCGCCAACGCTTTACCTAACTGGCTCAAGTCGATCGAGGCCGCCTCCGACAACTTCCTAGCGGACGGGAAAAGGCCCTCATCGAGCGCCTTGGCATACGTCATACCCGCCTCCCAAGGACTCAAAGCGGCTCGAGCGCGGTTCTCCCGATCCATCTGACAAAAGAGTTCCGAATCATCCAATTCGCTGATAACAGCCAGAACATCGAAACCGAGTTCCAAGCAAGCCCTGTGGCGGCGATGTCCGAACACCAATTCGTATTGCCCCGGAACAGATTTTGAAGGACGTACCTTTATTGGCTGGATATTCCCGCCAGCTGATTCAATCTCTTGCCGCAGAGCTGCAAACTCAGCGCCACCATAAGAAAGTTCATTTCGATTTGCCCACTTGCTGGGTTTGATCCGCCTGGGGTCTAGTTTTCGGGTTGCACTAGCACCGTCGAACTCAGCCAATTTTTGTTTAAGCGCTAGATTCTCAGCGGATATCTTTTCATCACGAAACAATGCATCTGCGTGCATACCAATTGCCGTCTTGGCCCCCTGCACACGACTATTTGTAGACAAGCCTATGTGGCTCAAATCAATCTTCGCAGCTTTATCCTTAAGCGCCATTTTGTTCTCCTGTTTGACGTTTCCAAGCGGTCATGATTTGCTCTTCCACCAACTCAACAACCCGCTCATAAGCGTCATAAGCTCGCCGATATGTTCGAGCGTTGATTGTTGCTGGGTCTGTGTCGTAAACCGTCCCGAACTCCGCACTTGCACTCGCAGTTAATGCTGTCTTAGGTATCTCCACCGGCAAAACCATGCCTGCATATGCCGCCGTAATCCACTCGCGAACCACACTCGATGATGCATCGTTGGCATCGACCCGGGCCAACAATACATCCACGAACTCAAAACTCTTGGTCTTACCGCGGTTGGTCACTAGGTTGGCAGTGAGGTCGTTAAACAAGTTCCAAAATTGACCGCTAGACGTGAAGTCCAAAGTGCTGGGAGGCAATGGCATGATGAGACCATCAGAAGCGAGCAGGGAATTAATGGTCAGGTAGGACAGCGAGGGAGATGTGTCCAAAATAATCACATCGTATTTGGTGCGTGCCGCATCAATTCCATTATTGAGCACGTTCCAGAATTCAAATGAACCTTCGGATTTTTGCCTTGAGGGTAGGGCAAATTCAGCAGAGTACAGAGCCAAATTGGCTGGAACGATATCAATACCGGACCAGTAGGTGGGTGTGATGGCATAGTCAATGGACACCTCAGACCCATAGCAAAGGCCAAGAATGGTTTGATCATCATCAACGTCTACATCGGGCAGCAAACCGAACAATGTGGTCATTGATCCCTGCGGATCCGTGTCGATAACAAGCACTTTATGGCCACGAAGGCTCAAACCTTGCGCCAGCGTCACCGCAGTGGTCGTTTTGGTAACGCCGCCTTTAAAATTCGCTACGGAAATAGTAATGGCTTCAGCGTTCTTTGGGCGCATAAACTTGGCGCGCACGTTTTGTGCCCACGCACGCGTATCTTCCAAACTAAACTTACGCCTGTGCCCACTCTCCATCTCGCCGAGTGGCAAATCACCCTTCTTCACTCGATAATCCATCTGAGCCTTTTCCAAGCCACAAATGGCCGCTACCTGGTTAGTGCTAAATACGGGAGGGCGTTTTCTTGCATCAGGCGCAAGCATCGTCCCGCGAACACTTTCTATTACGGCACCAACTCGACTGGAAGCTGCTATTAAATCTTCCAACGTTATACGTGAATCCGGTTTATTCTTGATTGACATGTATTCATTCCTGCTAGACGCGAAAAACAGCGTGTGACGCCGATTGTGCGTCTTTTGACTATGAATTGGAAGCTTTTGGCCTCTATTCTTTGTGTTATCCACACACTCACTGGTTCTCTTTTTAATAGCCTTTAGAAGCTTTAATACCTTTATCTGAGAATTATTGTTTGAATTCAATGGGTTAGCGTCATCTAGGTGAGTGAAAAACCTGGAAATGTGAGCAAAACCAAGGGATCTATGAGAGAAACCCACGAATCTGTGAGAGAAGCCATGGCTTGCTACGAGCGACCGTGAATCGATGATTTCAGGCCCTGTGGGCCGACTGCTGGTTTAGATTCAAGCTGAATTGGTCCAGTTTTGTCATGGCGCTGGGTTGTTTGAACTCCAAATGTGAGGAAAAGCAAGGGCCATCAAAGCGACGCATCAAACAAATGTGAGAGAAACCATGGACCGAATCTTGTACCTAAGCCACAATGATCTGAATCCGCACCAAGTAGTTTGCGTGATTTAAGCGATCTCACACATAATGGAGCCATGAATAGCACCGAAATTCTAGGCCCAGACAGAATTGACAAGCCAGTGTCAGCGCTGGCCATGGTGCCCAAGAGCGGTACGATTACTCGGGTAGGGCGGCAGGCCTACACGCTGATGATGTTCGTAGCCAGAGAGCAGGGCGCAGAAGATGAAATCACTGGCCTTTTTGGTGCACCCTTAAATTCAGTCATTCGAGGCTATGACGGGTCAACTGGAACCGTCAAAGATCTCAAGAAACATTTGCTGTCGATGGTCACCCATGTCGTCGAGTGGCAGTCGCCGTCGCCCGGCGAAACAGAAGAGTGGGGCGCCTGTGGTTTGCTTTCACAGGTTAGCCTAAAAAAGAAGAATGGAGAGAACTGGCTCCATTGGGCTTATCCACCCGCGCTTCGACAGGAGATGCTTTACCCCTTGCGATATGCGCAGATCAGAAGGTCAACGATCGCACAGTTTCGATCGCATGCCGGTTTGGCGCTTTATGAGATTTGCGCGCGCTACAAGGACAATCCCTCGCACCGAACCAGCAAACAACACTGGCACTGGTGGCTACCGGTGTTGACCGGCAAACCGGTTCCCAATGAAATCAAGACGGAGTTCCGCTTTTTCAACCGCGACACCATCAAGCCTGCCATTGAAGAGGTGAACGAAGTTAGTGAACTGACCGTCAGTGTTCACGAATTCAGGGTAGGGCGCTCAATTGAGTACCTTCAATTTGAAGTACATCTTAAACAAGAGTCGACAGCGAAACTAACCAAAGCGATAGACATGTCAAAGGTTGTGCGGGCAATACAACTTGGCATTGATGCAGAAATAGCAGAGGATCACTTCATCCGCCATGGTGAAATAGCCTTTTCAAAGGCGGTGGAAAGGTTAGAGGCCCGGTTAGCTTTGCCCGGTACCCCGATTCTGTCCAGACATGCCTACCTAAAGGCATTGCTGAATGGCAGAGCCATCGACGTGTCGGTTCCAGAAGCACATCTACCGGACATGGCCGAACAACCGATCACAGGTAAAGCTGATCCCGGAATTGAACTGCAAGCAAATTTGCGTGAACGCGAGAGTGAAAAGCTCACAGTTGTTCGCAAAGAACTTGAAGCCCTTGCTGCATCAGAAATGACGCTGTTGCTATCTGAGCTGAAACGAGACTTTATTGAACGCAAGATGTCTTCGGCTGTCATGAAACGCCTGGACGACGGAAAGTGGGCGTCTGCATTGATCATGGGTGAGTTAGCACGTTTCTATTGGAAGCGAACACGTGGGACTGATTGGAGCAGCGCCGAAGCTCTCCCTAAGGTTGAACGGATTGAGCAGGCGGGATTGTTTTAGCTGCGACACAGCATCCAAGAAATACCTGACGTCAATCAGACTTTCAAGTTAATTACAAAGACGATTATTGGAGTCGGGTCAGTCAGACGCTGAACTGGGTGCCAATGTTTAGCGTTCACATCCATAAACTGTCGACGCCCGAGCGAAGACGAAAGAGCATTTGATGAAGCAAAAATTTCTTTGGCTGATGTTGAGTCTTGTGACTTGGGCGCAAGCTGCGGCTCTGGACGCACCTGCTCGGCCTCTGCCCGAACTAAAGCCAGAGCAGTACGAAGCCAAAGCCGCACACCTCGCAGCCGATCTCTTATCCCGCTATCACTACAAGGCCATGCCGCTTGACAAAACCATGTCAGACAAGATCTTCGATCAATATTTGAAATCGTTAGATCCAGAAAAGTCGTTCTTCACACAAGAAGACATTGCGCGCATATCAAAAGACCGTACGAGATTTGGCGAACTGATTCTTAACGAAGACCTTTCGATTCCGTTTGTCATCTTCAATCTCTATCAACGGCGTGTCACTGATCGGTTGACCTATGCCAGAAGTCTGCTGCAACAGGAATTCGATTTTGATGTGAACGAGAGTTTTCAAGTTCAAAGAGAAAAGCAGACCTGGCCCGCAAGCGATTCAGAAGCCAATGATCTATGGCGAAAGCGCGTGAAAAATGATTGGCTCAATCTCAAACTTGCTGGCAAAGACGACAAAGGCATCGTGGACGTACTGTACAAACGCTATGACAGCTTCCTCAAACGGGTCAGCAAAGTCAATAGCGCTGATGCATTCCAGGCATTCATGAACGCCTACACCATGGCGATCGAACCCCATACCAACTACATGGGGATTCGGGAATCGGCGGAATTTGATATTGCGATGCGCCTGTCACTGATCGGCATTGGCGCAGTGCTCGCACAGCCCGACGACTACACCACCATTCGAGAACTCGTCAGTGGCGGGCCGGCAAGTCTCTCCGGACAACTCAAGGTAGGCGATCGCATTGTTGGGGTAGGGCAGGGGAGGGATGGTGCTATTACGGACATCATGGGTTGGAGGCAGGATGAGGCGGTAGCGTTGATTCGTGGCCCGGCAGACACCATAGTGCGACTCGAAATCATCCCGGCGGAAGCCGGACTGGATGGGAAACACAAATTGGTATCCCTGGTGCGCAAACCCATCAACCTGAAAGAACAGGCTGCAAAATCATCGATTCAATCCGTGAAAGATGGGAAGAGCACACATCGGATCGGTGTGATCTCACTGCCTTCTTTCTATGAAGACTTTGCGGCCCGAAATTCGGGCAACAAGGAGTTTAAAAGCGCAAGTCACGATGTCGCAAAGATCCTGGGCAACCTCAAGAAAGCCAAAGTGGATGGCGTGCTGTTGGACCTACGCAATAACGGCGGCGGCTCCCTTTCTGAAGCGGTTGCGTTGACTGGACTGTTCATTGGTGCTGGGCCGGTAGTGCAGCAACGCAATGCCGAAGGAAAAGTCTGGGTTGAGCGCGCCACAGATGCGAAGCCGGTGTGGAATGGCCCTTTGGGCGTGTTGATCAACCGCAACTCGGCCTCGGCCAGCGAGATCGTCGCTGCAGCGATTCAGGATTACGGTCGCGGTGTCATCGTCGGCGAGCCCAGTTGGGGAAAAGGAACCGTGCAAGCGGTTGTCGACTTGGACAAAATTGTGAAAAGTAATAAACCCCAGCTAGGGGGCCTGCGAATGACGATTGCGCAATTCTTCAGAATCAATGGAGGTACCACCCAACTCCGCGGGGTGACACCGGACATTTCCTTGCCTGGATTCTTTGAAGAGGATGAAATGGGTGAGGCCAGTTTCGGCAATGCATTGCCTTGGACACAAATCAGGCAGGCCGATTACACCCCGTTGGATAAAGTACGGGCCATGCTTGCGCAACTTTCCGTCCGCCATGATGCGCGCACCAATCGGAGCAGGGAATTCAAATACTTGGAAGAGGACATTGCTGAGTACAAGCTTCAGCGCAAGAAGAACGAGATTTCCCTCAATCAAACCGAGAGACGCAAAGAACGCGAAGTCCGAGAGGCACGCATTGCAACGCGCAAGGAAGACAAGACGGCCAGCGGCATTCAAGCTCCATTGGAAGCAGATGCTCTGACGGAGGCTGCAGACGGACTGGAGCCAGAAGAACGAAGCCTCGCTCAGGATTTGGCCTATGAAAAGTCGGAAAAGAACACCAAGGACGTCCTGCTAATCGAAGCGGCACACATACTGAGTGACGCAGTTGGTCTGTCTGGCAATGGTGGGAAGCTTGCGAGTAACGGTGGGGCACACAGTCGGTTGCAAGAAAATTGATGCGCTTCTACTGTAGGAAGACCCGAAATTCCGAATGGACTGCTACAGTTACTTCTCTCCGATTGACTAGTCAAAATTAAACAATCTGATGGCAGGGCAGCTACCAAGCTTTCTGATTGAGCAGATTACGACCACATCCGCGCTACCGGGGTACCCTAGAGCGCAACATTTACACTGTATTTTTTGAAAGAATCAATAGATGAACCTTCTCAGCCCAGTGAAAAAGACGATTGAGAAGTCAGCAAAGAACCTACCGGCACCGTTCGAGCCGCGTGTGCGCGGTCTGAACGAGGCAGGACCCCGAACCAGCAGCGTGATGACGGGCAACTGGGTTCCCCACTCCATGGAGCCGGCACGTGCCAGTGCCAATAATCACCTGGCGATCAAGTCATTGATGTCGTGAGGCTTAGAACTT
>CAIPGC010000305.1 GCA_903864505.1 uncultured beta proteobacterium | reverse complement strand
GCGAAACTGGAAAGGAAGCATTGTGAAAAAACTACTCATATCCCTGGCCCTTGGCTGGGCAGCCCTAAGTGCCAGTTCCGTGGTGTTGGCACAAACAGCCGCTCCAGCCGCAGTCGCTGTGCCCGCGGCCGAGGCCAAACCGGCTGAAGCGGCTGCACCCGCGGCGCCAGCCGCTGCCGCCGCCGCACCAGCGGCCGACGCTTCGGCACCTGCCGCAGCGCCGCCCCCGGTGCCTAACAAGGGCGACACCGCCTGGATGATGGTCTCCACCCTGCTGGTTATTCTGATGACGGTGCCGGGTCTGGCCTTGTTCTACGGCGGCCTGGTGCGCAGCAAGAACATGCTGTCCGTGCTGATGCAGGTCATGGTCACGTTCTCGATGATCGTGGTGCTGTGGTTCCTCTATGGCTATAGCCTGGCGTTTACCGAGGGCAACCAGTTCATCGGCGGCATGGATCGCCTACTGATGAAGGGTATCTGGGACAACGCTGCAGGTACCTTCGCCAATGCGGCCACTTTCAGCAAGGGTGTCGTCATTCCCGAGATCGTGTTTGCTGCGTTCCAGGCCACCTTCGCCGGGATTAC
Organism: uncultured beta proteobacterium; assembly: GCA_903864505.1. Taxonomy (GTDB): domain Bacteria; phylum Pseudomonadota; class Gammaproteobacteria; order Burkholderiales; family Burkholderiaceae_C; genus Allorhodoferax. The sequence goes on along the minus strand of CAIPGC010000305.1, from coordinate 17,297 downwards.
CTGCACGCTGATCGTGGGTTCGTTTGCCGAGCGCATCAAGTTCTCTGCGGTGCTGATGTTCATGGCCCTGTGGTTTACCTTCAGCTATGCACCGATTGCCCACATGGTCTGGTTCTGGGCCGGTCCGGATGCCTATACCTCGAAGGAAGTGGTTGACAAGGTGAACGCCACCGCCGGCATGATGTGGCAGTGGGGGGCGCTGGACTTCGCCGGTGGTACCGTGGTGCACATCAACGCCGCCGTCGCCGGCCTGGTCGGTGCCTTCATGGTGGGCAAGCGTATCGGCTACGGCAAGGAATCCTTCGCACCGCACAGCCTGACATTGACCATGGTCGGCGCAGCGTTGCTATGGGTGGGCTGGTTTGGATTCAATGCCGGCTCCGCACTCGAAGCCAATGGTTTTGCCGCTTTGGCATTCATTAACACCTTTGGCGCAACGGCTGCTGCCGTGCTGTCCTGGAGTGTGGGTGAAGCCTTGCACAAGGGCAAAGCTTCCATGCTGGGAGCTGCATCCGGTGCGGTGGCTGGTCTGGTGGCGATTACACCCGCAGCCGGTAACGTCGGTATCGGTGGGGCCTTGATCATCGGTCTGATCGCCGGCTTTGCCTGCCTGTGGGGCGTGACCGGTTTGAAGAAGATGCTCGGTGCCGATGACTCGCTGGACGTCTTTGGTGTCCACGGGGTTGGAGGTATTCTGGGTGCCCTGCTCACCGGGGTGTTCAATTCACCCTCGTTGGGTGGCCCCGGCTTTGTGGCTGACTGGGTGACGGCTACCGGCATCACAGCGGCAGACTACTCCATTGCAGCCCAGGTGCTGGTGCAAGCCAAGGCGGTGGGGGTGACCATTCTCTGGTCGGGTGTGGTGTCGTTCGTTGCCTTTTTCATCGTCGACAAGACGATCGGCCTGCGCGTCAGTGAAGAAGACGAGCGTGAAGGTCTGGACATTGCCTCGCACGGCGAGTCTGCCTACAGCCGCTAAGCGACCCCAATCGACTTAGAAAAGAGCAGACGACACAGCGATATCTACCCAAGGTTGCGGTCCGTGCGAAACTTCGGTTTCTACGGGCCGCTTTTTTTTTGCGGCGCTGCGGCCATTTTTGTTGAATGGGCTTCTATGGACCACGCCATCGCACGTATCACCGAACGCATTCGCACGGCCATTGCCGAGCGCATGCCCCTGCGCGTCCAGGGCGGGGGCAGCAAGGATTTTTATGGGCACAGCCTGCAGGGGGAACTGCTGAACACGACCGATCTGGCTGGCATTCGAGGCTACGAACCCAGCGAGCTGGTGGTGACGGCGGGCGCGGGAACAGCGCTTGCGGAACTGGAGACGCTGTTGGCCGAACACGGGCAGTGTCTGCCTTTTGAACCGCCGCATTTTTCCTGGTCGGGGGTGAGGACGGCCACGCTGGGGGGGATGGTGGCCAGCGGACTTGCCGGCCCGGCACGTGCCAGTGTGGGCGGTGTGCGTGACTACGTGCTCGGGCTGCAGATGGTTAACGGCAAAGGTGAGTCGCTCACCTTTGGCGGCCAGGTCATGAAGAACGTGGCGGGCTACGATGTTTCGCGCCTCATGGTGGGCTCGTTGGGCACCTTCGGACTGCTGACCGAGATTTCGCTCAAGGTGCTGCCCACCGCCCCCGCCGAAGCCACCCTGTGTTTCGCACTGCCCCAGGCGAAGGCCCTGGAACAAGTGCACATCTGGGGCGGCCAACCCCTGCCGTTGAATGCCAGTTGCTGGGTGCGCGATGAAAGCGCTTCAGCAGGCACACAGGACCTGCTGTTTGTAAGGTTGCGCGGCGCGGTGGCGGCGGTGGAAGCGGCCTGCCAGAAGATGCTGTCCGATCAGCAAGGTACGCGAATGGACAATGCCCAGGCACAACCCGACTGGGAGCGCTGCCGCGACCAGCAACTACCCTTCTTCGTACAGCGCCCCGGCGAGGATATGGCTCTGTGGCGCATCAGCGTGGCCCAGACAGCCCCGGTGCTGGACCTGCCCTGGCCGCAGCTGGTGGAGTGGCATGGCGGCTTGCGCTGGTTGTGGGCACCCGAGAATGCCGGTGCCCAGTTGCAGCAACTGGCCCAAAGCCATGGTGGAAACGCTACGCTTTTCGTAGCCGCTCACGCTCAATCTACGGGCATTTCAGAACCTTTTGGTACAAAGAATGTGGCCCAGGCGGTGATTGAACAACGGCTGAAAGAATGCTTCGACCCACACCGAATTTTCAATCCCGGTCGAATGGCGCAAGGCGTCTGAGGTGGCACCTCCATGCAAACTAATTTAGCCCCCGAATACCGGAACACGCCCGATGGTCTGGCTGCCGAAGCCATTTTGCGCAAGTGCGTGCACTGCGGCTTTTGTACCGCCACCTGCCCCAGTTACCAGATTCTGGGCGACGAGCTCGACGGCCCGCGCGGCCGCATCTACCTGATGAAGCAGGTGCTCGAAGGGGCTCAGCCCACGCGCAAGACCCAATTGCACCTGGACCGTTGTCTGACCTGCCGCAATTGCGAGACCACCTGCCCCAGCGGGGTTGACTATGGGCATCTGATCGACATAGGACGCAGACTGGTGGATGCGAAGGTGGCGCGTCCAGCGGGCGAGAAGGCCCTGCGCTGGGCCTTGAAGGAGGGCATTCCGTCGCCGCTGTTTGGGCCCGCCATGAAGATGGGCCAACTGGTGCGCCCCCTGCTGCCCACGGCACTCCAGAACAAGGTGCCTGCCCCTCAGGACGCAGGGGTGTTGCCGGAGCGCACCCATGCGCGCAAGGTGCTGATGCTCAGTGGCTGCGCACAACCGGCGATGGCACCCAACATCAACAGCGCTACCGTGCGTGTTCTCGACGCTGCCGGCATTCAGGCGGTGGTTGCGCCCAAGGCCGGATGCTGTGGTGCGGTGAAGTTCCACCTCAACGACCAGGAGGGTGGCAAGGCGCAAATGCGTGCGAATATCGACGCATGGTGGCCGTGGGTGGAATCGGGGCAGGTCGAAGTCATCGTGATGAACGTTTCGGGTTGTGGCGTTACTGTCAAGGAGTACGGCCACCTGCTGCAGGACGATTCCTCCTATGCCGACAAGGCACGACGCATCAGCGCGCTGACGCGCGATCTCAGCGAACTATTGCCCACGATTACCGAGGCACTGCTGGAGTCGCGGCCCGATCTGGCCCAGACCGTGGCGGCGCGCGCGCCCACGCTGGCCTTTCATCCACCCTGCACCCTGCAGCATGGTCAGAGACTCAAGGGTGGCATCGAGCAGCACCTGGGTTCCCTGGGTTTCAACATTCGAACCGCCCGCGACGAAGCGCATCTTTGCTGCGGCTCGGCGGGCACCTACAGCGTGCTCAACCCCGATGTAGCTTACCCCTTGCGTGACCGCAAGCTGGGTCATTTGAGCGAGTTGCAGGCGGATGTGATCGTATCGGCCAACATTGGTTGCATCACCCATTTGCAGAGCGGCACCAGCACGCCGGTGAGGCACTGGGTGGAAGTGCTGGACCAGGCGCTACGCTAGCGCAGCCTCGATATCCTTGGCCATGCTCATGGGCGTGTCGGTGGGTGCGTAGCGCTTGAGCACGCTGCCGTCCTTGCCCACCAGAAACTTGGTGAAGTTCCATTTGATCGCTTTGCTGCCGAGCAGGCCCGGCGCTTCCTTGGTCAGCCACTGGTACAGCGGGTGGGCCTCGCTGCCATTGACATTGATCTTGGCCATCATGGGGAAACTCACGCCGTAGTTGAGCTGGCAGAACTCGGCAATCTCGCTGTTGTCACCGCTGTCCTGTGCGCCAAACTGGTTGCACGGAAAACCCAATACCACCAGGCCTTGGTCGCCATAGGTCTTGTGCAACTCTTCGAGCCCGGCAAATTGAGGCGTGAAGCCGCACGCACTGGCAGTGTTGACGATGAGCATGGCCTTACCCTTGAACTGTTTCAGGGCGACGGGTTTGCCAGTGATTTGCTGGGCTTCAAAATCGTACACAGTGGTCATGGTGCAGTTCCGCCTTAGGAGTGAAAGCTTGACCATAGCACTTGCCCGATAACCTGTCGCGCAGCTGAATATTCGCCGCCAGCGCCATTACAGCGCTGCCAGTACGGCGGCCAGCAGGATCAGGGCACCACCCAGCGCTGTAGTCAGAGTCAACACCCCCGTGCCCAGCAGCACCGACGAGATGCTGGCAAATACTACTTCGGTCAACATGATGATCGACGTGGTGCTGGCGGGCAGCCGTGCCGCACCGTATTGCAATGCCAGATTGCCAAGCAACATGGCCAGTCCGAGTGCCATCGCCAAAACAGTCCAGCCGGCATGCGGGGCAGGCGGAGCACCAACAATGCCCATCTGCATACCCCCCGCTGCGGCAACGGTGGCCATGAAAGCCCCTCCGAGAAACATGGCCAGCGTGCGCGCGTCGCTGGGTGTGTGCTGCAGCCGGCGCAGCAGGACGTTGGTCAACGCAAAGCAAAAGCCACCCAACAGCGCCAGCCAGTCGGCCAGTTGCTCCGGAACGGGCCAGGGCGACTCGGGTGTTTTGAGCACGACCAGCACACCCGTAAGCGCCAGCGCCAGGCGAAAGAGGGCGCTCGGCCCCGGCCTTTCACCCAGCAGCGGCCACGCCAGTAACAGAGCCCAGGCCGGCATCAGGTAAAACAACAGCACAACGCGCACCACGTCGCCGGTCGTGACCGCCCAGTTGAAGCCCACGTTGGACAAGCCAGAAGCCGCCAGCAGCAACCACATCAGGGGGTGCTGCAGCAAACGCGGCCAGGCGCCGGGACGCAGCAGCGTCATCACGACCACGGAAAGCACAAAGGTTAAGGCGGTGGCCCACAAAGGATGCAGGCCCTGATTCTGGAGCACGCGAAACGGCCACCACGAAACGCCAAAGATCAGCGCATTGAGCAGCAACGCCAGCGCCGGAAAGAGGAAGTGCTGCATGCCCGCCGTGGAAGTCAACCGCGGCGTGCGTCGTTGCGGGCAATCTCCAGCAAGTACTCCACATCGGCCGCGTGGGTCTGGCAGTTGCGCTCGTGCCAGCGTTTGATCACCCACATGAAACCCGCCACCACCATGCCAAACACGGTGATCGCGCCAAAGGCAGACAGCCCCAGGCCGGTCGACAGGCTGTAAAACGCACCCAGCCCCAGAATGCAGGATTGTTCATTGAAGTTTTGCACGGCGATTGAGCGGCCAGCACCCATGAGGTTGTGGCCACGGTGCTGCAGCAGCGCATTCATGGGTACCACCAGAAACCCGCCCAATCCGCCCAGCAGCACCAGAAACGGCGCCGCAACCCACACGTTACTGATGAAGTTGAGAAAAATCACCAGTAGCCCCATGCCAATGCCCATGGGCAGCACATTGGTGGCCTGGTCCAGGCGCATGCGAATGGAGGCCGCCACCGCACCAACGGCGGTACCCACGGCCACGACGCCCACCAGCGCCGAGGCTTGCGTCACACTGTAGCCCAGAGCCGCCGAAGCCCAGGCCAGCACGATGTAGCGCAGGTTGCCACTCACACCCCAGAACAGGGTGGTGGTGGAGAGCGAAATCTGTCCCAGGCGGTCACGCCACAGGCGGCTGTTGCAATGCCAGAAATCGGGTAACAGCGAGATCAGGTAGCGCGGCATGGGCCGCATGGGGACGTCGGTGTGGGGAATGCGGGTGTTAAACCAGGCAGCTGCCAGATAGACGAAGATCAGTATGCTGATAGCCGCCTCAGGCGCTGTGTCGATGCCGGTATCAATGACAGGAAAGTCGAACGCCAGCAGTTGTGTGGAAATGGTGTTACTCACCAATTGCCCACCCATGAGTACGCCCAAAATGATTGAGGTGATGGTCAAACCCTCGATCCAGCCATTGGCCTTGACCAGTTGCGACGCGGGCAACAATTCGGTCAGGATGCCGTATTTGGCGGGCGAATAGGCGGCGGCACCCAGGCCCACAATGGCATACGACAACAGGGGATGCGTGCCAAACAGCATCATCAGGCAGCCCACAATCTTGATGCCGTTGCTGTACAGCATGACCCGCCCCTTGGGGTAGGCATCGGCAAAAGCCCCCACAAAGGGTGCCAGCACCACATAGAACAGGGCAAACATGGGAACCAGTGCGGCCTGTTGCCACTCGGGTGCACCGGTGCTACGAAGCAGTTGGACCGCCCCCACGAACAGAGCGTTGTCTGCCAGCGAGCTGAAGAACTGCGCCGACATGATGGTGTAAAAACCGCGTTTCATTCGTGAGGGTGTTGCGCGAGGGGTGCGACCTCTGCGTCGTTGCTAAATGTAGTGTGTCTCCAAACGTGTTGCGGTTATAGCATGCCCGGCAATGTCAAAATCCGGCTAGCGCCTTCCATCTCAACCCGCCATGCCACGTCCCATCCTCGCTACCGTTCATACCCATGCCCTGCACCACAACCTTGGCGTTGCTCGACGTGCTGTGCCCGACGCACGGGTGTGGGCGGTGGTCAAGGCCAATGCCTATGGTCATGGAATCGAGCGTGTATACGAAGGCCTGCGCGCCGCCGACGGGTTTGCCTTGCTGGACTTGAATGAAGCGCAGCGTGTGCGCGAGCTGGGCTGGCGCGGGCCGATTCTGCTGCTCGAAGGCGCGTTTGAATTGCGCGATCTGGAGCTGTGCTCGCGCCTGGAGTTATGGCACACGGTGCATTGTGACGAACAGATCGACATGCTGGCAGCACACAAGACCCATACGGGTCACCGGGTTTTTCTGAAAATGAACTCTGGCATGAACCGCCTGGGCTTTACCCCCGCGCGTTACCGCGCTGCGTGGACCCGGTTGAACGCGCTCCCGCAAGTCGATGAAATTTCCCTGATGACGCATTTCAGCGATGCCGATGGCCGGCAAGGCGTGGCAGCCCAGCAGGCCGCTTTTGCAGCGGCAACAGCAGACCTCCCTGGCGAACGCACGGTAGGTAACAGTGCGGCAACCCTGCGCCACCCAGCGGCATTGGCGGGGTCGGACTGGGTGCGTCCAGGCATCGCAGTCTACGGCAGTGCACCGGACTTTCCAGCGCATACGGCGGCGCACTGGGGGTTGCAGCCCTGCATGACACTTGCTGCGAAAATAATAGCTGTTCAGGCACTAAAAACGGGGGATAGCGTGGGATATGGGTCAACTTTTACAGCCCAGGAGCCGATGCGCATCGGGGTGGTCGCGTGTGGCTACGCAGATGGTTATCCACGAACTTGCCCGAGCGCAACGCCGGTGCTTGTGGATGGGGTGCGCACCCGTACCGTGGGGCGTGTCAGCATGGACATGATCACGGTCGATCTGGGGCCGGTACCACAGGCTGGGTACGGCAGTGATGCCACCCTGTGGGGGGTTGCCGCCAACGGGGCGGTGCTTTCCATCGACGAAGTTGCGGCCAGTGCGGGTACGGTGGGCTATGAGTTGATGTGTGCGCTGGCGCAACGGGTGCCGGTTGAGGTAGCGGCATGAAATACGTTCCCATTCCAGTGGCCATGCTCGAGATCGGGCAACCCCTGCCGGTCGATATCTGGAGCCCGGCCGGGCAGTTGCTGTTGCGCAAGGGTCAACCCGTGGTGTCGGCGCAGCACAAGGAAAAGCTCAGCGCCCACGATGCCTCCAGCACCGAGAGCGATGCACTGGCCTGGCAGCGCAGTTACGAGCGCATGGTGCACACCCTGCTGCGCCAGGGCATGGACGTCGAACTTGTGGCCAGACAGCCCATGCCCAGCGAAATCCGGGAAAGTGACTATGTGGTGGGCAAGCAGTTGAGTGGCGGTTGGCTCGATCTGCAGGAGGTATTGCGCGGCATCCTGTACCAGGGGGGGTTGGCCATCAATCCGCTGGAGCGACTGGCAGGCATCGAGAAAAAGGCACTGGCCCTGCTGCAGGCAGACCCGGATGACAGTCTGTTTGCCCTGTTTCAAGCGCTGGCAGATGACACGCTGGGGTACTGTGCAACGCACGCGCTGTTGAGTGCAGCGGTCTGTGAGCTCACAGCGCAAAAAATCGGGCTGGACACGTTGCAGCGCGAGTCGCTGATGCATGGCGCTTTGACCATGAATATCGGTATGGCGCGCGACCAGGACAGCCTGGCGCGCCAGAGCTCTGAGCCAACGCCGTGGCAGCGCAAGCTGATCAAGGAGCATCCACAAATCAGTGTGGACATCCTGAGCGGTTTCGGCATGGACGACCCCGACCATCTTGATATCGTGCGTTGGCACCATGCGCCGGAGTCGGCCGAGGCCCTGGCCCGCAATATGCCCAGCCGTCGCCTGCTCAACCTGGCCGACAGTTTTATTGCACGCACCGCAGCGCGCAAGACCCGAACTTCTCTCTCTCCGGTGCGGGCGGTCAAGTCGATGGTGCTTGGCGCGAAGGGTGATGCCATCGGGGTCGGCTCCGCGATGGCGCAGTCGGTGGGCTTTTACCCACCCGGAAGTTACGTGCAATTGCTCAACGGCGAGATTGCGGTGGCGGTGCAGCGCGGCGAACGAGCCAACACGCCTTGGGTGGTTGCGATCATTAACAAGGACGGTATGCCGATCAACCGTTACGTGGCGCGGGAAACCACTGCCGTCGCGCAGTCGATCCAGTCTCCGGTCAATTTCGAATCGGTGCGGGTCGCGGTCAATGTCGAGAAGGTGCGACGGGCGCGCGAGAGAATACCCCGCTAGGGCTGCGACGAATGGCCAAAGAGAAAACCATCTACACCTGCAACGAGTGCGGCGGCATCAATCCCAAATGGCTTGGAAAATGCCCGCATTGCAACGCCTGGAATACCCTGATCGAGTCGGTCGCGCCAAGCGAATCGCCGGTGAAGAACCGTTTTGCGTCGCTGGCCAGGACGGCCGAGGTGATGGTGCTCGCGGACATTGAAACCACGGATGTGGAACGCAGTCCCACTGGCCACGAGGAACTCGACCGGGTGCTCGGCGGCGGCATTGTTGAAGGCGGGGTGGTGCTGATCGGGGGGGACCCCGGTATAGGGAAATCCACGTTGCTGCTGCAGGCGCTCGACTCCCTGCAGCGCTCGGGCAAGAACACCCTGTACGTCACCGGAGAAGAGAGCGGCGCCCAGGTGGCTTTGCGTTCGCGGCGTCTGGGGCTGGAGTGCTCGCAGGTGAAGGTGCTGGCCGAGATTCAACTGGAAAAAATCCTGTCCACCCTGCAAAACCAGCACCCTGATGTGGCCGTGATTGACTCCATCCAGACGGTGTATTCGGACCAGCTCACCAGCGCCCCGGGCTCGGTGGCGCAGGTGCGCGAATGCGCAGCGCACCTGACGCGTGCTGCCAAGGCCAGTGGCGTGTGCATTGTGCTGGTGGGTCACGTGACGAAGGAAGGCGCACTGGCCGGACCGCGTGTGCTGGAGCACATGGTCGACACTGTGCTGTATTTCGAGGGCGACACGCATAGCCAGTTCCGACTGGTGCGCGCCATCAAGAATCGCTTTGGTGCGGTCAACGAGATCGGCGTGTTTGCCATGACCGAAAAAGGTCTCAAGGGTGTGTCCAACCCGAGTGCCATTTTCCTGAGTCAGCACGCCGAGCCGGTGCCGGGCAGTTGCGTCATGGTGACGCTGGAGGGCACACGACCCATGCTGGTCGAGATTCAGGCGCTGGTCGACAGCGGTGGCCCCAGCCCGCGGCGTCTCAGCGTGGGGCTGGACCGCGACCGCTTAGCCATGCTCCTGGCCGTGCTGCACCGCCACGCTGGTGTCGCCTGCATGGACCAGGACGTTTTTGTGAATGCGGTAGGTGGCGTGCGCATCAGTGAGCCTGCAGCGGATCTGGCGGTGATGCTTTCCATCACGTCGAGTTTGCGCGGCAAACCCCTGCCCAAAGGTTTTATCGCGTTTGGCGAAGTAGGACTGGCCGGCGAAGTGCGCCCGGCACCGCGCGGTCAGGAGCGCCTCAAAGAGGCCGCCAAGCTGGGCTTTAGCGTGGCGGTGGTGCCCAAAGCCAATGCGCCCAAGAAACCCATCGACGGGTTGACGATCCATGCGGTGGAGCGGGTGGAGCAGGCCATGGAAGTGGTTCGCAGCCTGTCCTGACTACCGGGTATATACCTGCCAGATACCTGTACCACGCGCTCCGACAGTGGATAAGATGGCAGCCTGAACGGAGACGACACATGAAATTGAATAACTGGTCCTTGGGCACCAAACTCTGGATGGCGATTTCCTGCGTGATAGCGCTGCTGCTGTTTACGCTGGTTGCATCGAATGCCAGGAATTCAGCGCTGGTGGAGCAGCAGGAAAAAATCTCTGCAGCGTATGTGGTGAAGGTGGCCGATGTGGCACGCTGGTCCGGGCTTACCAGGAACAACGCCACGCGCGTTGTCTCCAGTCTGCTCAGCGCAGACGCGTCGGTGGGTGATTTCTACAAGGACCAGATTGCAGCGACCAGCGCGGAAATCTCGGAGTTGCAGAAAAAGATTGACGCAATGGACTTGTCGGCGCAGTCCAAGACCGTGTTTGTGCGGATTGGCGAAGAGCGCAAACGGGTTTTGGCTTCCCGCGCGAAGGCCTTCGAAGCCAAGCAGGCCGGTGACCAGGAGGCGGTGGTCAAGGAGGTGAACGCGGAATATTTGCCGGCGACAAACCAGTACCTCAAGAGTCTGGACGAGTTGGCAGCACTGCAGGTGTCGGGGTTTGAGGGATTGCGAACAGAGTTTGCCGATCAGCGCAGTGTCAGCGCCAATTTTGCACGCCTGCTGGTGGGTTTGCTTGTATTAGTGCTTCTGGTGGGTACTTGGTGGTTGCTCAGGCAAATTCGGCAACCTTTGCGTGACGCGATTGCGGTGGCTGAAACCATCGCCAATGGTGACTTGAGTGCTACCGTCGATGTCAGTCGTAGTGATGAATTTGGCGCGATGATGCGCGCCATTGCCAACATGCAGAACCGCCTGGTGCACCTGGTGTCCGATGTGCGCCAGGGCACCGATAGCATGGCCGGCGTCAGCGAAGAAATTGCGGCGGGTAACCACGATCTGTCGCAGCGCACGGAGCAGTCGGCAGCCAGCCTGGAAGAGACCGCATCGAGCATGCAGGAACTCACTTCCAACGTGAAGCAGTCGGCCGATTCGGCACGCCAGGCCAACCAGTTGGCATCCTCTGCCGCGCAGGTTGCACAGCGTGGTGGCCAGGTCGTGGGCCAGGTTGTGACCACCATGGACGATATCAATGCCAGCTCACGCAAGATTTCAGACATCATCAGCGTGATCGACGGGATTGCCTTCCAGACCAACATTCTGGCCCTGAACGCGGCAGTCGAGGCGGCGCGTGCAGGGGAGCAGGGACGCGGCTTTGCCGTGGTCGCCAGCGAAGTGCGATCCCTGGCTGGGCGCTCGGCCGATGCGGCCAAGGAGATCAAGAACCTGATCAACACCAGCGTGCAAAAAGTCGAGGGCGGCTCGGCCCTGGTGGCACAGGCAGGACAGACCATGACCGAGATTGTCAACTCGGTGCAGAAGGTAACCGACATCATGGGCGGAATCACCGCAGCGGCAGCAGAGCAGTCCGACGGTATCGCGCAGGTGAATGCCGCGATTAGCCAACTCGATCAGATGACGCAGCAAAATGCCGCATTGGTTGAGCAGTCCGCCGCCGCAGCCAGTAGCATGAAAGACCAGGCCCACCGCCTGGCCAGCGTGGTGGCTACCTTTAAGCTGGGTGCCGATGCATTGGCGGTTGCGCCCAGAGTGGCGTTACGCAAAGCGCCACCGCCTCGCGCCCTGTCCGCCAATCCGGCACCGCGCGCGCTGGCGGCCCCGGTCAGGCGGTTGGCCGCACCAAAACTGTCTGCACCGAGCAAACCACCTCCGGTATTGCGGGCAAAGATTGCAGCGCCGGTTGTCCCCAAGGCCGCCTCCAAAGCGGTAGCAAGCAAAGCCGACGAGGACTGGGAAACCTTTTAATTTGGGGCCTCGGCCGTGTTCTGGTTTGGCACGCGGGCAGCACGCACTTCAGCAGTGTTGGCGGTCGTTGCTGTTGGCAATGGCATCGCGCCAACCCAGACGCTACGCAGCCCGAACAATGCCGCTGGACCGATGGCGAACAGTCGCATCTGACCTGCGCTTCCGTGACGGAAAGCTGCACGCGTTCCCGTATTTCCGGCGGCCACGTAAAATCAGTCTCTTTGCGACGCTCGCGTCCCGTAACCAAGAAGGAACCATCCATGAGCCCTCTACCCCCCTCCATGTCTGATCGTGACGGAAAAATCTGGATGGATGGCCAGATGGTCGACTGGCGCGATGCCAAAATCCACGTACTGACCCACACGCTCCACTATGGTTGCGGTGCGTTCGAAGGTGTACGTGCCTACAAGGGAGATGACGGTACGACCGCAATCTTCCGTCTGGAAGAGCACACTGAGCGCCTGTTCAACAGCGCCAAGATTCTGCGCATGAAGATACCCTTCACGAAGGAGCAGGTCAACCAAGCACAAAGAGCTGTGATCCGCGAAAACAAGCTGGAATCGGGTTACTTGCGTCCGCTGACCTGGATTGGTGACCGCAAACTCGGCGTCTCACCCAAGGGCAACACTATTCACCTGATGGTGGCGGCCTGGCCCTGGGGGGCCTACCTGGGCGAAGAGGGCATGAAGCGCGGCATCCGGGTCAAGATTTCGAGCTACACGCGCCACCACGTCAATATCACCATGACGCAGGCCAAGGCGGTGAGCAACTATACCAACTCGATCCTGGCCAACATGGAAGCCACCGACGACGGCTACGACGAAGCGATGCTGCTCGATGCCAGTGGTTTTGTATCTGAAGGCGCGGGCGAGAATGTTTTCGTGATCAAGGACGGCGTGGTTTACACCCCGGACCTCTCCGCAGGAGCGTTGAACGGTATAACCCGCAACACGGTGCTGCACATCTGCAAGGACTTGGGGCTGGAACTGGTGCAAAAGAGGATCACCCGCGACGAGGTGTACATCTGTGATGAAGTGTTCTTCACGGGTACCGCCGCCGAAGTGACTCCCATCCGAGAAGTCGATCGGATCGAGATTGGTAGCGGTTCGCGCGGGCCTATCACCGAGAAGATTCAGAGCGCGTTCTTTGACATCGTCAATGGCCGCAATCCAAAGTACGCACATTGGCTGGCGAAAATCTAAGGTTTTGCGGGACAGGCCTCAGCAGTGCGAAGCGCGCAAGCTCTGTCCTCAACTGATAAGAGGTATGTATGTCTAATTCCGTGATCGAACTTCTGGCCTCCGACCTGAACCACCAGGGCGGCGTGTTTTGTCCGTCCCCCAAGGCGGGCATGCAGACCTGGAACACCCACCCCAAGGTGTTTCTTGATGTGGGCCACACCGGTGAAGCCAAGTGCCCCTACTGCGGCACGGTCTACCAGCTTAAGGCTGGCGAGCACTTCGCCGGACATTGAAGACCACACGGTCTCTGATCATCGCTCCTCAGTGGATTGGGGATGCGGTGATGACCGAGCCTCTGCTGCGGCGACTGCACGCGCGGGGGGATACCCTGACGGTGGGAGCTTTGCCTTGGGTGGCGCCGGTGTACCGGGCCATGCCCCAGGTGGACGAGGTACTGGAGTTTCCGTTCGCCCATGGGGGCCTGCAATGGCGTGTGCGGCGCAGTCTGGCACGTCAGTTGCGGGGGCGTTTCGATGTGGCGTACGTGTGCCCCAACTCACTCAAAAGCGCCCTGCTGCCCTGGTGGGCTGGTATACCAACGCGGGTCGGTTACCAGGGCGAAGCGCGGCGCTGGCTGCTGACGCGCACGCTGGCCAATCCTTCCAAGGGCGATCGGCCTGCCATGGTGGCGTTTTATTCGGACCTCAGTGGCGAGGCTGGCTCGGCCAAGGAGCTTCCGGTACTGCGTGTCAATGACACCCAAGTGGAGGCCGCGCTGACTGAGTTGCAGCTGCGGCGCCAGCGCTATACCGTGCTGGCCCCCGGTGCCGAATATGGATCAGCCAAGCGCTGGCCGATTCAGCACTTTGCTGCACTGGCTAGACAGTTGACAGATACCGTGGTGTTGCTCGGATCCGCCAAGGAAGCTGCACTGTGTGCCGATATTGCCCATGCTGCCAATGCGGGTCAGAGTGGGCATTGTCTGGACCTGTCGGGGCGCACGTCGCTGGACCAGGCACTGGCGATCATTGCGGCAGCGCGCGCCGTGGTCAGCAACGATTCGGGCCTGATGCATGTCGCAGCGGCACTGCGGGTACCGCAGGTTGCGATTTTTGGTTCGTCCAGTCCGCTGCATACCCCTCCCCTGAGTGAGACGGCCACGGTACTGTGGCTCAAGGCTGACCCGCACTATCTGCCACCGCTGGATTGCGCTCCCTGCTACGCACGGGAATGCCCCTTGGGACACACGCGCTGCCTAGTCGATATTCCGCCTGAGAAGGTGCTACAGGTTTTATAGCTGTCTGCGCATGTTCAACGCGGACCTGCCCCTATTTTTGTATAAAATTTCAGCTCTTTCCATCGCCAACCTGAGGACGAACCATCATGGCCAAGAATTTGAAAATGTGGGGTGCCGTTCTGGCGCTCGCCACCGGCTCTCTGTTTACCGCCGTCTGCGTACACGCTGCAGACGGTAAAGTGCTCAATATCTACAACTGGTCGGACTACATCGCCGAAGACACGATCAAGAATTTCGAAAAAGAGACCGGTATCAAGGTCCGTTACGACAACTACGACAACAATGAAATTCTTCACGCAAAGCTCGTCGCAGGCAGGACCGGCTACGACATTGTGGTGCCAGGCTCTCACTTTGCCAAGACCCAAATAGAGTCCGGTTTGCTGCAAAAACTCGATCGCAGCAAGCTCAGCAATTGGGGTAATCTGGACAAAGGGTTGCTGGAGCAGCTTGCCAAGGTTGACCCGGGTAACGAGTATCTGGTGGACTGGTTGTGGGGGTATGTGACGGTAGGCATCAACGTCAACAAGGTCAAAGCTGCGCTGGGTGATACCCCGCTGCCTGACAACGCATGGGCGTTGCTGTTTGACCCGCAGTACGTCAGCAAACTGAAAAAATGTGGTGTCAGCGTGTTGGACTCAGCTTCCGAGGTGGTTCCAGCCGCACTGATGTACGTTGGCAAACCGGCCTACAGCAAGGAGGCTGCAGATTATGTCGAAGCTGCCAAGTTGCTCAAGACCATTCGCCCCTTCGTGACGCGGTTTTCCTCGTCGGGATACATCGAGGAAATGGTCAGTGGTGCCACCTGCTTGGTGATGGGTTTCTCGGGCGATATCAACATTGCGCGCAGTCGCGCGCAAACGGCCAAGACCAAAACACCGGTAGTGATTGAAACGCTGGTGCCCAAGACCGGTGCCACGTTGTTCTTTGACACTATGGCGATTCCGAAGGATGCCAAGAACGTAGACAACGCGCATCTCTTTATCAACTACATCCTGCGCCCTGAGGTCCATGCGTCGCTCACCAACAAGGTGTTTTATGCCAACCCCAATGCGGCATCATTGAAGTTTGTAAAGAAGGACGTGGCCGATAACAAGACCATTTTCCTGGATGCCGAAGCCACCAAGACCATGGTCGCGCCCGACGCGTTGCCACAGGCCATTCGCAAGGCACAGACGCGCACATTTACCAACTTCCGCGCCAACCGCTAGGAACCAGGCGTACAAAAAAAAGCCACCGTTGCGGGTGGCTTTGTAAAAGTCTCCGAAGAGACGTCGTTGGAACTGGCGGAAGCCTGTGCTTTTTGTAGCTGGGTCTTCGATCTTTTGAACTGTGACAGCAGTTGGACAGGACTTTAGTGGCTAGAAAACATTTCCGGTATCCCCTATTCGGGTGAATTTGCGGTGTTTTTTTCAAAAAACACATGACATAGGTCAATTTTCAAGCCATCGGGAACCGAATTTCAAAACAGGCTCCTCCCTCAGGGCGGTTCCTGCAACACACATTTCCGCCATGTCGCTGCGCAATCGATTTCACCAGCGCCAGACCCAGCCCGACACCGCCATCCCGCTCCGATGCACCGGGCAAGCGGTAAAACGGTTCGAAGATGCGCTCCTGCAACGCTGGAGGTACGCCAGGACCAAGGTCGCAGACCTGAATGACGGCGGTCTGTCCATCTTTCGTCAAAATTAGTGTTGCATCGCCGGTGGCATAACGGCTGGCATTCTCCAGCAGGTTGCGTACGGCGCGTCGCAAAAGTTTGCCTACGCCCGGTACGACCAGTTCCCCCTCTCCGGTCTTGACATCCAGCGTGGTTTGCGTGTGGGCGCACTCTTCCGCGCACAAGCCCACCAGATCCACAGGCTCGACCGTTCCGAGATCGGCTTCCTTGGCATCGAGGCGACTGGCCAGCAGGATCTCATCAATCAACAAATCCAGTTCGCCAATGTTGCGCGCGATTTCGTCTTTGGCAGCGGCGTGGGGCGCGTCCCCCATGAGTTCAATGCCCATGCGAATGCGAGTCAGTGGTGAACGCAACTCATGCGAGGCATTGGCCAAAAGCGACTTTTGAGATGCGAGAAGGGCATCGCGCGCCTTGACCAGAGCTTCCACCTGTTGCGCGGCGCGGTTGAATCGCTTGGCCAGGAAACCGACCTCGTCATTGCCTGATTCGGCCACGCGTATGCTCAAATTCCCGTCACCCCATTGCTGCACACTGTGTTGCAGAGTCTCCAAACGGCGCGTGAGTCGCCGCACAATGGGGTAGGTGCCCAGTGCCACCGCGACCGCGACCAGCGCCAAACTCCAGAGGAAACCAAAAGGCGCACGCCAGTTGGTAGCAGGGCGGCGAGGCAAGTGCAGGTGCATGGTCTGCCCGTCCTGCATGAGCACTTCAAATTCGGGGCCTTCGCCAAAGCGACCCCGCGGCCCTGGGTGCGGCACGCCCCGCACAATCGCGACATCGTCTGTTCCACCCGCAGGAGGCGGCTGTTGGGCGTGCGGTCCTTCAGGGTGCGGCTGCGCCTTCCCGCTTCCAATGACTACCCCCGACTGGTTGCGCACAACTACCTCGCGCAGGGGCGGCTCGGCCGCCATTCGCCAGGCCCAGCCTACCAGCAGCGTAAGGACCGCAACGGCCAGCACCACGGCCAGCCAGATACGGACGTAGAGTTTATGCAGCAGCATGTCCTAATCTTGTTGCCGGGCAAACACATAGCCCACGCCGCGTACCGTCAGGATGCGTTTGGGGGCCTTCGCATCAATCTCGATGGCCGCACGTATGCGACCCATGTGCACGTCAATGGAGCGGTCAAATGCCTCCAATTCACGGCCCCGCACCGCTTCCATGATCTGGTCTCGTGTCAGAACCCGTCCCGCACGCTCGGCCAGTGCGACCAAGAGGTCGAACTGGTAG
>CAIPGC010000304.1 GCA_903864505.1 uncultured beta proteobacterium | reverse complement strand
GATCAGCTCACGCACGAAATGGCCGTGCTCAAGCGCAACCAGTTTGGGCGCAGCCGTGAGCAACTCGACAGCACGCAGGTCAGCTTGCTCGAAGAAGCCTTTGACGAAGACCTGGCCGCCATTGAGCAGGAACTCAATAACCTCACACCTCCACCCAAGACCGACACCGAGCCACCCAAGAAACCCAAACGTGCTGCTCTGCCAGATAACCTGCCGCGCGTAGATGTCCACCACGAGCCCGATTCCACAAGCTGCAAGTGTGGCTGCCAACTAAAGCGCATTGGCCAGGATGTCTCTGAGAAACTGGACTACACACCAGGCGTGTTCACGGTAGAACGTCATGTGCGCGGCAAGTGGGTCTGTTCCAACTGCGAGACTCTGACTCAGGCGCCGGTCCCTGCACAAGTCATCGACAAGGGCATCCCCACGGCGGGACTATTGGCCCATGTGTTGGTGGCCAAGTATGCGGATCATTTGCCCCTTTACCGCCAAGAGAAGATCTTTGGCCGTGCGGGCCTGGAGATACCGCGCTCCACACTCGGTGCATGGGTGGGCATGTGTGGCGTGCAGTTGCAGCCTCTGGTGGATGCATTGAAGGCCTCAGTGCTGAGCCACTCGATATTGCACGCGGATGAAACGCCTGTGCCGATGCTCAAGCCCGGCAACAAGAAGACGCACCGCGCCTACCTCTGGGCTTACGCACCTGGGGTGTTCGAGGCCACGAGGGCTGTTGTGTATGACTTCTGCGATTCCCGCTCCGGCGAACATGCCAGGGCGTTTCTCGGCAAAACCAACGCAGAAGACGCCAACAGTGGCTGGAACGGCACGCTAATTTGCGATGATTACGTGGCTTACAAAGCGCTGTTTACCAAGGGCATCACCGAGTCCGGCTGCATGGCCCACGCCAGGCGAAAGCTCTTTGAACTTCATGCCAATCACAGCAGCCTGATTGCTGCTGAGGGACTCAAATTCTTTGACCTACTGTATGACGTGGAGCGCGATGTAAAGGCACTCAATGCCGAGGATCGCAAAAGAATTCGGCAGGAAAAGGCCAAACCGGTTGCCGATGCATTGCACAAGTGGCTGTTATTGCAACGAAGCAAGGTCCCCGACGGTTCGGCAACGGCAAAAGCGCTGGATTACAGCCTCAAACGCTGGGTCGCGTTGACGCACTACCTGTATGACGGGCAAGTGCCGATAGACAACAATTGGTGCGAAAACCAAATCCGCCCGGTTGCATTGGGACGGGGCAACTGGCTCTTTGCTGGATCACTGCGGGCAGGTCAACGTGCAGCCGCAGTAATGAGCCTAATTCAAAGTGCCAAGATCAATGGGCATGATCCATATGCCTACATGAAGGACATCCTCACCCGGCTGCCAACGCAAAAGAACAGCCAAATCGAGGAACTGCTTCCGCACCGCTGGACGCCACAGATCAAATAGCTGCCCTGTCAACCTGTGTTCACTGGCTGCTTACGTTTGTAGCAATAGCTACACGCTCAAAAGCGACCATCCGACGTAAGCGGCTGGGCATCCCATCTTGATGGGCGACCAATGAGTTGAGATAGTGTGCGCGATGAACATCATGCACACCATGGCGAGCGACGCTCGCACCACCAAAGTTCCTAAGCGCCGGTTCTACAGCACTGAACTCAAGCTGCAGGTTGTCCAGACATGCGCACAGCCTGGCGCGTCCATTGCTGGAGTGGCACTGCAGCACGGTATCAATACCAACATCGTGCACCGATGGATCCGTGAACATGGCCAGGGAGCACTGGTCGTTCAGTCACAGGCATTTGTGCCGGTTACCTTGAGCACTGAGCCAGAACCCGTTGCCACCAATCCTAACGTTGTGGATGCCACGCCAGAGATCCGCATGGAGTTGCGACGCGGCACATCGTCGGTAACTGTGATGTGGCCGAGTAAGCTTGCGGGCGAATGCGGTGCTTGGCTGCGCGAGTGGCTGCGATGATCCGCATCGATGCGCTGTGGTTGGCAACAACCCCGATAGACATGCG
>CAIPGC010000303.1 GCA_903864505.1 uncultured beta proteobacterium | reverse complement strand
CTAAGGTCAGGTACTCCAATCGGTAGGTGTTGACCGTGTACTTCGGGACGACCGAAGGCACTGCACCGGCGGAATCCCGTACCGCATTTGTTACAACCTCCGCGGTAAAGCTTTTCAACCACGTCGCAGACCTGAATTCGCCAGGCCCCATGGTATTGACAATCGGGTCCACGGGCACCGGTGAGACCAGCGTTGGTCCGCCCGCCGTTTCACCAGAGCTTCCCCCGCAGGAAGCCAGCAGCAGTGAAAGGCTGATCCAAAC
Source organism: uncultured beta proteobacterium (assembly GCA_903864505.1). Lineage (GTDB taxonomy): Bacteria > Pseudomonadota > Gammaproteobacteria > Burkholderiales > Burkholderiaceae_C > Allorhodoferax. The sequence continues at coordinate 6,659 of CAIPGC010000303.1, read as the reverse complement.
GACTGATAGGTACCGACGTGTGTTGGCTTGTTCACTACTTCGCGTACTGACAGTCACTGGCATCTCCTGAAAATTGCTGGCCACCCAACTCTACCGCATCGCTGCAGGGTACCTCCGTCGCAAAGCGCACCGATAATTGCTCCAACTCTCGCTTCCAGTTCTGCCCGATGCCCCACTCCTCTGACAATCCGCTGTCCTCGCCCTTCAACCTCAGCGCCATTGAGGCACGCGTGCTGGGAACGCTAATGGAAAAGGCGCGCACCGTGCCGGACAGCTATCCGCTGTCGCTCAACACACTGATGCTGGGCTGCAACCAGAAAAGCAGTCGCGAGCCGTTCATGAACCTGACCGAAGCAGAAATTGCCACTGCGCTAGACACGTTGATACCGCTGCACCTGGTGCGTGAAAGCCCGGGTAGCCGGGTGGCTCGCTACGAACACAACTTTCAACGTGGCGTGGGCGTACCCGAGCAGTCGGCCGTGCTGCTGGGCTTGCTGATGCTGCGTGGACCGCAGACGGCGGGTGAACTGCGCCTCAACGCCGAGCGCTGGTACCGGTTTGCGGACATCTCTTCGGTGGAAGGCTTTCTGGAAGAACTGCAAGACCGTCCGAACGAAAAAGGCGGCCCGCTGGTCATCAAACTGGCGCGCGCACCCGGTGCCCGCGAGCAACGCTGGACGCACCTGCTGTGCGGAATGGTGGACGAGCAGGCGCTGCTGCACGATGGAGCGACGCTGGCAAGCGTAGCCGGTTCCGCCGGGCTGGGCAACCGCGTGACCGCGCTGGAAGCGGAACTGGCCGAACTGCGCAGGACCGTCCAACTGCTCTGCACCGAACTCGGTGTGTCACCACCTGGACAGACATAAACGAACGACCGTGCTAAAAACCCACACGCCTATTTGGAGATCTACCTATGGATTTGGCCTTTACAGCTGAAGAGCAGCAGTTCCGCGAAACGATCCGGTCCTGGGTCCGCGAAAACCTGCCTACTGATATTTCACAAAAAGTGCACAACGCCTTGCATCTCACGCGCGACGACATGCAGCGATGGGCCAAGATCTTGGGCAAGCAGGGCTGGCTCGGCCACGCCTGGCCCAGGGAGTTTGGCGGCCCGGGATGGAACTCGGTACAAAAGCATTTGTTTGAAGAAGAGTGTGCCCTCGCTGGTGCACCCCGCGTGGTTCCCTTTGGGCCCGTGATGGTGGCGCCGGTGATCATGGCGTTTGGCAATGCAGAGCAACAAAAGCGGTTTTTGCCAGATATCGCCAGCGGCGAGGTCTGGTGGAGCCAGGGCTACAGCGAGCCGGGTTCTGGCTCGGACCTGGCTTCGGTCAAGTGCCGCGCCGAGCGCCAGGGCAATACCTACCTCGTCAATGGCCAGAAAACCTGGACCACGCTGGGCCAGTATGGCGAGTGGATTTTCTGTCTGGTGCGCACCAGCAACGAGGGTAAGCCGCAGACCGGTATCTCGTTCCTCCTGATCGACATGAAGTCCCCTGGTGTGTCGGTGCGCCCGATCATCATGCTGGATGGAACTCCTGAGGTCAACGAGGTGTTTTTCGACAATGTCGTGGTGCCCGCCGAGAATCTGATTGGGGAAGAGAACAAGGGCTGGACCTATGCCAAGCACCTGCTCAGCCACGAGCGCACCAACATCGCCGACGTCAATCGCACCAAGCGCGAACTCGAACGCCTCAAACGCATTGCCAAGGCTGAGGGCGTATACGACGACACCCGTTTCCGCGATGAAATTGCCAAGCTCGAAGTCGATGTGGTGGCACTGGAAATGCTGGTGCTGCGCGTGCTGGCCGCGGAGAAATCGGGCAAGAATTCGCTCGACATTGCCGGTCTGCTCAAGATTCGCGGCAGCGAGATCCAGCAGCGCTATTCCGAATTGATGATGCTGGCCGCCGGTCCGTTTGCTTTGCCTCTGATTCATGAAGCCATGGAAGCAGGTTGGCAGGGTGACTCCGCAGTGGCGCGCTGCGCACCCCTGGCATCGACCTACTTCAACCTGCGCAAGACCACCATTTACGGCGGTTCGAACGAAGTGCAACGCAACATCGTTTCCCAAACAGTTTTGGGCTAGGAGAACGTTATGGATTTTGATTTTTCTGACGACCAGGTGCAGCTCGGCGATGCCGTGCGCAAATGGGTTGACAAGGGCTACACCTTCGAGCGCCGCCGCACAATTGAGAAGGCCGGTGGGTTTGACCGTGCCGCGTGGAACGAACTGGCCGAGCTGGGCCTGTGCGGGCTCTATGTGCCCGAAAACGAGGGTGGCATGGGTATGGGGCCGGTCGAAGGCATGGTGGTGATGGAGGAATTGGGCCGTGGCATGGTGCTAGAACCCCTGGCCCAGTCGCTGATCGCAGGCGCTGTGCTGGCCGGCTATGCCGATGCTGCCACCAAAGCCGCATGGCTGCCCAAGGTGTCCAGCGGTGAAGCACTGGTGGTGTTGGCCTACCAGGAACGGGTGGCCCGTTACCAACTCTATGCCTGCGAAGCAAAAGCGACGCAAGCCCCTGGTGGCTATGTGTTGAACGCTACAAAAAATGTAGTACCTGCGGGTGACTTGGCCGATGCATTCATTGTGAGCGCGAAGATCAACAGCCATCTGGCGCTGTTCCTGGTCGAGCGCGCTGCTGCAGGAGTGTCGACGCTGGGCTATGGCACACAGGATGGCAGTCGCGCCGCTCAGGTCAACCTCAGGAATGCGCCGGCCACACTGATCACGCAAGACGGTTTGACGGCACTGGAACACGCGGTCGACATTGGCATTGCCGCCACCTGCGCAGAAGCCGTGGGCGTGATGGACAAGACCATGGCACTCACCGCCGAGTACCTCAATACGCGCAAGCAGTTTGGCGTGGCGATCAGCAGCTTTCAGGCTCTGCGCCACCGCGCCGCCGACATGAAGATGCAGCTTGAGTTGGCCCGCTCCATGGGCTACTACGCCAGCCTCAAGCTCAATGCGCCAGCCACCGAACGCCGCGCGGCCATGGCCCGTGCCAAGTACCAGCTTGGCAACTCTATGCGTTTTGTGGGCCAGCAGTCGGTGCAACTGCACGGTGGCATTGGCGTCACCGACGAATACATCGGCAGCCACTACTTCAAGAAGCTCACCCAGATGGAATTGACCTTCGGTGATACCCTGCACCATCTCGGAGAGGTGTCCGCGCGAATGCAGGACACGGCCGGCGTATTTGCCTGAAGTTCAGGTGCACAAGCCGGCTGCCAGCATCGAGCAGGCTGAACGCAGATCAGCCTCGGTCACCGCGCAGCGCTGTTGTAGATCTGGTCATCCATTTTGGCCACCTCATTGAGGGAACCCAGCCATTCCTGGGCGCTGGGCAGCGCTTGGGTCGACCGGCTTTCCAGGGTACTTCTCATGCGATCGATGTCACTGTGGGCGCCTTCCAGAATTTGTGAGACGCGGTCCTGAAACTGCATCGCCATCAACAACTGTTCTACCTCCTGCCGCACCACCGTGCCATGCAGATGCATGGCGTCTGCCGAATCACCCAACTTGCGAACATGGCCCAGGACATGCTCGACCAGTTCGCCCGACAGCGTCACCGAATGCCGATCCTGCTTGGTGGACTCTTCAGCGCTGCCCATGGTCGCTCGCATGATCGCGGCAATTTGCCCGACACGCTCGCCAATGCGCCGGCCCGTTTCGGCCGAGCGCTGGGAGAGCATACGCACCTCCGAAGCGACCACAGCAAATCCACGTCCGGACTCCCCCGCACGCGCAGCCTCGATCGCTGCATTGAGCGCCAACAAATTGGTTTGGGCCGCAATGCTTCCGACTTCGGCGGCCATGGCCTGCAACTCGAGTGTCTCCTGAGCCAGGTTACGAATATTGCCCAACAGGACGTCCTTGCCCTCCACCATGCTGGTCAGGGATGACACCACCGGTTGCAGCTCGCGCTCGCACAAGGCCAGCAAAGTGATAGTGCGCTCCTTGCTGGTCTGGGGTTGTCCGCCCCCGATACCTGCCAGGTCAAACTGTTGCAACACCTTCGAAAAGCTGGTGGTCAGTTGCCCCACTGCCGCTTCGGTCTGCATTTTTACCAGGTCAATCTGGTACAGCCATGCAGGCAGCACATCGATCAGCAGGTTCGCCAGATCATCGATGGCAGCTTGTGCCTGGGAACCCAGGGCGGCCTCGCTCTGGGCGGCTTCATTTGCACTGCGGCGCATCAGGCTGAGTAGCGTTCCAGCCGACAGTGCGCCCACCGCTATCACCGAAAGCCATGGCATCCAGGCCAGGTCAAAAAGAATAGGCAACGCTGCCACCCCCATGGTCAGTGCCGGCACCACCACCAACGCCATTGGATAACGCACGTCCGCGGAGCCCTTCACCATGTCTTATGCTCCTCCACCCATCGACTGCATGCCCAGGGCTTCGGCCAAATCCTGGTACGCCACTGGTTTCACAAACGCGCCAAGCACCTTCAGACCCAGCGATTTTGCGAAGACGCGTGTCAGGTCGAGCATGTACGCGTCCACACCGCTCACAATGACAACGCCGCCCAGGTAACCGCGCTTGACCAGATGGTCCATGAATTCGAATCCATCCATGTCGGGCATGAACACATCACAGACCACAAATTCAGGGGGCTCGTGCAACGTGGCCAATACCCTCAATCCATCACGGCCGCTCAACGCGGCATGAACTGCATTGATGCCCATGGCACCCAAAGCCTCGCCCATCACGTTTTGAGCAAACGGATCGTCATCGACCACCAAAACGGCTGGTCGGGCGCGGATGTCAGGCGTGGTTCCGTCATGCAGTCCCTTCAAGGTTTACTCTCCCTGGCTGTTGCAGCCTGCTTATATTTTGAGAAAACTTTCTAGTCGCCGATCTTAGTGCATGCTTGGACAAATTCCCGCTCCAGCTTCTGTGCTAGCTGCTTGCAGGCGACGGCATCACCCGCTCTGCCCGCGTCTTCGATCGCTTCACAATATCCGCCCAGGCGCATCGCACCGACGGTTCGGGCCGAGGATTTGAGCTTGTGCCCAGCATCGGCAATTTCGGTGCACAAACCATTTTCGGCCGCCAGCATGAGTGCCGCTACCTGGTTGCGCGCCCCCAGCAGAAACTTGTCCAACAGCCTGCGGTGCTTCACGGGATCGGCGCCCACTGCACGTACCAATTGAGACGCATCCCACACCGCAAGGGCATCGACTACCCGTGCCTGTTCGGACCGTATCGCGAATGACGGATCAGTGAGGGCACGATTGCCCGGTTCGTCGCAGTCCATGCACGGTGCAGTTGCGGCTCCCGAAGCGCGCTGCCACTTCAACAAGGTGGCATACAGGTTGCGCGGCTCGATCGGTTTGGTCACCACGTCGGTCATGCCTGCCACCAAATACCCCTCACGGTCGTCGACCAGCACATTGGCCGTCAGGGCAATGATGCAAAGGTCCGCCGTGAGCGCATTGGCGCGGATCAAACGGGTTGCTTCCAGTCCATCCATCACCGGCATTTGAATGTCCATCAGTACCGCATCAAAGGGCTGCTCATTCAAGCATGCAATCGCCTGTGCACCGTCGCTGGCCAGAGACACCACCACACCCACATCCTCCAGCAGCTCCCGGGCTACCTCGAGGTTGAACTCGTTGTCATCGACCACCAGCACGCGGATTCCACGCAGCGCCTGCAGGTCGAGAGTCGCTTCGACCAGGAGCGGAAAATCGCTGCTGGCAGCGGTGGCATAACCCAATCTGACGGAAAGCCAGAAAGTGCTGCCCAGTCCCAGGCGACTCGACGCTCCAACCTCTCCGCCCATCAAGTGCGCCAACTCCTTGCTGATGACGAGCCCCAGTCCGGTGCCCCCAAATTTGCGTGTGGTGGAGTTGTCGCCCTGCTCAAAGGGCTGAAACAACCGCGAAAGTTGCTCCTGGGTCAAACCGATGCCGGAGTCTTCTACTTCAAAGCGCAGCAGGCAGTGTTCGGCCGCGCTAGGGTCGATGTTCTGGCTGAGGGCTTGCACCCGCAGGACCACCTGGCCCTCCTGCGTGAACTTGATTGCATTGCCGACGTAATTCGCAAGAATTTGGCCCAGGCGCATCGGATCGCCGCGCAGTTGGTGCGGTACCTCGTGGCCAAGCTCCAGCGCCAGATGCAACCCTTTGTTCTGGGCCGCGTTTTCATGCAGACCCATGATGTTATGAAGGACCTCACCGAGCTCGAAGTTGCGCTCTTCCAGGTCAATCTTGCCAGCATCGATCTTGGAGAAGTCCAGAATATCGTTGACGATGGCAAGCAGATGGGCACCAGAGATTTCAATGCGCTTCAGATAACTGCGCTCCTTCTCCGACAGGTCGGACCGCAGGGCCATGTAGGCCATACCCAGCATGGAATTGAGCGGCGTGCGGATCTCGTGGCTCATCTTGGCAAGAAATTCGCCCCGACTGCGCATCGCCAACTCACTAACCGCCAAGGCATCGTTGAGTTCCCTGGTTCGCTGCTCCACCCGCGACTCCAGCGTTTCATTGGCCCGCTGCAACTCGGCTTTAACCTGCACGCGCTGCGTGGCATCAGAAATGTGTCCGTGCCAGACCACGCTCCCGTCGGACCGCACTTCGGGTCGAGCGCGCCCTTCACGCCAGCAAACTGCTTGCCCTGGGATTTGAACCCGAAATTCGTG
>CAIPGC010000302.1 GCA_903864505.1 uncultured beta proteobacterium | reverse complement strand
GGTGGTGCTGGAGGTGGAAGACAGCGCCCCCGGTGTGTCTGAAATAGACTTGCTTCGCATTTTCGAGCCCTTGTACCGGGCTGATGCTGCCCGTGGGCGGTCAATCGGAGGCAGCGGACTGGGACTTGCCATTTGCGAGCAGATTGCCAAGGCACACCATGGCGTGATCCGGGCAAAACCTTCAGCATTGGGTGGTGTGCTATTCCACCTTGAACTGCCAGTCGATGGGGACGAGGTCGCATGAGTGACACTCCAAAGCACAGCGTTCTGGTCGTTGAAGACGACCGCAAGATATCTGACCTTTTACTGAACTATCTTCGGGCCAGCGGGTATGAAACCACCGCGGCGTATGACGGGCGCGATGCGTTGCGGATGATTAAAGAGTGTGCACCCGATGCTGTCATTCTGGACTGGATGCTTCCGGGCCTGGACGGTATCGGCGTGTGCCAAGCGGTTCGTGCCTTTAGTGATGTGCCCATTCTGATGCTGACTGCCCGCATTGACGAGGTGGACCGTCTCCTGGGTCTTGATACCGGTGCGGATGATTACGTGTGCAAACCGTTTGCACCGCGTGAAGTTATCGCACGCGTTCGCGCCCTGCTGCGCCGCGCTGAAGGCCGGGTGAAGTCTTCAAGCAGACCCTGGGAGGTTGATGACGCTTCGTTCAGAATCAGCTGGCGTGGCCAATGGCTGCCGTTGACGCGCATCGAGTTCATGATGTTTCGCCTGCTGCTAAGCCGCCCAGGCCGTGTCTATTCGCGTGACCAACTGCTGGCAAGTGTGCATGACAGTCAGCGCGACATCAGCGACCGTGCCATTGACACCCATGTCAAGAATCTTCGCAAGAAGGTACAGGTTGTAGAACCCAGAACAGATTGCATTGCCTCGGTTTACGGTGTTGGGTACCGATTTGACCTACCAGACTGAAAAATATTTGCTGAAAGTATGGGTTCAAATGTCGACTACCGGGCTTCGAATTTGAAGCGCCTATGAGGGCAGTGGGCACGGTGCCAAAGGCCATGAACGACTGCTGAACGGAGTTGAACTGGGCGACCAGAAACGGGCGCTGTCGTGCACACCCTCACCCAGCCCTTAAGAGTCAGTTGCTTCGTTGTCGTTCGTCAAGCCTTGTACTTTGCGCTGGACAGTCTTTCCCTGCCACCAGACAACCAGACCCGAACCGATTACCACCAAGCATCCCAAAATCATGGGTGCATCAACCCGTTCGCCGAAGACCGCAACGCCCAAGCTGATGCCGAACAGAAGCCGCGTGTACCTAAACGGCGTGACCACCGAGACTGACCCTGTGCGCATCGCCTTCATCAACGCGGAGTAGGCGAAAACGCCCGCTACCACAGCGCCAGCCATGCCCATGGCATTGGCGCTGGTGGGCCAAACGTAGGTCTTGCCATCAAACCACGAATAAAGCGTCCCGGCGACGACCACGGTCAAGAACCCGTACAAGCCCAGAATCCATGTGGTCAGGACAGCTGGCGCGGCGCGGCTTGCCAAATCCCTGCCCGCGAACCCCAGGGTACCCACAACGGCCAGGATGGACAGTGCCGAGAAGTCATCCGCTGCGGGCCGCAGGATGATCAAAACACCGATCAGCCCTGCAATGATTGCGCACCACCGCCGCCAATTGACGGCCTCACCAAAAAACGCCGTGGCACCAAGAACGACAATGATGGGTGTGGCCTGAAGCAGCGCGGTTGCCGAAGATAGCGGCGTGAGCGCGATCGCCAGCCCGTAAAACAGCCGACCTACCAGCTCGAAGCATGCGCGGATGAGCATGATC
>CAIPGC010000301.1 GCA_903864505.1 uncultured beta proteobacterium | reverse complement strand
TCCACCACTGGACTGCGCAGCAGCCAGTCTAGATTGGCTTCATAAATAACCCGACGGTCAGACAGATTCCGATGCACACGATCGCGATTCGAAGCGTCCTCTCGTTGATCTTCTGCAGGGCAGAAGCGCCGCACAAGCCGCCAACCACTGCCCCCCCTCCCAGCGCAAGGGCTTCTTGCCAGTGCACTTGTGGCGAGGTGGCAAAAAGGATAACGGCCGATGCATTCATTACTGCGGCAAGCGCGTTCTTGGTAGCACCCGCGCTACGCAGCGGCAATCCCGCCATGGTCAACGCAGCCATCATCAAGAACCCGATACCTCCACCGAAATAGCCACCATAAATGGCGATCACAAATTGAACGATGGCGGCACCAACTGGCCCGAGATGGAAAGTGAATTCGCCTGCTTTGCGCACAAAGCTACCCCACGCGAATACCGCGGTGGCAAATAGCACCAACCATGGAACAAGCAGGGCAAACACATTGGACGGCGTGCCCAGCAGCAACAATCCCCCAAGTCCTCCGCCCAAGACGCTGACCAGGAACAATGCCCAGAATGGTAAACGACCTGCACCAGTCACCAGTCTCCGACCGGCAAGACCTGAGGTCACTTGCCCCGGAAACAGTGCTACGGTGGATGTGATGTTGGCTGCCAGAGGTGTCATGCCCGACAAGATCAATACCGGTAAGGTGATGAACGAACCTCCTCCAGCCAGAGAATTCTGTAACCCTGCCCAAAATCCTGCAACGATGATGACTCCAATTAGCATGAACCGCCCTTAAATGTCAGCCTGACTCTTGATGAGCATTCTGTTAGATGTTGAAGTCATTACTCATCTGCGGTATCCGCGATCCCGGATTCACACATGAGTTCCAGTATCCGCGGTAGGATCGAGATGAAGACAGCGCCCAACCTGGGGTCAAAGTGTTTTTCGGCATATGCATTGCTTTGCCCCATTATTTCTCTAGTCTCCCATGGTTCTTTGCAGGGTCGGTTTTCAGAGCATGAAACTGCCAATACCAAGGATCGAGCATGAAAGTAGAAGTTCTAGGGTCAGGCTGTTCCAAATGCCAGAGCACCGCCGCGACGATCGAGCGCGTTGCAAAGGAATGCAACGTTGAGTTGGAACTTTTCAAAATTTCTGACCATGCGGAAATGCTGCGGCTGGGGGTGACCGCAACACCTGCAGTCATCGTTGATGGAGTCATCGTCCACATTGGCGGGATTCCGTCGCACAAAAAGGTTGAGACCTGGTTCAGGCCAGCGCCACTGGATCTGCTGGCGCATCCCACAAGGCACCTGTTCTTTACCGGCAAGGGCGGGGTTGGCAAGACTTCATTGTCGACTGCGGTCGCCCTTTACCTCGCCGACATGGGTAAACGTGTCTTGCTGGTGAGTACCGATGCGGCATCCAATCTGGATGAAATGCTGGGTGTTGAGCTCAAGAACACGCCCACTCCGGTTCCCCACACCCAGGGGCTTTCGGTCCTCAACATCGATCCTGACCACGCTGCCGAATCCTATCGCCAACGCGTCGTCGCGCAAATGCAAGCCGGCTCCAGCCAGACCGAAATTGCGACGGTGCGTGAGCAGTTGTCCGGAGCATGCACAACCGAAATTGCTTCCTTCGACGAGTTTTCTACTCTGCTGTCGGACGCGGACCAGCACTATGACCACATCGTATTTGACACGGCGCCCACGGGTCACACGCTTAGACTGCTGAGCTTGCCCAAAGCATGGAGCGGATTTCTTGCGGGCAACGATCGAGGGGCATCCTGTTTGGGACCCCATTCCGGCCTGAAGATGCAGGAAGTTCGCTTCAAGGCGGCGCTGGAGGCGCTGGGCGACCCTGTCAGGACGACCGTTGTGCTGGTCACCCGGCCCGATGCCGGAGCCATTGCCGAGGCGGCACGCGCGTGTGAAGAACTCCACGAACTCGGTTTGCACAACCAGCGACTGGTCGTCAATGGCCTGTTCCATGCAGGTGATCGAAATGACGCGATTGCCTGTGCTATCGAAGCCCTGGGGGCAACGGCCTTGGCGGCGGCACCAAAAAGCTTGCTGGCACTGCCGCAGGACCGCGTCCCACTGCGCACGTTTGATACGGTCGGTTTGCACGCGCTGCGCTCATTGCTGTTTAGCGATGTGACAGTAGCGGGCGAGACGAAATCTCTGACCGTCCAACGCCCGGAGCATGGTTGCGGACTGGATTCACTGGCGGATGAACTGGCCCGTGCAGGACATGGACTGATCATGGTCATGGGCAAGGGAGGTGTGGGCAAGACCACCATCGCCGCTGCACTGGCCATTGGACTGGTGCAGCGTGGCAAGACCGTTCACCTCAGTACCACCGACCCCGCCGCCCATCTCGCGGTAACACTGAACGGCGAAGTTCCGGGTTTGCGGGTCGATCGCATCGATCCCGTTGTCGAGACGCAGCGCTATGTCGACAAGATCATGGCCGCCAAGGGGCCAAAACTGGATGCGCAGGAAAAAGCGCTGATGCTGGAGGATCTGCGTTCTCCCTGCACCGAAGAGGTTGCTGTGTTCCACGCGTTCTCTCGCGTAGTGAGCGAAGGCAGAAGCGCCTTCGTGGTCCTGGATACGGCACCCACCGGCCATTCCCTATTGTTGATGGATGCAACAGGTGCCTACCACCGCCAGATGATGCGCGAGTTTGAAGGCAAATCTGCCGGACATATGGTGACACCGCTGATGCGGCTGCAGGATCGGGCCTACACCAGAATTATTCTGGTTACCTTGCCGGAAATCACACCGGTTTCGCAGGCACAGGCGCTTCAGGCTGACCTGCGCAGGGCAGAGATCGAACCTTTTGCCTGGGTGATCAACAAGAGCGTTCTGGCGGCAGGTACCAGCGACCCAGTGCTGGCAGGGCGACTGCAAGGAGAGCAGACGCAAATGGAGCGCATCTCGCAAGGACTGTCCAAACGAACGTTTGTCGTGCCATGGAGGGTTCGACCACCGGTTGGGATTGCGGAACTTTCAAGCCTTGTCACCCACCAGCCTTGACTCGGCGCTGCCGCGCCAGGCAAGCTTCCTTAACGATCGGAAATGGCCAATTGCATGCGCGCATCCAACTGCGCGACATGCTCATCCTGATCGGCAAAGCGCAGCGCAACCGCCTGGAAACCAGTCTCCACGGCGAAAAACGCGTCAACGATGTCCGGGTCAAAATGCTGTCCACGGCCATCGGCGATGATCGCCCTGGCCTGCACATGTGACATCGCATCCTTGTAGACACGGCGGCTGATCAGGGCATCGTAGACATCTGCCACGGCCATCAGGCGGGCCGACAGGGGAATGGCCTCACCGATCAGGCCTTGGGGGTAACCACTGCCATCCCACTTTTCCTGATGCGATAGCGCAATTTCCTTGGCGGTCTCCAACAACGGCACTCGCACGCCGGCGCGCCTCAGCGCCGTCTCAATGGCATCGCGCCCGATCGTGGTGTGGGTCTTCATGACCTCAAACTCTTGTGCGTCAAGTCGCCCCGGTTTAAGCAAAATCCGGTCCGGAATACCGACCTTGCCAACGTCGTGCAGGGGGGCGGCCTTGAACAGGCGGTCAATCGCAGCGTCATCGAGCACACCGGAAAAACGCGCATGCACGCGCAAATGATTTGCCAACGCGAGCACATAGTGCTGGGTACGGAAAAGGTGATTGCCGGTCTCATTGTCACGGGTCTCTGCCAGGGATGCCAGCGCCACCATGGTCACCTCCTGGCTGATGCGCAGTTCGTCCAGATTGCGCCGCAGTTCGTCAGTGCGCCGTGCCACCTCTTGTTCGAGGTAGTTGTTTCGCTCATCCAGGAGTTGGGCCGCCGCGCGCAGCAACAGGTGGGTGCGCACTCGCGCCAGCACGATGGGTGTGCTGACCGGCTTGCTGATGTAGTCCACCGCACCAATGGCAAAACCCAGTTGCTCATAGGCGGGCTCATTCTTGCTGGTGAGAAAAATAACCGCGATGCTGCGGGTTGCGTCATT
>CAIPGC010000300.1 GCA_903864505.1 uncultured beta proteobacterium | reverse complement strand
TTGAGCGCGCGGCAGTTTCATCGATCGGTTGCACGAACGCTTGTTTACTGTTGAGCATGTGCCTCTCGCTCCATAAAAGACCGCTGCTGACTTTTTGCGTCATCCCAATGACTGCCACGGAGAACGAAAATCTACTTCCGCTGCTGGTCAGGTCCTGAATTTCCAAGCCTCAATTGGCAAACCACAAAGCCACCATAGAAATCAATCTGCCAGGCTGATTTCTACGGCTGTACATGAACGCCCCCTATGCCAAGCTCACAATTCGTTCTGACTCTGCATCCCACTTATGCGTGAAGCTTTGCATCCAGGCTCCAGGGACCTGCGCCAAAGGCGGTCATCATCAAAAGGCCTCCCACAATGGCCATGTTCTTGAAGAACAAGGAGGGCTATAAGAAACCGAGCAGCCAGGACCAGTAGACTCTGGAATTGCGTCAACACGGCTCTCACCCAGGGTGGCTGCGCTGGTATTTTGCAACCGCCTCCTTGAGATCGCTGTATTGCTCACACGGCAAGAAGCACAGCTTATCCAAAGTCGCGAGATGCTCCTTTGCCTTAGCCAGGTTACCCACCATGAGATATGCCTCTCCAATGTATTCGTGAGCTCCTAGATGCCTCGGATCAATTCGCAACGCCTCTTCGTAGTGCGAGAACACGGCATCCATGTCCGGATTGGGCGCCTTTCGCAATGAAAAAGCGTACAGGTTGTGGTAGTCGGCGTTCTGCGCGTTGGACTCCAAGGCCTGTTTGAGGGATGATTGTGCGGTACTCCAATCTTTCCTGGCAATCGCTGCGTTTGCAGCCTGCAATACAGGATCAACTTTTGCGGTCGCACCGACTCCACCACCGCTTCCACCCCCGCCTGCTGCGTTCACTTCCATTACAGGGGACAACAGTAGCGTTGCCAATACAAGTGCACTAAATTTCATGGTGTGCCTTTCATTCTTGAAATAGTTCTTGCCTCAAGCACAAAAAATTGAAATCACATGGTGGTGGTCGAACGCTGTGGTACTGGTGACGGTGACACTCGCGCCAGTCTTGAGTACTCCCAACTGCGCAACGGTAAGGGTGACCGAGTGCGTGTGGTCGGCTGAGCCCTGAATGTTGTAGGTCAGGTCAGTTGCGGAATCAAGATCTGACTTTGAAACTGCCAGCACATGGCCGTGGTTGAAGTCAAATGCCGATCCACACGACACGCTCGGTGGGGTAACCGTTGTGGTTGATGGCGTAGTTCCCAGTGTCGCAGGGGAGTCCGCAGGGCTTGCACCACCTCCGCCTCCACAGCCCTGAACCATCAACAACAGAACCGAGCCAACTGCGGGTTCCAGAAAACGCCGCCGTGAAAGACTGGTACGCATAATTGTTCCTTTAGTTAGTGGCACAAGAGAAGATGGGAAACTTGGCGGATCAGAGTTGCTGGTACACCAGTGTGGCGAGTGCCATGAGGTGTTCTTGGTCGATCTGAACCGTCAGCGCCTGGTCAAAGCCCTGATCGGTCCAAAAGAAACTCGGAGCTACTCCACCTGCCTCATAGCGAAAACCTGTTTCGTTGGTTGGGTCCGGTCAATACCCCATCATCCGCTATGGCTGGTGCGTTCGCTATCGAGGTATAGCCACCAAGTGCTATAGCCAAAGAAGCTGCTGCAATTGTTGAGTGGCACGGGCGTGAAAGGATAGTCAGTTGCATGGTAGTTCCCGGTTAGTCTCACACCAAGCGGTATGTACTGGGATAAACGTCTGACGAGGTTACTTTATTCCGCGCGGAATGAAATATTTTTTATGGCTAATTGCTTGCGAGATTTTGGCCCCCAAGGCCAAGTCTGCTTATCGTGTCAGACCGCTGGGGAGTAGTCTCCCTTCGAGCAATTAGGAGGGGCTTGCATCAGCATACTTGGTCATTGTTTGACCATGGTGCAAGCAGTTTCTAACTTGACAAGACCTTTGGCCACCTTGCTTCCAGTTTGGCCGGGGATACATTGTGGTCAATGTTTTTGTCTGGCCCTGGAAAACCTCATGGAAGCTCTATGCATAGCGCGACTCAACCACGAGATTGCGGCTTTCGACATATCCCAGTTCGCAGGGCCTGGAAAAAAGCGTCGGCGAGCACGTTGGATTGGACTAAGTCGGACGCGGGGCCGTCGAGAGATATCCGACGCGGTAGACCCTGTCCCGCGTTTGGGCGACTGTGCCGAGTGGTGCCGCAAGCACGCCCAGTGCAAGCATTGGTTCCATGCGTGTGCGCATTGAGTCCCTCCAGATTCTTGCAAAGCAGCAAACGCCGAAATCAGCACGCGGAATGGTCAGTCAATGCCGGTGGACCATCAGTCTAATGTTGAACGGCAGGTTTCGTTAAGGTTTATACGACGCCCGCCCTTCACGGCGATCGGATTAGTTTTGGCGCGCCAGCGCGGGAGGGCGTCCTACAAACCTTAACGGTATAGGCCGGAGAAACTGCTCGACACAGCCGCCACCGTCAAGAACAGACATTTTGTTGATATTCAGTTTCGCCATTGCAGTCGTTCAAGTCGATCTTCCTGCCTCGTGAAACACAATGGTATTTCGCCCTTGATCCTTGGCCTGATAC
>CAIPGC010000299.1 GCA_903864505.1 uncultured beta proteobacterium | reverse complement strand
GGGGCGGATGCGTGGGGGCATGGTTTTTACAGATGCCAAGACCGACGATGCCAGGCTCGTATATCGCTTGTTAATGGAGGCGCAACGCGACGGCGCGCTGGTGCTGAACTATGCTGCCGCGCAACAGCTGCAGCTTGAAGCAGGGAGGGTATGCGGTCTCACAGTGCAAGATGTGAATACGGGGAAGCGTACTGAATTGCGCTGCAAGGCCCTCGTCAATGCCACCGGTGCCTGGGCCGACCGGTTACGCGCAGGTGTGGGCGGCAAACCGATGCTGCGTCCATTGCGCGGCAGCCATCTGATAGTACCGTTCTGGCGTCTGCCGGTGTCGCAATGCATAAGCCTTATGCACCCCGGGGACGGCAGACCGGTGTTCCTCTATCCTTGGGAGGGTGCGACTCTGATCGGCACCACCGATCTCGATCATGCTGACGACTTGAACATAGAAGCCAGCATTACGTTGGCTGAGTTGAACTACCTCCTCGAAGCGGTAAACGATCAGTTCCCGTCTGCCGGGATCACGCAGTCGGATGTCTGTGCCTGCTATGCCGGTGTGCGGCCGGTGGTGGACTCAGGCGTCGGAGTTGCGTCCAAGGCAGCGCGTGATCACGTGGTGTTGGATGAGTCCGGATTGATCACTGTGGCCGGGGGCAAGCTCACCACGTTCCGGCTGATGGCGCAGGATGCGCTCGAGCTGGCGGCACCTCATGTGGAAAAAGCTTTCACATGTGACGATGGGGCAATCTTCACCTCGGTGGGGTTGTTGCCTGCGCGGTGGGGCGCGTCAATTCGGCA
Source organism: uncultured beta proteobacterium (assembly GCA_903864505.1). GTDB lineage: Bacteria > Pseudomonadota > Gammaproteobacteria > Burkholderiales > Burkholderiaceae_C > Allorhodoferax. The sequence continues at coordinate 10,817 of CAIPGC010000299.1, read as the reverse complement.
CCGCCTTGCAGCGCGCTATGGTTGGCGCGCAGTAGAACTGAGTGCGCAGGCGACAGACGACGACCTGCAGACTATTCCCGGTACCGACACGCTTTGGCTTGAAATTGCAATCGCGGCACGCTGCGAAGCGGTCGTGCATCTGGACGATCTGATGTTGCGGCGTACGCGCCTGGGCCTTTTGCTGCGGCATGGCGGCGTGGAACATCTGTCCCGAATACGTGCCTTGTGTGAGCCGCATCTGCGCTGGGGCGAAGCGCTCTGGGCACACGAGATATCACGTTACGAAGAGATTATCGCGGCGCACTACCAAGTTCCGGTGCGGGATGACGACCAATTGCGACGGAAGACCGAATGAGCAAACCCTATATCCTGGCTATCGACAACGGCACACAAAGTGTGCGTGCATTGCTTTTTGATATGCATGGCAATCTGGTGGACAAGTCGCAAGTGGCAATGGCGAGTTATCAGTCGCCCCAGCCAGGATGGGTGGAAAACGATCCGCAGGCGTTCTGGCAGGCATTGTGCCAGGCCTGCCAGCACTTGTGGGCCAATACAAGTGTTCCCAAGAGCGCTATAGCGGGCATGGTGATCACGACCCAACGAGGTACCACCATTGCTTTGGACAAGTACGGCCAGCCGCTGCGACCGGCTATGGTTTGGCTGGACCAGCGCCGCGCGGATGTCATCCCCAAACTCAAGTGGTGGTGGGAAGTCGCCTTCCGGGCCATAGGGATGCATGAAACGGTGCGTTTCTTTCAGAAGGAAGCGGAGGCCAACTGGATCGCACAGTATCAACCGGAGATCTGGGCCAAGACCGACAAATACTTGTTGCTGTCGGGCTACCTCAATTTCCGCTTCACCGGGCGCTTTGTGGATTCAGTGGCATCCCAGGTCGGCTACATCCCGTTTGATTACAAGAAGGGCCGGTGGGCCAGTCTGTCCGACTGGAAATGGCAGGCCCTGCCTATAAGACCCTCCATGCTGCCTGAGTTGGTGCCTGCGGGGAAGCTGATCGGTCGGGTCAGCGCCGCAGCGGCCCTCGATACCGGCATTCCAGAGGGGCTGCCAGTGATTGCCGGCGCTGCAGACAAAGCCTGCGAAGTAATAGGTGCGGGCTGTCTGACCCCCGATATTGCGTGTCTGTCATATGGCACCACGGCCACCGTCAACACCACCACAAAGCGCTATCTGGAAGCAACTCCTTTCATCCCGCCGTACCAGGCGGCCGTACCAAAACACTACAACACGGAGATTCAGATCACCAGAGGGTTCTGGATGGTGAGTTGGTTCAAGGAGCAGTTTGGCCTGCATGAGCAGCAGATTGCGCGGGATCGTGGTGTGGCACCGGAGACCCTGTTCGATGAATTGGTGAATGCTGTGCCTGCCGGCGCACAGGGACTGGTGCTGCAGCCTTTTTGGAACCCTGGCATCAAGTTACCTGGCCCGGAAGCCAAGGGCGCCATCATTGGCTTTGGAGATTTCCACACGCGCGCGCATCTCTACCGGGCGATTCTTGAGGGTCTTGCCTACGCTTTGCGGGAAGCCAAGGAGCGCATTGAACTGCGCAGCGGCACCCGCATCACCCGGGTCCGGGTGTCGGGCGGCGGCTCACAGAGCGATGCCGCTATGCAAATTACTGCCAACATCTTCAATCTTCCATGTGAACGACCCCATCTGTACGAGACCAGTGGACTGGGCGCTGCGGTACTGGCATCGGTGAGCCTGGACCTTCATCCTGACATTGCCACTGCCATGGAGAAGATGACCCGCATTGGCCAGGTGTTTCTCCCCGAGCCTGAACACGTCCGTATTTATGAGCAACTTTACAGTCGCGTCTACTGCCGCATGTATCAGCGCCTGCAACCCCTGTACCTTGCAATTCAAGAGATCTGCGGCCAAAAGCTTGTGCATTCCATCGAGCCAACCGAGACCGGTCACGCTGGACCGCGCACGTTCTGAAGAGGTGACTGCTCTTCAGTTTTCCGGTGCCCTGAGGAATGCGATCGTTCAGTTCTGTCAGCCGTGCTACCCCTCATGCCGGGTTTGAATATGGCAAGCAAACGGCTATAGTCCCCTCTGTGCCCTGTATAAATGAAAAAATTTCCTGATAACCCAGCCAACCCTCATCGGCTCTGCTGGGGCTGCGACAAATACTGTCCGGCAGACTCCATGCAATGCGGAAATGGCTCGGATCGCACACAACATCCTGCCGAGTTGTTTGGCGAGCACTGGCGCGATTGGGGTGGAGACTTTAAGACTGTGCCAACTGATATGAACTCTGCCCTCGAAAGCGCCGAACAATGGCATCAACAATGGAAAGACAGATTGCGCTATGCAATAGCGGAGCGCGAATGCCTCGACCCTGTTGTCATTCGGCGAGACGATTGTTGTGATCTGGGCAAGTGGCTTTACTCCGACGGTTATAAGTCCTACTGGGGCAAGCCGGAGTTTCAGGACTTGTTGATGCACCACCGTGAGTTCCACATGCTGGCTGGTGCCATTTCAGAGATCATTAATGACAAACAGTACGACCTGGCTACGGCATACCTCAGCAACGATACCCAATTCGCGCATGCGTCCAATGAAGTGAGCCAGGCCATTCGGCGACTTGAGACCGCGATGGAATAGTTCTGCGCGCATCGTGGCGCAGGCAGATATGCATCTGCTTTTACCAGTCGACCTGTCTACAAGGAGCAGTTGCCCCATGTGCAGGCGGTGCAAAGGCGCAATACACTGAAATCGCGAAGGTGTGAGGCCCGGCGCTCGGTAGGGCACAGCACGCGGTCTGCTGTCGGCATTTTGGCACGCCAGTATTCTATATTTCATTATATGAAATAGAATTTCATTTAGTTAAAGAAACCCTTTTTCTGATTGATTCAAATCAATACTTTGGACCGTGGAAGGCGAAAAATCGGCCACTTCTTATAACGCAGAGGATGGCATCAATGTTGCAAATTCGCATACACGGGCGCGGTGGTCAGGGCGTGGTTACTGCAGCAGAAATGCTGTCCATTGCGGCGTTTGAACAGGGGCGCCATGCACAGGCTTTCCCAAGTTTCGGGTCAGAGCGCACCGGCGCACCGGTGGTGGCATTTTGTCGAATTGACGATCGAGAGATTCGTTTACGCGAGCCCATTCTGGCTCCCGACGTGTTGATCGTGCAGGACCCCACCCTGTTGCACCAGGTGGATGTTTTTCAGGGCCTGCAGCCGGATGGTTTCGTACTCATCAACACCAAGCGTACCTATCAAGAGCTTGGCCTGGCAGACATCAGCGGCAAGTTTCGTCAAGAGCGCCTGACCACGGTCCCGGCCACCGAGATTGCCATGAAACACATCGGGCGGCCACTTCCCAATGCCGTGCTGTTGGGTGGCTTTGCCGCATTGTCCGGGTTGATCACGCTGGATGCGGTGGCACATGCCATTCGGGACAAATTCAGTGGCAAGGTGGCTGACGGCAATGTGGCGGCAGCAACTGAAGCGTATCAGTACATCCGGCGGCAAATGGAGGAACTGTCCCATGCTTAAACAAATTGAAGGCTCGCACGCTGTAGCCGAAGCAGTGGCGCTGTCGCGCCCCGAAGTGATTTGCGCCTACCCGATCTCACCCCAAACGCACATTGTTGAAGGTTTGGGCGAGCTTGTGAAAGACGGAACGCTTACGCCATGCGAGTTTATTAACGTAGAGAGTGAATTCGCTGCCATGAGCGTGGCCATTGGCTCCTCCGCTGCCGGTGCGCGCACCTATACTGCTACTGCCAGTCAGGGGCTTTTGTTCATGGCTGAAGCGGTGTACAACGCCTCGGGCCTGGGTCTTCCTATCGTGATGACGGTGGCCAACCGCGCCATCGGAGCACCGATCAATATCTGGAATGACCACAGCGACTCCATGAGCCAGCGGGACTGCGGCTGGATCCAACTCTTTGCCGAGAGCAACCAGGAAGCAGTAGATCTGCACATCCAGGCGTTCAAACTGGCCGAAGAACTCTCTATGCCTGTAATGGTGTGCATGGATGGGTTTATCCTTACCCACGCGTACGAGCGCGTTGACATTCCGGCCCAGGCCGAAGTGGATGCCTTCCTGCCGTCTTACGAGCCGCGCCAGGTGCTCGACACTTCGGATCCGGTTTCGATCGGTGCCATGGTCGGTCCTGAGGCCTTTATGGAAGTGCGCTACCTCGCCCACGCCAAGCAGCTGATGGCACTCGATGTCATTCCGCGGATTTCCGAGGAGTTTGCGACGCGCTTCGGACGCAATTCGGGCGGGCTCATTCGTACCTACCAGACTGAAGATGCCGAGACCATCGTCATTGCACTGGGCTCGGTGATTGGAACCATCAAAGACACCGTCGACGAAATGCGCGCAGACGGTATCAAGATTGGTGTGCTTGGTATCCAGTCTTTTCGGCCTTTCCCCATCGCTGCGGTACGCACGGTGCTGCAGAATGCAAAGAAGTTTGTAGTGCTGGAGAAGAGCTTCTCGGTCGGTCTGGGTGGTGTGGTTTCCACCGACGTGCGCTTGGCCATGACCGGGATCGGCCTGAAGGGCTACACCGTGGTGGCGGGTCTGGGTGGCCGAGCCATCACCAAGGCATCACTGCATCGCACACTGCGTGAGGCCATTGCGGACACGCTGCCGCAGTTGACCTTCATGGACTTAGACTGGCGCATCGTCAATCGGCAACTGGAGCGCGAAGCGCAAATTCGGCGCAGCGGCCCCATCGCCGAAAACCTCTTGCGTGACATTGGCGCAATTGCATCGAAGGTGGCCTGAAATGACACAAACCATCAAATTTTACCAAACCGGGACATTTACTGTCGGTAACCGCCTGTTGACTCCAGAGCAACGGTCGGTGCAGGCGTCCGAGGAGCGCAGCAACTCCATCAATTCTGGGCACCGTGCCTGCCAGGGCTGTGGTGAGGCACTCGGTGCCCGCTATGCGGTCGATGCAGCCATGCGCGCTACCCAGGGGCAGATCATTGCGGCCAATGCCACGGGGTGCCTCGAAGTGTTTTCCACTCCGTACCCGGAAACCTCGTGGCAGTTGCCGTGGATTCACTCGCTGTTTGGAAATGCTGCTGCAGTGGGCACCGGAATTGCCGCTGCGCTCAAAGTCAAGGCCACCAAGGCGGGTAAGCAGCGCAGCGATGTGCGCGTAATCGCACAAGGCGGTGATGGCGGTACCACCGACATTGGATTCGGTTGTCTGTCCGGAATGTTCGAACGCAACGACGACGTGCTTTACATCTGCTACGACAACGAAGCGTACATGAATACCGGCGTGCAACGCAGTTCAGCGACCCCGCCGGCGGCCCGGACTGCAACTACCATGGCGGTGGGTGCTCACCCTGGTGCCGAATTCGGGCAGGGCAAGAATTTGCCACTGATTGCCATGGCGCACGAGATTCCCTATGTGGCCACCGCCACCGTGGCGGACTTGCGTGATTTGGAAGCCAAGGTGGAGAAGGCCATGAGTGTGCGCGGGGCGCGTTATCTGCACATCCTTGTCCCGTGCCCGCTGGGCTGGGGTGCGGCCAGTCACGACACCATCCGTCTTGCTCGACTTGCTCGCGAGACCGGAATATTTCCGGTCTTCGAAGCCGAGAATGGCGAAGTGACCAGCGTCACAAAGATTCGCTCGCGCGTTCCGGTGCAGGACTACCTGAAGCCTCAAAAGCGCTTTGCGCATTTGTTCAGTGGGGCAGGTGATCCCGCAACTGTTGCGCTTATTCAAGCGGACGCTGACCGCAATATTCGCCGGTTCAAATTGCTGAATGAGGAGACCTTCGCATGAGCATGCAAAAACCATTTGCCATCACGCTGGACCCGGGTTCCTCGTTGGCGAACAAGACCGGAAGCTGGCGTACGGAACGTCCTGTGTACGTCGACCGTCTGCCACCTTGCAATGCGCAGTGTCCCGCAGGCGAAGATATTCAGGGTTGGCTGTTTCACGCCGAGAGCGGTGATTACGAAGCGGCCTGGACGCATCTGACGCGGGACAATCCGTTCCCTGCGGTGATGGGGCGTGTCTGTTACCACACCTGCGAGAGCAAATGCAACCGGGGACAAATGGATTCGCCGGTCGGCATTAACTCGGTGGAGCGCTTCTTGGGTGACGAGGCGATCAAGCGCGGCTGGTCCTTTGCGGTCCCAGCCACCGAATCCGGGAAGCATGTGCTGGTGGTGGGTGCCGGTCCTTCAGGCATGTCGGCCGCCTACCATTTGCGTCGACTTGGCCACCGCGTGACGGTGAAAGAGGCCGGCCCGCTCATGGGCGGGATGATGCGTTTTGGCATTCCCCAATACCGTCTGCCGCGCGATGTGCTCGATGCTGAAATGCAGCGCATTGTGGCAATGGGTGTCAAGGTGGAACTGGGCACCAAAGTCGAGAACATCGAAGACGATATGAAAGCTGGCGCCTTTGACGCAGCATTCCTTGCTGTTGGTGCGCACATCGCCAAGCGCACCTATATTCCTGCCAAGGACTCTACGCACATTCTGGATGCTGTTTCGGTGCTGCGTTCCATGGAGGGTGAGGACAAGCCCATGCTCGGTCGCCGTGTAGTGGTTTACGGTGGCGGCAATACCGCGTTCGACGTAGCACGCACGGCCAAACGTTTGGGCGCGACCGAAGCCATCATTGTGTACCGGCGTAACCGCGAGAAAATGCCGGCGCATGACTTTGAATGTGAGGAGGCGATGCAAGAAGGTGTGATGGTCAAGTGGCTTTCCACCATCAAGCAGGCGGACCAGGGCGCTCTGACCATCGAAAAAATGGCGCTTGACGAAAAAGGCAATCCGCAACCGACCGGTGAGTTTGAGACATTGGAGGCTGACTCTTTGGTGCTGGCTCTGGGCCAGGATGTGGACCTGTCGCTACTCGAAGGTGTTCCGGGCCTGGATGTAAAAGACGGTGTGGTGCAAGTTGATCCGAAAACGATGATGACCGGACGTGCCGGCATTTTCGCCGGTGGCGACATGGTCCCGGCGGATCGTAACGTGACCGTGGCGGTGGGGCATGGAAAGAAGGCCGCGCGCAACATCGATGCCTGGCTGCGCAATACGCAGTCGGTTCAGGCAGAAAAGCACGCGCCTGCAACTTTCGAGAACCTCAACCCCTGGTACTACAGCGATGCGCCCGGTACCGTGCGACCGCAACTTGAAATTGCGCGCCGTACCAGCAGCTTTGACGAGGTGCAGGGCGGTCTGACGGAAGACAACGCCCTCTTTGAAGCACGCCGCTGTCTGAGCTGTGGCAACTGCTTCGAGTGCGATAACTGCTATGGCGTGTGTCCTGACAACGCCGTCATCAAGCTAGGCCCGGGCAACCGGTTCAAGTTTAACTATGACTACTGCAAGGGTTGCGGGGTCTGCGTGGCAGAGTGTCCGTGCGGTGCTATTGAAATGGTGCCCGAGGCTGTATAGCCAGCGACCTAGCGCGGCAGGATACTGTTCAGCGCGTCCCTGACCACTTCCAGTTGGTCTTCTGAAATGGGCTCGAGTTGGGCCGCCAGCGCGCCGAGTGCTGACGGGCCCTGCTGTTGCAGCAATCCAATGGTTTGCCCGGCCATCTTGGGTGAAGAGAAACCCAGGCTTTGCAGTAGTACCTTGCCGCTGGCATCAACCAGCTTGAAATAGAACTTGCCGTCTCCTTCGCGGTACTGTTTGAACGAAGCAATGGAGGACTTGGCGGATTTTGAGGTCGACGCGGACATGGATTGTCCAAGCGGGCGCAGTCCCACTGCATGGCGCAGTTCTGCCATGAACGGTGTTGCTACGATGCGTGCCTTCTGGGCTCCTTTGTGCAGGATCGTTTCGATGCGCTGCGGGTCTTTGATGAGTTCCTGATAGGCGGCGCGCATGGGTGCGATTTCCTGGTCGACGCGGTCGAACAAGAACTGTTTTGCCTCGCCCCATGCGATACCCTGGGCAAATGCGTGGCGCAGGGCATGGGTTTCTTGCTCCGTTGCGAAAGCCTGGTAGATCTGGAACAGCGCGGAGCCTTCGGTATCCTTGGGCTCACCCGGAAGCCTCGAGTCGGTGACGATGCCGGCAATGAGCCTTTGCAATTGTTGGCGCGACGCAAACAGGGGAATGGTGTTGTCGTAGCTCTTGCTCATTTTGCGACCATCAAGCCCCGGCAAGGTGGCCACCGATTCTTCAATCACGGCCTGGGGCGGCACAAAATGGTTGCCATAGCGGTGGTTGAAACTGTTGGCCATGTCGCGTGCCATCTCCAGATGCTGCACCTGATCGCGACCCACGGGTACTTTGTGTGCATTGAACATCAGAATGTCGGCGCCCATGAGGACCGGGTACATGAACAAGCCCACGTTGACATCGCTGTCTGGGTCCAGTGCGGCGGCCGCATTTTTATCTACCGCTGCCTTGTAGGCATGTGCCCGGTTCAACACGCCTTTGCCTGTGACGCAGGTCAGGAACCAGGTGAGTTCCGGAATCTCGGGTATGTCCGACTGGCGGTAAAACGTGACGCGATCCGGGTCAAGTCCGGCGGCCAACCAGCTAGCCGCGATTTCCAGGGTTGAGCGTTGTATGCGCCCGGGCTCTTCGGTTTTGATCAATGCGTGATAGTCGGCGAGAAAATAGTAGCTTTCCACGCCATGGGTCAGACTGGCGCGTACCGACGGTCGAATGGATCCGACGTAGTTGCCAAGATGGGGCGTGCCCGAGGTGGTAATGCCGGTGAGAAAGCGAACTGAAGTCATGAAAGCAGTATTGCGAAATTAGTGGACCAACATGGAAAGCGGTGTGAGTATCAGGTCAATCACACCATAGGCCAGGGACATGACGGGCTGCATCCAAAAACCCCCGATGACCGGTGTAGCGAATGACAGTGCCAGCACGATAAAAATGCCAAATGGCTCGATCCGCGAAATCAAGGCAGCTTGCCGGTAGGGTAGCAGCCCCACCAGAATACGACCCCCATCCAATGGCGGCAGTGGAAACAGGTTGAATGCAAACAGGACTACGTTGATTGCAATTCCACCCTGACACATCTTGATAAAGAATGTTTCTGAGATGCCCAGCGCGCTGAGTCCATAAAACAAGGAGCCCCACACAAGCGCCATGGCAAGATTCGCGGCTGGGCCAGCCAAGGCTACCCAGATCATGTCGCGCTTCGGATTGCGCAGGTTTCCAAACCGTACTGGCACGGGCTTGGCTGCACCAAATACAAAAGGACTCGATAGCGCAATAAGAAGGAGCGGCAACAGGATGGTACCGAACAGGTCGATGTGCTTGAGAGGGTTGAGCGTGATCCGACCCAACTTCCAGGCAGTGTTATCGCCAAAGTGGCGCGCTGCGTACCCATGCGCAGCTTCGTGTACGGTGATTGCAAAGAGCACGGGTAGCGCGTACAGGGCTACGGATTGAATAATGTTAGAGGTGTCCACAAATAGGGTGTAGTTTTAGGTAGGGTAAGGAACTGAGTATCAGCGTGCTGGATAGCTAGTGATAGTTACAACCCCAGCAAGCTGATGTCGCCGCGGCCCCTGCGTATCAGCAGGGGTTCTGATTCCGTCAGATCGACCACGGTCGTTGGTTCGTGTGCGCAGGCACCGGCATCCACGACTGCGGCAATCAGGCGCTCGTAACGCTCTCGAATTTCCTGCGCATCATTCATGGGCTCGGTTTCTCCCTGTGCGATCAGGGTGGTCGCCAAAAAAGGTGCGCCGTGAAGTTCGAGCAGATCCTGAAGCGACCTGTGTTCCGGCACACGCAGCCCGATGGTCTTGCGCGAGGGGTGGCTGACGCGCCGCGGCACCTCCTTGCTGGCCTCCAGAATGAAGGTGAAGGGTCCGGGCGTGGCGGACTTGAGCAGGCGAAATTGACGGTTGTCGACGCGTGCGTAATTAGCCAGTTCGCTCAGATCGCGACAGAGCAAGGTGAGGTGGTGCTTGTCGTCCACCCCACGTATGCGGCGCAAACTATCGGCTGCAGGCTTGTCATCGAGGTGGCAGACCAGTGCGTAGCTGGAGTCGGTAGGAACGGCGATAACCCCGCCTTTTTCCAGCAGTGCCACAGCCTGTTTCAAAAGGCGTGGCTGGGGGTTTTCTGGGTGAACCTCGAAGTATTGCGCCATGCTACTGAATGCGTGCTGCCAGTGGTTCCCATACGGGTGTCAGGTTGTCTGGCAGAAAGGGCAGAGTACCCAGTTCGGTATGGCTTTCGTCCGGGCTGTGAAAATCGCTCCCTCTTGAGGCGGCCAGACCGAACTCGCGGGCGGTTTCTGCGTAGGTCAGGTATTCCGAGGGTGAGTGGCTACCGGTAACCACCTCCACGCCTCGCCCCCCGTGCGCCCGGAACTCGGTGAACAAGGCAAATTCTTCATTCGGGGTGAACTTGTAGCGGGCCGGGTGCGCAATCACAGCCATACCGCCAGCACGCGTAATCCACGTGACTGCGTCCTTGAGGGAGGCCCAGCGGTGGGGTACAAACCCAGGCTTGCCTTCGGTCAGGTATTTCTTGAATACCTCGTTGGTTTCCCGGCACACGCCGCTCTCCACCAGAAAGCGGGCGAAATGCGTCCGCGAGATAAGTTTTGGGTTTCCAACGAACTTGAGCGCTCCCTCAAACGCGCCCTTGATGCCGACTTTGGCGAGTCCGTCCGCCATTTCCATCGCGCGCTTTTCGCGTCCGCCGCGGGTTTGCTCCAGCCCCTGAATCAAACCTGCATCATCAGGATCAAATCCCAGGCCAACGATGTGGACGGTCTGCTCAATGAACGTGACCGAGATTTCAGTGCCGGTGATGTATTTCATCCCCAGCGCCTTTGCGGCAGCAGCGGCACGGTGCTG
>CAIPGC010000298.1 GCA_903864505.1 uncultured beta proteobacterium | reverse complement strand
GCCCTGATGGCCACCCAAATTCCCCCACTTGTGGCCACCTCAAATTCCCCCACCCTGAGCGCGGTGAGATGACGGGCTGAACCCCGCCGTTTCGCCGCCTCGGCCAGTACCAGGCAGGACGTTACCTTCACCCCCTCACTAACCGAGGGGAAACCTGATTGAACGTCTTGAAACCACATCTACAAACAACTATTTCGACTCTTCTGGAGTCCAACACCAGCCACCGCCAGATTGAACGCGTCACCGGAATTGATCGCAAGACCATTCGCACCTATGCCAAACGCATAGAGGAGTTCAAGTCAAATTCCCCCGGGGTGGCCACCGGCACACCCGCTCAAATTCCCCCACCCCGGCCACCGGCTCAGCTCAAGCTAACGACCTCTATCTGCGAGCCCCACCGGGCGTTCATCGAAGCCCAACTGCGCTTCAAGCGCAACTACATGGCCATCTACCAAGACCTGGTCGACAGCCATGGATTTGGCGGCGCCTACAACAGCGTCAAGCGCTTCTGCGGCGGCCTGTGCAAACACGAACCCGAACAATTTGACCGTCTGCAATTTGCCCCCGGCGAAGAAGCCCAGGTTGACTACGGCGAGGGCGCACTCACCCGGGTTGCCGGTACGGATCGCTTTCGCAAGCCGCGCCTGTTTGTGATGACCCTGCGCTACTCCCGGCGCAGCTTTCGCCGGGTGGTGTGGAAGTCCAGCCAGGAGACCTGGGCTCGCCTGCACGAAGAGGCCTGGCGCTACTTCGGCGGTGCCTGCCGCTACGTGGTGCTCGACAACCTCAAGGAAGGCGTCATCAAACCCGACCTGTACGAGCCCGAGCTCAATGCGGTCTACGCCGCCACCTTGAAACATTACGGCGTGGTGGCTGATCCGGCGCGGGTGTGTGACCCCAACCGCAAAGGCACGGTTGAGCATGCCATCGGTCACACCCAGGCCACAGCCCTGAAGGGGCGGCGCTTTGAATCCATTGAGGAGCAAAACCAGCACCTCGAACACTGGGAAACCAAGTGGGCCGCTCAGCGCATTCACGGCAGCGAGCGCCGCCAGGTCGAGGCCATGTTCCAGGAAGAGAAACCCAATCTGTTGCCCCTGCCACTGCTTGGCATGCAATACTTTACCGAGGGCCAGTACACCGTCAACGACGACTCGTGCGTGCGGGTTGAGCACAGCAGTTATGCCGCCCGACCGGCCCCCATTGGCAGCCGGGTGCTGGTGCGCCTGTTTGCGCGTCGCCTGGAAATCCGTGACCTCAAGACGCAAGCCCTGCTACGCAGCCATGACCGGGCTGAGAAACCCGGTACCGTGGTGCTGCCCATGAACGAGCGCGTCTTCAATCCATCGCGCGAGACACAGCGCATTCTGAGTCAAGCCAAGGCCATTGGCGTGGCCACCCACAAGCTGTGTGAGACCCTGTTCGAGCGTGAAGGCCGTGTCGGTCAGCGCCAGATGTGGGGCATTGTCGGATTGGTACGGCGCTACCCGCGCCGCCTGATCGAGGCCGCCTGCGAGCGCGCCATGGATGAGGGCGTGTGCAGCTACGGCCATGTCAAAACCTTGACCGAGCAGCTCACGGCGCAGGCACTGGCCCTGCTCGATGCGCCCAATTCTGAAGCGAGCTGCCCGCTTACCCAGAGCCACGCGCTGATCCGCGCTGGCGATGACTACGCCGATCTGTTCACCCTGGGCGCACACACAAGCGCCACTCTGGCAGCAACCCAAGCACAAGCTCAAGTAGAGGCACCCGTATGGCATTGACCAAACAAGAGATTGAACGCGCCCTGATTGAGCTGCGCCTGTCGGGAATGGCGGCCACACTGGAGACCCGTATCCTGCAAGCCCAGGCCAGCGAGCAGCCCTTCGTTGAAACCTTCTGGATGCTGGTGCAAGATGAACTTGACCGGCGGCGTTCGCGACTCACCGAGCGCCGGTTCAAGCAGTGCGGGCTCGATGAGCGCCTCACGCTCAATGACTTTGACTGGCACTTCAACCCGAAGGTGCCGCGCCAGGCGTGCTTTGAGCTGCACACCTTGAAGTTCATCACCGAGGGCATCAATGGGCTGCTGATTGGCAAGCCTGGTACCGGCAAGAGCCATATCGCCAAAGCTGTTGCCTACCAGGCCACGCTACAGGGCTACGGCGTACGCTACGTGGAGGCCGACAGCGTGTTTGCGCATTACTGTCTGGCTAGCCCATCTGAGCAGGCCAAATTACTCAAGGGGATGCTGGAGCCTGACCTGCTGGTGCTTGACGATCTGTTCCTGGCCCGGCGTATCTCTGACGGTGCTGCTGAGTTGCTACAGACGGTGGTTCACCGGCGCTACAAGCTGCGCCGCTCGATCATGGTCACTTCCAACAGGATCGTTGAGGATTGGGGCAAATACTTGGGCGACAACACGATGAGTACGACCATTCTGGATCGGCTGATGCACCGCTCGGCCCTGCTGGCGTTTGAGGGCAAGAGTTACCGGCTGAAAGAGGCTGCGCAGCGCCTTACCGGTGCCGGTGCAGCGTGAGAAACACGCCCGCCGTGGACAACTGTCCTGCCCACAGGACGAGCCTGTGGACAGCCGTCGCTAAAGCGCCCGTGCGACAGTTGCCCACCGCTCCCCGACGTTTCGCCTCCGGCCTGACGCGCTGCGCTTGCCAAACAGCCATTTGAAAATGAAACCAAAAAGTCAGGGGAAAGTTACGAAGAAAGGAGGCCAGACCCAGAGAGCCCAAAAGATCGATAATTTACCCGTCCTGCCTGGGGGAATTTGACTGGCCACAGGCGGGGGAATTTGAAGTGGCCATCAGGGAGCCATGCACCCAACTTGCCTTTGACGTACTTGGCGCATTGGTTCGTGATCACAACAAGAATTCAAGCGAACTCAACAAATTTTTCGCGGATTGGCCCGAATATCATGACCAACCAGAAAT
>CAIPGC010000297.1 GCA_903864505.1 uncultured beta proteobacterium | reverse complement strand
TAGATTTTCCGGTGGCGCCACTGTGCACATCAAACACAGCGCCAGCGCGCTCGGTCTGGCTTGGTGCCACCAAAATCCAGGTGGCGTTGCTTTCGGTTATGGGGTCCATCGGCAAAGCGCGCATATATTGGCTTTGGACCAACTGGTCCAGCGAATCCGGATAACGACCCTTGTCACCGTAGAACTTGTCCAGTGCGTCTCGCGTCACAGCAAGGTTGGCACGCAAGACACTTTCCTTGGATCGATTAACGCTATGGAAGTAGCGCGGTACTGCCACCGACAAGAGTAGTGCAACCACCGCCAACACCACCATCAACTCGATCAAAGTGAACCCACCAGACGCCAAGCGAGCCCTAAAGCCTCGCAGAGACTGTTTCACCATAGCTGGTAACGGATGCCATTGAGCCCCGTCTCCATTGACTGTGAGTAGACATCGAATACGTCGACCCCATCGGCAGGGGCATCCGGTGGACTGGCGGAACTCCGCTTACCCCAGTTTGAAACTGCATCCCCCGTAGGCACTGAAAACGGGTCGCGTGGTATACGCCGAAGGAAATAGATTCGATGGTCAGGCACTGGACTTCGCGCGTCGATTACGCCCTCCACCAAGACATTGAGATCGGGAGGAAATCCGGCCGACAGCGCGTCCTTCTTTATGCGTCCGTCATCGGCTGCCTGTTTGTAAGAGTCAATCGCGCTACGCAACTCACGTAACGCCTCTCGCAAATCGCGCTCTTTACTACGCTTCACAGTCAACTCTGCCATCGGCACCGCCACCGATGCCAACAAACCCACAATCACCACGCTCACCAGCAGTTCAATCAGCGTAAAACCGCGGCTCACGGTCCGTCGACTCATGGTACAACGATCTGCAACGGCGTTGCATTAGATGCCTGCACGGGGTTGCCGCCAAGACCGGTCGCAGTCAAACTCTTGAGTCCTACATTGGCATTTCCGCCCGCTAGCACTTCGAAACTAATGACTACAAGGTTTCCACCCCCTGGTGCCATACCACCCTCGGCGGCAGTCAAATTCAGAGCGACGGTGCCTGCGCCTTCGTCAATATTTCGGTCAAACCTGACCTGTGCTGCTGACTTCTTGAGAACATCGCCCTCGGCAACGTTTACCGCACGAACAACAGTCGCGTCATATCGAATAACGGCATTGACGGCGGAAAGAGCCGGCCCCCCAATAACTCCAAAGGTGATGTTCAGTTTGTCGCCCACAGTCGCCTGACTGGGACCTTGCAGACTTGGCATCAACATGGCTGCGGGAGCCACTGCAGGTCTGGCAACTGGTGCGGGGGTTAGTGCAGCACCTGACGAAGGAACTGCGGCACTATTCTGTCCCACCACCCCTGTGCCTGCAGCCTTCACATTAGGCGCGCCATAACGCACTTGTGCCTCAGTGCCCGACCACATCTCCATCAAGTCTGCGTGGTCAGACGAAACATTGCGAATGATGTGCGGGGTAATTGCCAACAGGAGTTCCGTCTTATTCCAAGTATCCTTGGTCGAACCAAACAAGCGCCCCAACACCGGTACATCGCCCGCGCCAGGAATCTTGGACTGACTTTGATCGGCCTGGGTTTGCAGCAATCCTCCCAAAATTTGCGTTTCCCCGTCTTTGAGTTGCAGCAGGGTAGTGACGTTATTGGTATTCACCGGAAAGGCCACCGTACCCGAAGCGCCTGTGTTGATTTGCGCACCTGCACTACTTACTTCCAGATTGAGCTTGATCGCCACTTCTCCATCCGGGTGGATGTCTGGCTCCACCTCTACCTTGATGCCGGTCTCGATATAGGTAACGCTGGTGTTGTAAACGGTGGCGCCTCCCCCCGCCACGGCCGGAGTCGCGGCACTGGACACCACAGGATTGCGTGTTCCGACCAAAATCTTTGCCTTTTCCTTGTTTCGGACTCTGATCCGCGGGGTTGCAAGGTCATTGACGTCGCCATCGGTCTTCGACGCGTTGGCGGTCACTGAAAACCCCGAGACATTGACGTCTGCAGCGGTTGCATTCCTGAAATCCTGAAGAGTCATCTTGTCACGTAGGGACCAAGTAAAACTTTGCGTCCAGTCAATGCCAAGCGACAACATCCGCTTGCGGTCAACCTGCATGACATCGATTTCGAGCATCACTTCAGGAATTGCTTGATCCATCGCCGCGACAAGTCGTTCCGCTAGTCGCACCACATCAGGCTTATCGCGAATGACGACTGCGCTGGTCTTTTCATCCACGAAGATATCTTTGACCTTAAGTATGGTCTTTAACATGTTTTGTACTTGCTTTGGATCGGCATTGCCCAGCGCAAAGCGACGGATCTTGAGATCCTGGTATTCCTTCTCTTTCGCTGAGGTAGCAGGGTAGATCAATACCGTGTTATCACCCAGTACTCGTTTCTCCAACTGATTCTGAATCAGCAACAAATCGAGCGTCTCTTCCACCGGCGTGTCTCGCACAAATATGGTGACCTTAATATCGTTGCGGACATCCTTGTCAAGCATGATGTTGACGCCGGTGGCGCGAGCGATTGCTTCGAGCACCATCTTCAAGTTGGCATCACGAAACTGCAGTGTCAATGGCTTGCGCCCCTTGATGTTCAGACTCGCGCCGGCAAGATTTTCCTTCAAGGTTGGCTCTTCAATTTGGTTACGAATCTTGGTTGCTCTGGGATTCGCCGGGTTTTCAACCTGCACCACAGCCAGGAGCGATCGTGCACCTGCAAGGTCACCCTTCTTGGTCAAGCCCTCGGCTTCATCCAATAGGCGTTCGTGGCGCCGCTGGGTGTCGAGTTCGGTCAACCCCTGCCGTGATGCGGCACTATTGGAATCAAAGGCCAACACTCTGCGATACAAGACTTCGGCAGCATCAAGTCGATTGGCACGCCGCTGCGCAGCAGCTTCTGACAAGAGCCGGTCCGCAATCATCCCCCTCTGAAAAAGGTAGTCGCTGCGCATTTGCGCACTCCCCGGGTTTTGCCTTACCGACTCCGCCAGTAGAGCCAAACCTTCCTCGAACTTTGCCTCGGTCAAGAGGGTGAGACCCTGGTCACGCGCGATTTGGCCCGGAGCGCAGGCAGCCAATAGCAGCGCAGTTGCAATGGCGGTAAGCCCACCTCCCAGTCCTCGGCACGCAGGGTGTCTCCAATTAGCAAGCCTGAAATCATTCATGGTGCAAGCCCTGTCGCAAGTGTTTGTTTGATGTCCAGTGGCATATATACGAAAGTCACAAGGCCACCCTTGACACTTTCCAGCCGGTATGATTTTTCAATGATGTCTCCCACTATTGCCGTCACAACTCGGTTCCCATGCGCGAGAATGACTTGCACCTGCTGGTCATCGATAATTTGTCCCATGTACACAAAGGGTAAAGCAGGAGCAGTAGGCACCGCCGGCGGTGGCTGCGGAACTGGTGGCGCTGGAGGAGGAGGCGGTGGTGGCACATACCAAGACGTCGGCTTGAACAAGTCTGGAATGTCGGAACCGATTGTGCGATCATGACGCACGAGTTGATCCGACCGCATCGGATCTGAACGGGGACGGACCACAGACGAGGAGCCAGTCGAAATGTCGGCATCCATACCCTGCGCGCGTTGCACGGTACCGGTTCTAGGCCTAGGCACCTGTTCTTCATCCTGCGGCGCAAACCAAACGAGAATGCAGGTCAGCGCCAGGCCCAGTCCGAGCAACCAACGTCGACGCATTGCCGTCATGGCGAATGCTCCAGAAACAGCGAAAAGACGATGCGCCCCTCAATCCCTTCCTGCGAAACTTTTTCGCGCCGGACCGACAGAATTTCCAGCGCCAGAGCCGGGTGCGCAATCATCACCTGGGCAATGAATTTGCGCACTTGAACATAGTGTCCCTTGATTGGAAGCGTGATACGAAACTGATCGAGGCGTGCACCCTGCTCCCTACCCATCGAATACTCTCCGAACTCCAAGGCAAGCTGTTGATCCAGCGCTATTTGGTTGATGCCAGCCAAAACGTCAGGCACAGTCGTTCCAACCGGGAAGTCACGGTAAAAATCTTCCAACTGCTGCGGCGCGGAGCGCCTTACCGTGCCACCGACAGTCGCCTGCTGAACAGTAAGCATCTCCTTGCGTTCGCGGACTTCAGCAAGCCGATTGAAGGCTGGTAACACCTCCAAGACACAGTACCCAATGACCGCCGCCAAACAAAGTAAGCCAAGCCACGCTGGCCAACCACCACGGAGCAATAGGTAGGCAATGCGGGTGCGCACGGCGCCAACACTCATACAGAGCCCTCCCAATGCGCCGTAATCCGAAAACGCACCGGCTTGTCATTGTCCTGACGGTTAACCTGATGGAGTTGCAAATCCACGCCGACCAGCATCCTGTGTTTCTGGAGGTATCCATAGTAGGCCAGCATGGAAGCGTAGTTGCGCGCCTCGCCCGACAATACCATTTCACGCCGCACACTGTCGATGTCAACGCTCAGTAGTGCAAGGGGTTGCTCAGCAGCCCCATCGAGGATGCCAAAAACGCTGACCCATGGCGCGCCCAACTCCTGTGCCACTTTCGCAGCACGCTTCCAATCGGAGGCCAATTGTTTGTCAGACAAGCGCGCAGTGGTGGGTTCGGTCGGCCTGACCTGTCGCATTGCGCGGTTCAGTTCGCTCTCGCTACGCTGCAATTCCGGCTGCAGTTGAATCAAGTACCATTCAAGAACGAACCCGCAGAACAGTATGCTTGCGACCAACATCAACCAACCCCAAGGGCTTGGAGAACGCCGTGGATGGAGAAAATCCAGATGCATTTCGGTTACCTCATCCCATCCATGCCGCAGCGAAAGCACCGTGATGATCAGCCAAAAATCCGAGTTCACTGCGTGGCTCCAAGATGCGAAATCCTGAACTCCGCAGTGACTCGCGTGCTTCGCGTGTGGCCGACGGTGCGCAAACATAGGTGTTGCTCACGTGCGCTTCCAGTCCCGCAAGATGCGCCTCTGTCTGCAAACTCTCCAAGAGCTTTTGCTGCCAGTCTTCACCAACCCGCAAATGTCGAACCCATTGCCACTTGCCGCGCCCCCATGCAACCATACAGAGCCGACCTGGTTCATGCAGCATCAACCAACTGCAAGGAGTGGCGTCGTGCAGGTTACGTATCCAGAAATCGGTCATGACCGCGAGGTAAGGCTTGATTGCCAAAAGGTCTACATGTGCCGCACTGGCTGTTGCGACCAACCCCTTTAACAATCCCTTTGAAAGCGCTGCCGCAATTCGCGGCAAGCCCGGAGACTCATCACTCAGGGCAATAAGCCATTCATCTGCCATCGCACCAAACGCTGCAGAATATTCCAATTGCGCCAAGGCATGGAACTCCATTTCGTTGGCAAGATCAACTCGCCCGTCAAGCAGTCGGAACTGGACAAAATGGTGTGATAGCACCACTCGCACGCGTCTGCAGTTGAACTCGCTCAACGCAACCGAGAACCCTGCCAGTAGATCCTGCAAGGACTCGTCATCCTTGCGCACGACGGGATAGTCTCTAGTTTGAACCATTCGACGACGCCAACGGCTACGACTCACCGCCAGCAGATTGGACGGACTGAGAAAGACGTGAAGGGTTTCAGGCGACAAAAGTGACACGATTGATTTCCATCAAGGTCGTCTCGCCAGACTTCACCAAATCCATTGCGGAGTCTCTCAGAAAGCGTGTGCCATCGGCCACAGCAGCCTCCTTGATGCGCCGCACAGGCGCCTTTTCAACGATCAATTCCCTGATGGCATCCGTTAGGTGCAATATTTCGGCAATCGATTTACGCCCCTTGTATCCAGTACCCCTGCAATGGCCGCAGCCGCGTCCAATTCGAAACCGAAAGACGGAAAGGTTTGCATTGGCCAAACCAGATTCTTCAAGCAACCCCGCATCGGGCACATAATCTTCTGCGCAGTTTTGACAGATCACGCGAACCAAACGCTGGGCCAATATACCGTTGAGCGCTGCAACAAACGCATAGGGATCCACTCCCATATGCGCAAATCGCCCAAGCACATCAAACACGTTATTGGCGTGCACGGTAGTAAAGACCAGGTGACCGGTCAAAGCGGATTGAATAGCAATCTGGGCGGTTTCAGGATCACGAATCTCACCCACCATTATCTTGTCAGGATCATGACGCAAGATGGACCGCAGCCCCCGCGCAAATGTCAACCCTTTGCGCTCATTGACCGGAATTTGCAGGACACCCGGTAGCTGATACTCCACCGGGTCTTCAATCGTAACGATCTTTTCATAGCCGTGATTAATTTCTGAAATGGCGGCATAAAGTGTCGTGGTCTTGCCCGAACCGGTGGGACCAGTGACCAAAAACATGCCATAGGGCAAACTGGCGAGGCGCCGCAATACCTGCGCTGTGACTTCGTCAAACCCCAGACCTGTAAGTTGCAACCCCTTGGCCTGAACATTTAGTGATTTCTTGTCCAGCACCCGCAACACCGCATCTTCGCCGTGAATACTTGGCATGATTGACACGCGCAAGTCGACCTCACGTCCACCAATCCTGACCCGGAATCGTCCGTCCTGGGGAATGCGACGCTCAGCAATATCTAACTCAGACATAACCTTGATGCGTGAGATGACTTGTTCGGCAAGTTGGACCGAAGGCACAGAACCTACCGCCGACAAAACACCGTCAAGGCGGTATCGAATGGTCATGCCACCCAAATTTGATTCCAGATGAATATCGCTCGCGTCAGCACGCAGGGCGTCGTAAAGGGTCGAATTGACCAGACGCACTACCGGGCTACTGTCCTCGGATATCCCACGAAAGCTCAACTCCTCAACCGAACCACTCCCCGGACCGGCTGTGTCGGTCTGCGTCAATGCACCATCAATGGCGTTCAAACTATCTTCGTGTTGTGCCTGCCAAGCGGCGATATCGCTTCGATGTGCCAAGCAAACGGTAAAGTCCTGCGCGATACGCGCATCGGCCCAAGACAGAATGTTTGCATCAAATGGGTCATCCACCACCAAACGCAGCGCCCCGCTACTGTCTGCGAGCAGCAAACAGTCATGCGCCAGGCTTTCCTTGAAGGGCAACACTTCAAAAGCGGTCGCAAGCGCACGGATTTCACCCATGTTCAAGACTGGCCGCCCCAGCAAACGCCCTAACGCAGAAATGAATTCCTCAGTTGTTCCGCCATGTAGTTCCTCCAGCACCTCAACCACCAAACGTCCATCGGCAAGTGCCTGCTGACGTGCTTGGACCAGCATCTGCTCGGGAATGGGCAGGTGCTGTTGCGGGTTCAATTCAAGCTCCCGGCAAGTTCAAAGATGGGAAAGTACATCAGCACCACGATCGCGCCAATTGCGACACCGATGACAAGCATCAAAATGGGCTCAAACAGTCGAATAAACCAGTCCACCCAGCGTGCAATCTCGTCATCGTAAAAACGCGCTATGCGCTCCATCATTTCACCCATCTGCCCGGTGCGCTCGCCTACGCGCAGCATGCGCGAAGATACGGGGGTGGTCAGACCGCACCCTTCCATCGCCAAGGATATGGGTACACCTTCACTGATCTTTCGCGTTGCCTGTTGCAAATGGTTGCGCAAATGACCCTGCAACAACCCAGCCGTCATGTTCAGGGATGCCATGATGGGGATCCCGCCCCGCAGCAACATTCCCAAAGTCCTGTAGAACCTCGCTAATTGATACACCCGGACCCGTTCTCCCAAAGCAGGAATTGCCATCAGACGTGAGACCAGCGCCTGGCGCGTTGACGGCATACGCAGCCAAAAACCAAGCACAGCAAAGACGCTCAAGATGCCTGCCGCCAAGGGTACAGAATGGTCAGCAACAAGCATGCCCCAATTCATAAGCATGCGCGACATGTAAGGCAAATCGCGCCCCAAATCTTCAAACAGACGCGAAAATCGTGGCACCACGTAACCCAGCAAGAACGCTATGACCAAAGTTCCAACGCACACCAGTAGCGCCGGATAGATTGACGCGCTTATCATTTTCTTGCGCACGAGGTCGAGCTGGCTTTGGTACGCAACATAACGCCCGAGAGATTCAGCCAGGTCGCCGGACCGCTCGCTGGCTTGCACAGTTGCCGTATAAAGCGCAGGAAATACAGCCGGAAAATGCTCCAGCGCCTGTGAAAGTGACTCTCCCTGATACAGGGCGTGGACCAGTTGGCTCAACAATTGCCGGCGATCGGCCCGCATTTCCTTCTCGCGAAGCGTTTCTATCGACTCCACTATGGACAGCCCCGCCTCGAGCAATGTCAGTAGCTCCTGGCTAAACTGCCCCAGCGGCAACACTTGGGATGTTCCACTGAACCAGCGGCGCCAACTGTCTGCCGTCTCGGCACGCACCCTTAACACGGCAAACCCTTTTTGCAGCACCTGGTCCGATGCCGCTTCAGCACTTACGGCATCCAACACTATGGACACAATGCCAGTGCTCCGGTCAAGTGCGCGGACCTCAAATCGCATGGGCAATAAGCTCCTTATTCCCAATTGCCCAAATCGGCACTCTCACCGGTGCCACCTGGAACTCCGTCCTTGCCATACGAAATCAAGTCGTACTCGCCGTGCTCACCAGGCTGCTTGTAGACGTAAGGATTGCCCCAGGGATCGAGGGGTATGCCTTTCTTGAGATAAGGCCCATCCCACTTTGACTCATTGGGAGGCTTGACAACCAACGCCTGCAAGCCCTCTTCGGCACCGGGGTAATGTCCAGCATCCAGCCGATACTGATCGAACGCTTGACCGAACGCGTGCATCTGATCACGAACGACAGTGACTTGCGACTTACCTATCTGCTTGAAGTAACGTGGTCCAACATACCCAACCAGCATGCCAATGATGACCACCACCACCAGCAACTCCAGCAAAGTAAAGCCATCACTTCGGCGCCGCATAGTATTCCTTGCCCTCGGTATAGGACATCGTGCCCCAATTGCACCTAACCCATGTCCCCTGATTGGGCGCAGATTGAATGTCGAAATCACCCCCCGTAAACTCGACCCTCTCGCGCATTCCTTTCAACCCAAGACCGGCACTACAAGGGTCGAACTCTAACCCGTCGGCATCGTATCTGAAGCCACTTCCGTTGTCAGCAATTTCCAGGAAAATGCCCTTCTCATTGCTAGACAAAGACACAAATACTTCGGTCGCATCGGAATGCTTAACAACATTGCTCAAGCCCTCCTGCACAATCCGAAAAATGGGCGTACGCAGTGTTATGGGCACTTCCTCTTCGGGTGCACTAATCTCAACCTGCAGGTTCAAAGTCCTATGAATCTTGCCAAAATCACGCAAAAACCAGGACAAGGTGCCAACTATGCCAAGGTCATCCAGCATTGCGGGACGCAAATTTCTAGCAATTCTCCGAACCTCTTCTACCGTTGCTTTAACCTGCCGGTCTAGCGCAGTCAGGCTTTCAGCTGTTGCATCGCGGTGTCCGAGCCGGCATGTCTCCAGCGCACTGCCGACCCCGAATCCAATCGCGTTCAACGACTGTCCAATGCTGTCGTGCATGTCCAGTGCGATGCGCCTACGTTCCAGCTCCTGAGCCGTCATCAGATCTGCCGACACCTGACGCAACTTCATTTCCATCTCGCTTATTCTGGAACGAGCGATGTCGAGCTTTGTGCGTTGAAGATTCAACTGCCGTTGCAAACCTCTAACCAATGCGTAAATTTCAGGTGAGTCTTTCCCGATAGAAACGGAACTCTTTTCAAATGCATCCAATGTTGCCAACCCAGAGTTGGTCATATCCGGGTACGCTGACCTTCGGTCCGTCTGCTCTTGTCTCGCAATCACAATCTCCCCCTCCCTGCCACAGCCAAGTACTCTTTGACTATATCCGCAGGTTCGCGCAGACCATCCAATCTAATCCAAGATTTTCCCGGCGCTGCGCGCAGAAATGTCACTGGAGCATGATTCATCTTGTCCCCGCGATAGACATCAAATGCTTTCTGCAATGCCACGCTGGCTTCCAATGTACCGGTGAAGAACTGCCACTGCGCGCCAGCACCGAGTTTCCTTGAAAACTCATCGAGACGCTTCACGGTGTCGTGTTCAGGGTCGATGGAAACCGAGGCCATGTGAAACTTGGCAGACTCTTTGCTCAGCAGTTCCTGCACCTGAGAGAAAGTTTGCGTTGTAACCGGACACACCGTCGTGCACGAGGTATACATGAACTGAAGAATCACCGGTCTGCCATCGTCGAGTTCTCCGGGGAAGCTCGCTTTCTTACCGTCCTGGCGCATCTGGGTAACAGCCGGCACCTTCAAATTAACCTCACTTCGCTTGACTTCAGATGCCACCGCAGAGCCGTGGTGGTGGTGATGCGTGGCTCCCCCGGAGGCGTCTTGAGCCTGCGCCGCGAATGTCATCAGAACGTTGGCGGCAAGAAGAAGTAAAGCAATCGCTTTGGTCATATTTCGCTCTCTATCTTGAAATGTTTATTCAATTACCACCGATGTAATCGCTCTTCTTCACCATCAGATAACGCCGCTGGATTGCCGGATTGGCTGGCCGCCCATTGGGCAACAACGGCAAATTAAGCATGTTGTCACGGTATTTCGCCGATTTATCCGTGCTACCGCCTGACGTTTCGTTTGCAGCGTCTGCCGGCGTTGCTGCTCTCGGCTCCGACTCCAGCTTCACACTGCTCACGCTGCCAGGGGCTTGAATCGGCTCGACCGGTGCACTTTGCGCAGGGGTGGCTGGATCCCCTGCGTCATCTCCGTCAAGGTTGCTCAATGCCAAACTCCCGCTCGACGTTTCTTGCTGCTGAATTACGTTCCCTGCTGCAGTGCAGATTCCGACCACGCTCGACAATAAGCAGAAAACAAAAACGTGCCCAAATCGTACGTTCATACGCCACCTTCCTTCAATAGTTGTGCTGTGCATAGAAATTGGATTTGCATAGCGGGGCAAATTTGACACACTTCAAACAGCATATGGGCTGACCGTTTACACATCATGGAACAATTAGTTCAGACTTAGCGGTAAGTTGAATTCCGTTGTCATTCGCAAATTTAACAATATAGGCCCCCTTGGAAGCAAACCGCTGTTCGGGCCCCAGGCTCAAGTGTGGATAAAGCGTAGTACCGTGGGTCTTTTCGTCACTGCCAAGATTACCAGTAATAGGAATGCGATAGGCTTCGTTCATGGTGACGGCACCGTGCTTCTTGACGAGGTCACCGGGTCGCCCCAGTGCCACACGGTCTCTGGTCTCTTGCTCGGACTTTGTGCCCTCGCGCACGCTCAACATTGTTTCAGCACGCTCCACCAGATACTCACGATGTATATTGTCAAGCATCTCCGAAAGAGTATCGGTCATGAAGTTCAAGGCAAAGAATATCTCCGATTGCATCGCAAGATCTACGATGGGGATCTTCCTGAGATGGGTCCAAGCATAAAAGGTATCCAGGTTCTTGGCACGCTTCTCCGGCAATTCATACGGGTACACCAAGTAGGATTGTGGCCGCCAAGCGGCACTCAGTGGAGCGTTTTCACCCTTTGCAAGCAGCGAAGAAAAGTAGCTTTGCCCCACCAATGGTTTTATTGCCCCTAGCGCAGCAACATCCTCTGACCGCAGCCAGAACATCACTACATCCTCTGGTTGAATTGAATGCAGCGCTCCGCGCAACGCTAGTTCAGCCGGCAAGTCAGCGCTTACAAGTCGGTCCACAACCGCAATGTTTTTACCCTCTAGCGATCTCCGCAACGCCTGCGCTGCGCTTCGTCCAACTTCGTCATCGCGATACACCTGCACGACTCGACCCGCTGCAGCACGGGCATCCAACAAGTGACGTGCCAGCACCGCCGCCTCCAGGGCGACGCCTCCGGAGAAATAGAAAGCATAGTCCGACGGATTCTGCCCCGGAAGATCAACGCTAGGGAACCAGGACGGCACACCTTCGTGATCACAAAAATCGTGAATCGGTTGCCAGGTCGAATTTGAAGCGCCAGAAACCAGCGCAAATACCGGACGACGCCGATACAAGGCAGTTAACTGTGCGCCCCAAGTGGAGGGCTCACCCTGCAACTCCCATATTTCCAGGTCCCAACTGCGCTCGGTGCCCAGAATCATTTCCGCCGCCGTCACCATGTGATGTCGAGTACGGTTTTGCTTCGGCGTCACGGTGCTGCTGTTCTTTTGTCGAAATATCGTTCGTAGCATGTCAATCATCACTTTGCGCCGCGCCGGATCCACATCGGGCGTTATCACCGTCGCAAACCGAATGCTGGTTTCCGTGACTCCTGGCGACCACTCCTCAGACAACTGCCGAAGGTAAGCGATCAAGGCGTGAAGATCCGTGTCGCTCAAGTTGAAGCGCGGCATGACTTCGTTCATCGAACGGCCACGGTTGTTTACGCCACCTCGAATTGCAGTGGCCAAACTCGCTTCGGTGTAGGGGTCATGCGCTTGATTGAATCGTTTGCTGATTCGCGGATCCATGGTTGCCAGTCGCTTGTCAGATCGCGCAGAAAAAAGAAAGTTTCCCGTTATAGGCTGCACCGGAATGTCGCCCTCGACCTGCCCCATTCCGCTGCGTCTATGGCAGTTTATGCAGGCGGCCTTGGCGCCTTTGACAGGCTCCCGCCCAATCCGCGTCGCCACAACTTCGGCACCCGAGGAAAGCACTCCATCCTGGTAAATGCGTCTGCCGATTTCGAGAATTTCGGGGCCATCGGTTATCAACTGCGACGCGCTTACTGCAGCAGGAATGCTGGCGACAAATACTACTATCGCCGCAAATAGACTACGCAAGTAAGGCACACAATTCTTGGCGAAACCCATCAGTTGATGGCAACCAGCTCCACGTCAAATACCAGAACTTCGTTCGGACCGATGTCGTTACCAACACCGCGCTCGCCGTAAGCAAGTTGTGACGGAATGACAATTTGCCATTTGGATCCTGTTGGCATCATGGCCAGCGCCTGCTTCCAACCCGCAATGAGAGAAGAAATTTTAAGATTTGCAGGATGTCCGGCTTCAGTTGAGTCAAATTCTTTTCCATTGATGAGAGCACCCCGGTAATTGACCGCAACCATGTCTGATTCAATGGGTTTGCGGCCTGTACCTTCTTTAAGTATCTTGTACAGCACGCCGCTGGGCAATGCCAGCACACCTTTTTGGCCTTTGAAGTCAGCCAGAAACGCGTCTCCCTTCTTCTTGTTCTCACCCACGGCCTGCTGCTTGTTGGCCGTGGCGCGTTGACGCATCTGTGTCTGGTAGTCGCTCATCACTTTGCGAATTTCTGCGTCAGAAAGCAGCACATTCCCGGAACCCATGCTGGCCTTCAGCCCCTCAATCAGAAGATTGAGGTCAACCTCCGTAGCTTCTGATTTGAGATTCTTGCCAACACTTACCCCAATGCTGTAGCTCAACTTGTCTTTGTCGGTTTTGAGTTCCGTTTTGTCGGATGCCAAAACTTGAACCGATGCGGCGATCAGACTGCAGCAAATAAACCATCTTAACTTCATAAAACTATCCAACATAAAAGTAGTGTCGTCACTATTTTTGACCTGCCGGGTTCCAGCCAAACCGCCAGCCGGCAATCACCTTAATTTGCCACTACCGTGCTCGAAGTGCTGAACGCAGAGTTACCTGCCACGCCATTGGCGCGGACTTGATACTGATACGAACGTCCAGATGTGCGACCGGTATCCAGGAAGGTCTGAACGCCCACAGCCACAGTACCTATGGTATTGAATCCACCCACAACTCCGCCGGTAACCGTTGCACGCTGCACTGTGTAGCTGCTGGCGCTCTTGGGCGCATCAATCCACCGCACCGAAATCTGGCCAGAGTTTACGGCTCCTGCCACAGCGGTCACCCCAGTCGGTGCAGAGGGCGGAACAACATCCAGTGTGACTGGTCCTGCGGCCGCGGAAGAGGCCGTGGTACCAAACTTGACTGCCTGAGCGGTCACAGTAAAGCTATAGCTATATCCCGCTGCAACCGTTGCGGTGTAATTCACGTTGCCACCTGTAGCAGTCCCCTGAGTGGCCGTGCGGTTAACCGTTGCGGTCGTGGTAGTGGTAGTTGTGCCAGTCGTTGTGGATCTTGCTATCGATATCAGGTACGCAGTTTCGTTGCTCGCGTTGTCAATCCACGTCAGGTTAGCACTGGTGAGTGAAGCCAAAGTTGCAACCAAACCGCTCGGAACTGCTGGCGCCAATGGCGCTGTCAGATCCACCTTAGTAGACGCAAACGTCGTAGAAGTAGCAGACACACCAAACTGGGTTGCCACTGCAACAACGGTAACGTTGTACACACTTCCAAGCGGCATTTGTGCCGTCGCATTCAACGTCCTGCCCGTTTGGGGCGGCAATTTGACATCGTTGATACCCACCACATAGGTGATCGTGGTGCCCGCTGCCGGCGTAACCGCAGACCAGCTCAAACTCACCGCACCGGTGCTATTGGTCACATTGGCAGTCAGGTTTGTCGGGGCCGCTGGTGCAGTTGGTGCGGGCGGTGCCTTCACTTCAGCCAACGCTGCAGCGGACTTGCTGGTGGCGGCACCCGTCACATTGACCGCAGTCACACGGAAGTTGTAGCCACTGGCTGGCAATGTGGTGACGTTGCTGGTCACTTGGCCCGTCGCCGTCTTCTGCGTAGCTGTACGAGCTATCTTGGTCGGTGCGGCATAGGTAACGCCACCGTCGGTGGACACTTCAACCCAGTACTCGGTCTCGTTGTTGGCATTGTCGGTCCAGCTTAAGGCAACGGAGGTGCGTGCTGTATTGGGCGTTGCTGTCAGTGCAGTAGGCGCTGCAACAGGCTCCATCGGGGTTTTCACGGGGTCAGCAGATGCAATTGCCCGCGTCCCCGCCACTGGCGCCAATGCGTTCACTGCCATGATCTGGTAAGTGTAGGTCTCAAGCGCTGAAACAGCCGGTGAGTATTTGTAAAAGGCTGCACTCGCGGCGTTATCCGTAAATGCCGAAACACCACCACCGATAACAGCAATCTTGACCGCTTTGACCGCTGTCCCCGTGCCCACTGCGCGCCAGATTTCCAGCTGGTTGGTCGTCTGCTTCGGCGTGTCCCACGTCAGTGCCACGGAATTGAATGCCGTCGCCGCCGCCTTAAATCCGGTCGGAGCTACAGGCAGTTGCGTTACGACCTCATTCGATGGAGCAGAATCGCCTGCAGCGTTAAATGCCACAACCTTGTAAGTCGCCTCGCTCGGCGTTGGGTCGGTCCAGCGCGTCGTATTGGCGGGAACCCTTGCCACTTCAACGCCACCCTTGAAGACCTTGAAGCCCACCTCATTCTCAGGGTTCGCAACGGTAGGGATGCCATTCAGATCAACACCCCCGCGCGGCGTAGCATCTGTCCATGTAAACATACCAGTACCCTGAGCGGCACCCTGAGCGTCCACCAACGCGGTCGGAGCCATGGGCGCGCGTACGGTAGGCTGGAACACCACCGGGCGGGTAAAGTCGTTCTCGGCGTGGCCCAGAATGGCGCTGCCCCAGGTAAATTCGTTGTCAAAATTGCCATCGCTCTTTACGTTTCTATTCGCAAGGGGCGGATTTGTTCCCTGCCCATTAGTAAAGCCCAAGCCAGAACCCGCGGCACCCAGCGGCTTGGACGGATCCAGCGCACGGGTGCTCTTTGGCAGACCAAAGGGTATTTTGGTGCGATTGGCACGCATGGCGACAATCACGTCTTCCAGCGGATTCAAACGCACGGTGTCTTTCCAGCCCACTTCGTTGCTGGCCGGCGGCTTCACGGTGCCATCCCAACCCACACGGTTGATCAACTGCACGTCGGCCATGTCAAAGTGAATGGAGTTGCTCCAGAACCCGTTGTCTACCAGTTTCCAAATTTGCACCTCACCGTCTTGGAGCGACTCGGTTGCGGTATCGATATAGTTCAAGGGGATGGTGGTCTGAACCAGGCCGTTGGTCCACGGAATCTCCACGCCACCGGTCGAGTTATAGCGTCCCGACGCATCAAACAACTCCTGCTCGGCTTTGGCCAGCACGTCAAACGACTGCGAATTGTTGGTTGTGACGACCGCCTGGGCACCAATGCCTGTGGGCGTAGACAGAATCGCTATGGCGGTGGCACCCGCGCCGCCGGTCTCAGTAATGGCGATGGTTGGCGTGGTCGAATACCCGGTGCCGCGGTTGGTCACGTTGATGGCTGTCACCTTACCGGTGGGCGCCAGCGCAGCGGTAGCCGTTGCGCCCGTGCCTTTGCTGTCTGCAATCAAGATGGCTGGCGCAGAGGTGAATAGTGCCGTGGAAGGAGTCAGCGTGACACCGGTAATGGTACCCGCGGTCGAAGCAACGGAAGCGTTAAACGATACAGCTGTCTTACCACTTTCCGTAACCGTCACCAGCGGTGCCGATACAAATGACGCCGTGGACGGAATTACGATATCGGTAATAGCACCCGTCGTCGAATCAACTGTCGCAGTACCCGGGCCGGAAACAGTAACGCCGCCAGCGCCCACACCGGAATAGCTAACCGCCGGATTTGAATATCCTGTTAGCGCTGTCAAACTGCCTGCTGGAATAGTGGCCGCCGAAGTTCCCACTCCGGCAACTCCGGTCACTGAGCCTGCTGCCATACCGCCACCGCTGACCGTTACCGTCGGCGCTGTGTATCCTGAACCCGGCGTCACAGCGATATTTGCAATCTCAAAGGAAACAACTGCAGTGGCCGCTGCATTCTTGCCACCACCGCCGGAAATCGCAACGGTCGGCGAGTTATAGCCCGAACCGCCACCTTGCAATGCCACCTGGGTGGAAATCGGAGAGGTTGGCGTAAAGGTGACAATGGGTGCGCAACGGTAGCCGCTACCCGCATCGAAGAAATTGGGTCCGGCTATCCATCGCACTTGGCGGGTATCCGGGTCCACTGTCACGTCGGCTGCCGCAGAAAGGCCGCCAGCGTCCAGACAGGACTTTCCGTTCACCGTATTGTTGAAGACCACCAGAGGCGGGCTTTCAGGGTCGTAACCGGTACCAGAACCCGGCCTGGGATTGCCAACAATGGCGCCTCCGGCCGTCACCGTTCCACCCGATGTGACCAGTTCGAACCCGGTGAGGTTGATCAGGCCGCCTGACGATGTTGAATACGTCAACTTGGGTTGCACCGATGTACCGGTTGCCACGTGGGCATAGATATCAGGATCATTGGTGCCAAATGCGGCGTTGTATGCCACCGCCGGAACGATGGGCAACGACTGGGATGCCTGGTAAGCGGCGGGCAATGCGGTCAGCAGCGGCGTCGGATCGTACGCCCTCGCGACACCGTTGTTGCTCACATTGATCTGCATCATGGTGCGGGTGTTGGGGCCATAACCAGGCTGGGTGGTGTAGGCACCACCAAAGGCAGACTGGTCCGGGCTGCCGGTGAAATAGTCGTTGCGCGTATCCATGAATGGCGCTGGAGCGGGTGCATCGTTGTACAGAATCAGGGTCTGACCCGCGTACTGAGAGAAGTCCACAATCGCGTCGGCACGCTCAGCCGGGCCAAGCAGCAAACCGTAGCCGTAAATGTTGCCCACCGTGATACTGCGGCGATTGGCTTCATATGTGACTGGTTGTGCTGGCACATCTACCGGGTTGGGCAAAAGGCCTCCGTCATTGCCAATAACGATAAAGTCCGGGCCGGCAGTGGTCGGATCGGGTGCACCGCCTACGCGGTTGTCAATGGGCCAGGCACGGCTGGGGCCGGAGGACTCGACATTGATATTGGTCCTCAGACCGGGGTACTTTGGAAGCGGCAGCTGAACACCCTTGGTAGCATCCCAGCCGGGTGGCTCGCCTGCGGCATTGCCGACCGCCGGAACCATTTTTACTTCGGTATTCCTGAAGAACAGCTGGTTGCCACTGGCATCCACCATCGGGTTGCCGTTCTGGTCGAGCTGGGGCGCCTGCACTGCGCCATCGGCCTTGAAGAGACCTAGGTTGATATAGCGGTCGTTGCTGGCGTTCAAAATGCGCAAGCGGTAGGCCTTGGGGCTGACCGTCAGCGTGGGATACGCCGTGCCATTGATCACCGGTGTGTCCAGGTAGGCTTCGGGCGTAAAGCTGGCATCGCCATAACCGCCCGCGGGCAACGGATTCTTGGCAGGGAATATTGGCCAGAACCAGGGCCCGAAATCCCAGCGACCGGCCGGGTTGGCGCCATCCACCGAGTTTGGGTTCTGGTTGGTTTCGTAGACGTGGGGGAACCACAGGTCCCCCGGCTGACCCCAATGGGCGGTGTCCCACTTGGCGTCTTGCTGCGCAATGTTGTCGGGAACAAAGGTCTTGTCTTCAATAATCAGCGGAATCTGGTCGGCCGGAATGGTGCCGCTGGAAACCAGAGCGGCCTCAGCCGCATCGGTCACCACATAGCCCGCTTCCAGACCGGCATACGAGTTCAGGCGCGTCAGGCCCGAGGTGCGGTCCTGGTAAAACATGAAGCGTGCACTCATGTCATTGGGGAAGTACAGGGTCGTGGCACCTGGGCCGGGGTCTTCCATATCGGGCACGTTTTGTGTGCTGACACCTTTGCCCAGGCCGGCTGCATAAGCCGCTGTCTCACCGGCGGGCGCAACCCACTGGTGGGGAGAACCGGCGCTGATCCAGGGTGCCTGACCACCGACCAGGCGAATGCTGGCGCGGTTTTGGGTATAGGGCGTACCGTTGGGCCCGGTACCAGCACCCGTAATCGTGCTGTCCACCGGAAGGAAAAGTTCTCCACCGACTGGCAGGTAATTGCTGAACTTGACGCGCACCGCTGTGCCTTTGGCGGACCTGATGATTGGACCCAGGTGATGCGGGTTGTCATACGCATAAACCTGCGCACCCTTGGCGTCAACTATGAAGGCGCCGCTAGGGTATTTAAGCGCAATATGCTTGCCCGGATTTTTTGCGGTGGACAATTGCACATAACCACGCAGACGCGTTGGCTTGCTCAGATCGCTGTGCATTTTTTCGAAGAACTCTACCGCAGCAATTTCGTAATACTCGTCCGTGGTGGTTGTGCCATTCAGATCGACCCATTTTTCTGCCACGGCAAGTGGGATGTACTGGCCCAAGTTGTTGGTAGTGGTCAACGATGCGGCCGTGATGCCAGGAATTCCGGGCAGTGTGTCGACAAACTTGCGTAAAGCTTTGCCGGTGTCCCTAACCACCGGCAGTCCGCTTCCGTCGGCTCTGATGGTGCTCGCACCTGAAGCATCAAGTTGCGTAGCAGGACCCGCCGGGCTATTGGCGTAGTAGGTCCGCACAGCACCTTGGGCGAAACCAGCACCGGCATGCGCCAGGTGAGCAGAGAATTGTGAGGTCATCGCAACTGCGATAGCCGCCGCAATTGGGTTGATCTTGAAAGAATTGCGTTGGGCTTTTTTCACGATGACTGACTCCATGA
Source organism: uncultured beta proteobacterium (assembly GCA_903864505.1). Lineage (GTDB taxonomy): Bacteria > Pseudomonadota > Gammaproteobacteria > Burkholderiales > Burkholderiaceae_C > Allorhodoferax. Next base: position 2,387 of record CAIPGC010000297.1, on the reverse strand, counting down.
CTAATCTAAGCATTTGTTTGTTACACAGGCTGCGCGGTGTTGCTGGGAAACCCGGGCCTTGCCTCATGGTGCAATTGCCGACGCAGGTGCGGTCGCTGCAGAGTTTCCATTCCTGCTGTTCGCCACCAGCGTAAAGCTGTAGGAAGCTCCCTTGGTGAGACCCGTCACGGTCGCACCTGTGGTGGTAGGGGCAAACGTCATGCTGACTGTGCCCTTGCCGGCCTGCGTCATGCTCAGCGCCAGTCCCGTAACATTGTTCACATTCCTGGCATCGTTGGCCCAGTTCAGGGTCACGGTCCCGCTAGCAGCGCCTGGGGCGGCAGCAAAAGCTACTGGCGTGTACGCTTTGCCGGCGTAGACGGAGGTAGCAGCTCCAGCGGTAGTACCGCTCAGGGTCACGGCAGCCACAGTAAACGTGTGGGTCACAACTTTGGAACTCAGCTGAGCCGCCGTTACCGTGTAACGCGTCAGAGGTGCTAGAACAGTGACGTCGAAGCCGCCGTTGATAGCGTTAGCCGCGCCACCGTCCACACTAACGATGTAGCTGGTAGCACCCGCCACTGCACCCCACGTCAGGCGCACTGAACCGTCGCTATTGAGCCGCTGGGTCAAGCCGGTCGGGCCAGACACAGTGCCGCCTTGTGCGGTACCGGTTCCTGAGGTGTAGCTGGTGGCCGTGCCCGCCGTGGTGATCGCCCCAGCCCCCGTAGTGGTTCCGGCGCCTGCGACACCAGCAGCTGAATCACCTGCCGCGTTGTAGGCAACCACGGAGTAGACGCTTGTCGAATTAAAACTCAGATCAGTCCACGCAGTCGTGTTGGCAGGAAGAGTCGCGGCCAGGGTTGTGCCGCGATAGACCCTGAAGCCCACCTCATTTTTCGGGCTGGTCATCGGCTCCGGGTACTCGGCATTGGTGCCAGCGGTTGGAATACCCTGCGCGTCCTGACCACCAAAAGGCGTCGTGTCGGTCCAGGTGACTTTACCAGTGCTATCAACGCTCACACCTGCCGGCGCATCCGGCACGATCACGTTCGGGTGAAAGATGAAGGGGCGCATGAAGTCCTGCTCTTCGTGACCCAGGATATGGCAGTGCCATACATATTCGTTGTCAAAGTCGGTAAGCTGGTTAGAGTACCTGCCGGCTCTGACCGAGACATTGCTCATGTTGCTGCTGGGAGTGATTTGCCACTGCACAGTTGGGGCCTGACCGCTGGTCGGATCAATCTGGGTAAAGCCCAGCGTTGCGTCCTTTTCTTGCGACGGATCAAGCAAGCGCGCACTCTTGGGCAAGCCAAACGGGGTCACCGGTGCCTTCGCCTTGACCGCCACGTAGACGTCTTCCAGCGGGTTCATGCGAAGGGTTTCCTTCCAACCTACTTCGTTCGCCTCCGGTGGCTTGATGGTGCCGTCCCAGCCGACACGGTTGATGACCTGCACGTTGACCAGGTGGAAGTGCACCGGGTGGCCGTCCACACCGTTGTGGGTCACCTTCCAGATTTGGGTCTCGCCGTCCCTGATGGCGTCTAGGCGCTCCACCGGCACATCAACGTAGGCCAACGGGATGGTGGTCGCGACGGTCGAGGTGGAGAACGGGAGTTCTACCGCCAGGGTGGCGTTCATGCGGCCAAAAATCGGGTCAAACAACTCCTGGATGGCCTTGTTGATGACCGGCAGGGACTTGGTAGAGACTGTCCCCGTGACCGGGTCCTTGGCTATGTAATTGAAAGTGCGGATTGAGTCGGTCGGTCCTTGGCCACCGGAGCCGGTGCCAATCGCCGCGTAGTTGTTCACGTCACTGGTTCCAAAAGCCACGTTGTATGCTGCCTCAGGAATGATGGGCGGTGGCTGGGTCTTGGCGTACACCTTGGGCATCGCGGCACCGAGCGCAGCCACGTCCAGAGCGCCACCGGAGCCAGAAGCATTGGTGGCGCTCACCTTGATCTGCATGATGGTACGGGTATTGGGGCCATAGCCCGACAAGGTGTCGTGGGCACCCCCGGCATCGGTCTGGTCGCCTCGGCCGGTGTAATAGTCAACGCGCGGATCATTCGCGGGCATCGGGGACGGTGCGTCGTTGTACACCAGCAGTGTTTGCCCGGCGTACTTGGAGAAGTCGATCAGCACGTCGGCACGTTCGCCGCCACCCAACAGCAGGTCATGCTGCAAAATGTTAAGCATGGTGATGTTGCGTACGTTGTAGTCATAGTTGACGGGCTGGGACTTCCAGATCGCCGGTACGGGCAGCAAACCCGCTTCATTGCCGATCTGCACAATGTCGGGTCCCGCGGTGGCCGGATCCGGCACACCACCCACGCGACCATCGGTGGGCCAGCCGGCAGGGAAACCGGCAGTGGGCAAAGCCGGGACCATTTTGACTTCGGTACAAG
>CAIPGC010000296.1 GCA_903864505.1 uncultured beta proteobacterium | reverse complement strand
GGCCACGTCCAGGCGTGCAAAGGCATCCAGCGCCTTGTTCAGCAGGCCCGAAGCCAGGTCGGAGGCCACACGCAACTCCAGCGACGGCAGGGACCGTGGCGCGCCGCTTTGAATGATGGAACGCACCATGCGCGCAATCTTCTCTGCCTCATCCCCCACGCGCTCCAGATTGGCAGTGGTCTTGGAGATGGCAATCAGCAGACGCAGATCACGCGCGGTGGGCTGGCGCCTGGCGATGATGGACGACAGGTCGTGGTCAATTTCAATCTCCATGGCATTGACCCGGTGCTCGGTGTCTGTTACCTCGTCTGCGGCTTCGACGCTGAAGTGTGACAACGCGTAGATCGCCTGACGTATCTGCGACTCGACCAGACCGCCGAGTTCCATTACCTTGGTGGAAACCGAGGTCAGCTCACTGTCGAACTGGGTGGATAAATGTTTTTCTGGCATGGTGTCTCCTCTTAGCCAAAACGGCCGGTGATGTAGTCTTCTGTTTCTTTGCGGGTGGGTTTGAAGAACATTTGCTCGGTCGTTCCAAACTCAACCAAATCACCCAAATACATGTACGCCGTGTGGTCGCTGCAGCGTGCCGCCTGTTGCATGTTGTGCGTCACGATCACCACGGTGTAGTCCTGCTTCAACTCGACGATGAGTTCTTCCACCTTGGCGGTGGAAATCGGATCCAGCGCCGAACACGGCTCGTCGAGCAACAGCACTTCGGGCTTGATGGCGATGCCGCGCGCAATGCACAGGCGCTGCTGTTGCCCGCCCGACAGGCTGGAGCCACTCTGGCTGAGCTTGTCCTTGACCTCACCCCACAGCGCCGCCTTGCGCAAGGCCCACTCGACCCGTTCTTCCATGTCAGTCGCGTTGAGCGACTCGAACAATTTGACGCCGAAGGCAATGTTGTCAAAGATCGACATGGGAAACGGTGTGGGCTTCTGAAACACCATGCCCACCCGTGCACGCAGCAGCGCCACGTCTTCCTTGCTGGTAAGAAGGTCCTGCCCATCGAGCAGCACCCGGCCTTGCGCGTGCTGTTCCGGGTACAACTCGAACATGCGGTTGAGCACCCGCAGCAGGGTGGACTTGCCACAACCCGAGGGGCCAATGAAGGCCGTTACCTTCTTCTCGGGGATCTCCAGGTTGATGGCCTTCAGGGCGTGGAACTTGCCGTAGAAGAAGTTCAGGTCCTCAATGGCAATCTTGGTTTTTGCAGGCGCTGCCGCAACGTTATTCATAGAGATTCTCTTTGGGTTATCAGAGCTTGCTGCGGGTGAGTACGCGCGCCAGAACATTGAGTGCCAGCACCGCCGCCGTGATCAGGAACACGCCCGCCCAGGCCAGCTTCTGCCAGTTTTCGTACGGGCTCATGGCGAACTTGAAGATCGTCACCGGCAAACTGGCCATCGGCTCGCTCAGGCTGCTGGTCCAGAACTGGTTGCTCAGTGCAGTAAACAGCAGGGGGGCGGTTTCACCCGCAATGCGGGCCACTGCCAGCAATACACCGGTAATCACGCCGGCCCGCGCTGCCTTGAGGGTAATGCTCAGAATCACTTTCCACTTCGGTGCGCCCAGGGCATAGGCCGCTTCGCGCAGGCCCGAGGGAACGAGCTGCAACATGTTCTCGGTGGTGCGGATCACTACCGGAATGACGATAAGGGCGAGGGCAACGATGCCGGCATAGCCCGAGAAGGACTTGAAGCGCGACACCACTACCGCATAGACGAATAGACCGATCACAATCGACGGCGCGGACAGCAGAATGTCGTTGACAAAGCGGGTC
>CAIPGC010000295.1 GCA_903864505.1 uncultured beta proteobacterium | reverse complement strand
GGCAATTACTTCTGCTTAAAGCCAGCACCCGGTTTGCACCGACAACTGGATCAAAATCCTCGGACAGGTATACGGCTTTCCATTCTTCCGTAGGCTGTTGAGTCAGTTGGACGGTCCAGTCCACGCTTTCTCCGGAATGTGTCAATGACTTTGCTGCACCTTGCTTCATGAATTTACGGTGCAGGGCTGTGCTGTTTCAGTCGTTGTCCTTTGCTCTGGCGGTGGGTTGATCCAGGCCGCAGTGGGCATGGGTTTCAGACAAGGGCGGATGCCCTTGAATCGGTTGGGCGTGGCGGTGAATGCCGCATTCAGCGTCGCTTGTCGAACTTCCCTCATTGCCTGCGCCTGCCCGTAGTGCACGCTGTGGGGTGTCATGTGCCCAATGCCTGAATGGCAGTGCTGGCCGTTGTACCAGGCAAAGAATGTCTGGCAATGGCTTCTGGCGTCTTCGATGCTGCCAAAGCGCTCCGGGAAGTCGGGGCGGTATTTCATGGTCTTGAACTGCGACTCCGAATACGGGTTGTCATCCGATGTGTAGGGGCGGCTGTGGCTCTTGGCCACATCCAGTTCCACCAGCAAACTGGCCACCGGTTTGGAGCGCATGGACGTGCCGCGATCCGCATGCAGCGTGAGCTCGCCCGGCAGCACATCGTGACGGGCCACGGTATCGGCAATCAGTTGTTCGGCCAGTTCTGCACTCTCGCGAGGCGCAATCAGCCAGCCTACGACATAGCGACTGAAGATGTCCAGGATGACGTAGAGATGGAAGCAAGTCCACTTGGCCGGCCCCTTGAGCTTGGTGATGTCCCACGACCAGACCTGGTTGGGCGCTGTGGCCAGCAACTCAGGCTTGGCATAGGCCGGGTGGCTGCGTTGACGGCGGCGCTCGACACTGCTGGCGTTGGCTGCCAGCAAGCGGTACATGGTGCGCACTGAGCCCAGGTAACTGCCTTCATCCAACAGGGTGGCGTGCACTGCCGCTGGAGCGGTGTCGGCAAAGCGCTCGCTCCACAGGGCCTGCAACACCAAGGTCTGCTCCACATCACTCAAGGCCAGTGGCGAGCGTGGGCGCACTGGCCTCGGCGCCGAGGGCGGCCCCACAAAGGCGGTGCGGTGTGCGCGGGCCTTGTGTCGACCGGGGGCACCGCGCCACAGCCCCATGGCGCGGCATGCAGCAGCACTGCCAAGCGCAGGGGTGAGTTCAAGCGTGCCTGCCATCAAGGACTCGCGAACTTCGTGAGTGGCTCGAGTTGCTCCAACAACGCGGCAACTTTTTTTTGGACCTCGATGACCAAATGCGCATTGCTGAGTTGCACCCGCAGTTTGTCTCGTTCACGGGTCATCAGCGCCAATTGCTTGAGTTCATCACGCGCAGGTGCTGGTTTGGGGCCGCGTTTCTTAGCTTCGGCTCCATTGAGCTCTCCTGCTGCATATTGACGTCGCCATGCAGCCAGTGCAGATGAGTACACGCCTTCGCGGCGCATCAGCGCGCCGATTTCACCGGGCTTGGTGCACGCGGCGGCGCACAGCACAATGCGCCGCTTGTCTGCATTGGTAATGTTGCGACGTTTGGCAACGGGCACGACTTCGGAGTCGACGCTGGGTGACAATGGCAGCGTCGATACAGGCGCATCTTCAGTCGCCCTTCGGGCTCCTTGCGATGCGCCTGTATCGACTGAATCTCCGGCTGCATGCATCTGTGCCTTGGGGTGTTTGTTGATCTTCATACCTACCTCTTTGCTCTCTAAACTAACAGGGGTAGGTGCAGCAAGTCATTCTGGCACGGGGGGCTCGAGGCCAATTGCCAACGCTTCCAACCATGGTCAATGTGGGTTGTTGGGGTGTGTAGCCGCGTTTCCGCAATGCTATGTGTATGCGATTGAGGCCGACTACATCTGCGACACGGAACT
>CAIPGC010000294.1 GCA_903864505.1 uncultured beta proteobacterium | reverse complement strand
GTCCGGCCATTAATCCCCTCTTCAAAATCAGTTCCATCACGAACGAAGCCGGGGATGCCGATTACCCCTTTTTCTGGACAAGTAGCTCCGCGCGTGCTTCGTCCACCGCGCCGTTCAGTGCCGCGTGGGCCGTCGCCTTCGGTCGAGCCGCTGATGACTCAGGAAAGGATCTTCATGGGGCGGGCGCCGTCCGCTTCGATGCCAAGGTAAAGGCAACTAGTGGTACTTCGGGACAGGACGCTGGACGTGTCTTCAACTATGTGCGCTTGGTGCGCAACGTTTCTCTTTAACTCAAGGACACAAACATCATGGTCTCATCCATCTCCAATGCAAGCGGCAAAGTGGTCATGCCACCACCCCCAATGAAACCCGAGGATGCATTCAAGAAAATTGACAGCACCAACAAAGGTTTTATTACCGAAACCGAACTTGCTTCGGCCATCGTGGAGCTCTCGCCCGAGGGCATGAGCCTCTCGCAGGCAGATGCGCAGTCTGTCGCCAAAGCGGCATTCTCAAAGATGGATGCCAACGCAGACGGCAAGGTAACCAGTGCCGAATTCAAGGATGCAGCGCCCAAGAATTCGCTCAATGGTGGCCCGCCCGGAGGCAGGCCTTCTGGTCCTCCGCCCGGTCCACCTCCCGCAGGCAGACCTGGCGGACCCTCAGCTGCCAAGGGTGCCGCAGCATCTAGCCCCACGCAAAACTACGATCCGGCCGACACCAACCAAGACGGCACCGTGAGTGAAGTTGAGCGCCTTGCTTATGCCAGTAAGCAGCAGACGCTTGCTGCTACGGCCACTACCAACACTACCAACACAACCAACACCTCAACAGCATGAACGCGCTAAAAACTTTTCCGTCCAGCCAGCGCCATGCACACCTTTCGCTGATCATCGCCACCACTCTGAGCGGGCTCGGGTTAACCGCGTGCGGCGGTGGCGGTGATTCCACGAATACGACTACAACTACAACTGCCACTGGCACCAGCACTACCGTAATCAGCACCGCAAGCGTGCTCTGCAATTACAGCAGCAGCGCGCCCTACAGCAGCGCCACGTTGACGGCTACCGCTACTGCCACGTGGTCATGCAGCAGCACTCTGCGCTCGCTCACGGCCAATGGCCTGCCCGACCATGCGATAGGCACATTCCCCAACCAAAGTAACCCCAACATCATCTCGGCGCAAAATGTTTCTGTCTCCGCGACATTGACACCTACCGAGACCACGGTGGCCACACCGCGTACCGGCCCCATGGCTATACCGGGATATGCTTTGAACGGTATCCCCATAGACCCGGCGACGGCGGGGACTTGCAACGATACCGGGAATAATTGCGCCATGGGACCACCCTCCGTGGGGACCTGGGACATCGAAGCTTTGGGACAAAGTTCCTTCAAGTTTGGAACGGACAGCAACAACGCGCACGTGCAGCCCCAGGGAACCTACCACTACCATGGCGTTCCAGAAGGCTTGGTCACCAAACTGAGCAATGGCAACAAGGTCATGACCCTCGTCGGCTGGGCGGCTGACGGATTCCCCATCTACGCGCGCTACGGCTACACGGTGGCAACAGACGCAAGTTCTGGCCTCAAGATCGTCAAGGGTAGCTACCGCACCAAGGCAAGCCCTGACGCCAATCGCCCTTCGACCAGCCTTTATGCCATGGGGGCCTTCAAACAAGACTACGAATACGTTGCTGGCTTGGGTGACCTGGACGAATGCAACGGCCGCACAGGTGTGACACCCGAGTTTCCCAAGGGCATCTACCACTACTACGCGACCGATACCTACCCCTACCTGCAACGCTGCGTGAAAGGCAAACTGTGAGGCAGGTATTGCGACTGGCT
>CAIPGC010000293.1 GCA_903864505.1 uncultured beta proteobacterium | reverse complement strand
CATCAACGATGTTGCCGATTTCACTCCGTTCTTGCGCTGTGTTCCTGACTTGGTGACCGCCGGTCGAGTGTTCAGGTCACTCACGCCCTACCATTTCAAGCCTGCCATCTACCTGCGCTTAGATGCGCGCAATTCCGCATACAGTGTTGCAGGGATCGTCGGCAAGGCATCTGCAAACTCGCGCGCGTCGGCACTGTCGTCCCAAATGAACTTGCCGGTACTGCGGAAAAGGTCAGCGATTTCACGATTGGTCGCGCAGCAGGCCTTTTGGTGGCGATTGTCAATTTGGTCCAGGTTGATCGCGGGGGAGGATTTTCTTACGTAGTCGCTTATTGTGTTAGTGCGTTCCACAGGCGTGCTCCAGCTATCTATCGGAGCACCATGGTACCTCTGCGTGTCTGCTGGGATTCTTTGAAAACAGCGAGAATTGCGGCGCTTTTTGACGGAAACTGGGTCCCCGATCGCCATCACTGTCGGCTTTGGATGTACTTGTTTAGTGCTTCGCGGGCTTGCACTCGCACCTGCTTTCGAAAAAATGGGACCCAGCCTAGCATGAAGCCACCCAACCCCAGTGCTTGGCGTGACCAGTGCCAGAAGTCGAAGGCGTCCGTGTGGGAGGCGATCAACCCGTCCGGTGTAAAAGTGAAAGTAGCCTCTATGACATTGTGAACCAGCCGCTTTGAGGCGCTAAAGCGGTAACGTGCCTCCCAATGTGCACGCCCATTGGTGCCATCCGAGCGCACTTCACTGAAATCAAGCCGCCAGTCTTGGCGGCCCTTGTTTCTAGCCGCGTCGCAAAGCATGTGCCACATGCCTGCCACTTCGTCGCTCCCGTGAAGCGAAAAGACCGGGTCGTCGAAGGTGGCGTCTTCTGCGTAGCACTTGGCCATGGTGTCGGCATCCAATTTTGCAAAAGCGCTATACAAGCGCGTAAGGGTTTGTTCGTTGATGTCCATGGGTGATCGACTTTTTATGAAGTAGCGATTACATCTCAGAATTGAGCAGTTCCGCGACATTGCATTGCAACAAATTGGGTTTGTCGCATCTTCATTGATACACTCGACCGCACGCCGATGTCCACTGCAGAATCATTCATGAAGCGTATCAGTCTCTGACAATGAGTGGTTTTTGATTGGTCGTTGGGCCACCCTGAAATGCCGCATTCAAAGGATTTAGCGCTTGACTCGGAAGACCTCCTATGTGTACGCAGTTTGGTGACATCCAGATTGGAATTACCATGGGCTATGCCTTTTCGAGGCAGTTTCCCGTAGCTGTGGAGCAGTTGGTTCAAGCCGCAGATAAAGCCATGTATGTGGCCAAGCGCAGCGGTAAGGGTCGAACATGCGCCGCTTCTGCTCAATCCGATACAGAGTAAAGTCTAACGCACGAGATCTGGCTCAAGGCCGGCAAGAGGCCGATTGAATCGATTCAAATCTGAAGAGAGGAAGTTGTCGCGACATTTGCATTGCATTCGCTCGAACTTCTCATAGGTGACCCCCGATTTGCGTCGCAGCAAATCCATTGTCCTTGTCGTCGTCATCATCAAATTTCGACTTTGGCAAGTCGAATTTGACCGCAGGCGCAGTCTTTGCAATAACTGCGGTGGTCTGTTTATCAGCAATTGCTGATGACGCTTCTACCTGACTAGTCGCGGTTGACCAGAAGGCGGGCACCGGTAGCTTTCCATGAGGATACCCACAATCCGGTCCGAACTTCCACACAAAGAATAGGCTGGAGCCCCCGGCAGCTTTGTCAAACAAGTGAACTTCTTTAAGTAGCTCATTCTGGAGTTCAGGTGCATAGCGCATCAAACCGTCGTGCCACTTCAAAACCACTAACTGGGCCAGTACTGAATCCGGACTGCCGGGTCGGGCGAGCGGTGAAACTTCACAAGCAATCAACTGCGATGGAATGCCATTACGGCGCAAAACACCACTCAGGGCAAGGCGAATCATCTCGCGCTGTTTGTCAACGCCTCGGACTGGCGTGCTGATAGGTTCAACTGTCACCTTCGATTTTGGCTCTTCGCTCTTTGCCTGACTGGTGCGGCCAATGCCAAGAAATTCAAACATGTTTGTTTCTCCCTGGAAGCTGACAGTAATGTGCGTGGCCAGTTTAACCCAAGGTTCGAAAGTTGGTGTAAGCCCTCGACCTTGCCAACAGTGTTTGAGTTCAAATGTTTCAGAAATGACACGGACACACTTTGCGCTTTTCCTTGAATCGAATTACAGTGCGCAATCGCCGCAGTAGATGGCGAACACCTCGGGTGTGGCGCGTGTAAGGTGCTTCCCCTTTGACATGTGCAGGCACTGCGCTGGAGATCTGCACCCTGTACCGAATAGTCACCGATCCCTTGGGAGGTTCTTGGATCAGATGAGTGCGAAAAATACATCACAGGACGCGGATCATCGTTTCCAATTGGAAATGCGCGATCTCAAGGTGACTGTCGTTCGCCTCAGGCATGCGCTTGAACAGGAACGTATCGAGCGCGAGCAATTGCTTCAATCCGAGCGCGCAGTGAGCAATATCGAACTCCAGGAGGTACGCTTGACTGTCGTGCGTCTGCGTCAGGAACTCGACAATAGTCGGCACGCGATGGATGTCGCAGTGCAAGCCCAGCGGGTGCTTGCGCACAACGAAGCCGAGCAGTTGAGGCTAACAATCACTACCTTGCGAGGTAATCTTGAAGCATGTGCGACGGGAACTGCGGACAGCTTGCGCGCTGCCGCACTGACCTTTCATAGCGAAATTCATCAGCTAAAGGAAACTGTCACCAAACTTCGTGAAGCCATGCAACAGATGCAATTCGACTGGGAGAGAAAAATGCAGAGGGAGCATTTGCGGTTTGCGGGAGAGAGTGGAGAATTTCAGTCTACGATCAAGAGTCTGCGGGAAAAGCTTGAGGCGCTAAATGATGAACGCTGAAATGAGCAAGAAAGCAGGTACTTTAATACCGAAAGCCAAGCGCCAAAGACCTTTTGGCCAGGACGATCGGACGCGCCTGGTGCATTCGGAATTGCTATTGAGCGTGACCCGGAAGATGGCTGGATGCAGTACTTTTGACGAGGTTCTGTTTTCCCTGATGGAGATGACCTCAAAAGAGCTTCATTGTGAGCGAGGTTCATTGTTTTTGAACAATCCCGACACCAGTGAACTGTACTCGCGCGTTGCACAGGGTAGCGGATTGCGCGAAATTCGCATTCTCAATTCCAGTGGTATTGCCGGGCATGTTTTCACTACCGGTGAGGCGTTGATGATTGGCGATGCCTACTCAGACAAGCGCTTCAACCAAACCGTGGATGAACAAACCGGCTTTATTACACGCAACATCATTTGTGTCCCGATAAAGACCGCCAAGGGTGAGGTCATAGGGGTTGCCGAAGCGTTGAACAAGATCGATGGGCAGTTTTGTGAGCATGATCTTTGGATTTTTCAGGAAATGATCGGTCAAGGCTCGCTTGCTCTGCAAAGTACGCAAATGATCGAGCGTATGCAGGCCGCGCGTCAGCAGGAAATGGAATTTATTGAGTTGGTTTCGGAGATGACCGAAGACATCAAGATTGGTTCCCTCCTGCAGCGTGTAATGGGGGAAGCGACAAGGTTGTTGAGCGCGGAGCGCTCCACACTTTTTCTCAATGATGACAAGACGCACGAGTTGTGGTCTGAGGTCGGACAGGGTCTGGACATGATGCAGATCCGTTTACCCAATCATGTTGGTATCGCGGGGGCGGTGTACACGTCGGGAAAATCCATCAATATTCCGCACGCCTATGCCGACCTTCGATTCAGTCCAGAGTTTGACCGCAAAACGGGATATTTCACGCGTTCTATTTTGTGCGTGCCCATCGTAAACAAGAAGGGAAAAACGATTGGTGTAACGCAGGTCCTGAACCGGCACGGTGGACCTTTCACCGACGAGGACGAGGCGCATCTGCGTGCATTTACCGCGCAAATTGCGATTGCGTTAGAGAACGCCAAACTCTTCGCAGATGTGCAGGCGATGAAAAATTACAACGAGTCCATGCTCGAGTCCATGTCCAATGGTGTGATTACGTTTGACGAGGATAGCCGGATCGTTACTTGCAATGCAGCAGGAATGCGGATACTGAAGACCGAATCGAAGCACATGCTCGGCCAGGGTGTCGATGTTTTCTTTGGTGCCGAGAATTCCTGGTTTGTAGACAAACTGCGCTTCATCGAACAAGAACAGAGCATGCTTGCGCTGATGGACACGGAGTTCGTCGTGGGCGGGGAACCGGTGTCAGTCAATCTGACGCTTCAACCCTTGCTTTCAGCGGAGGGAAAGCGCATTGGTGCAATGGCGCTGCTGGAAAACATCTCCAATGAAAAGCGACTCAAGTCAACCATGTCACGCTACATGGATCCTGGCATCGCCGATCAGATGCTGGCGCGTGGAGCAGAAGCGCTCGGCGGAAAGAACGTCGTTGCCACCATTCTGTTTTCCGACATCAGAGGCTTTACGACTTTGACCGAAAGCCTCGGACCACAACAGACCGTCGAGTTGTTGAACGAGTATTTCACCCTGATGGTCGGTTGCATCCAGCGTGAAGATGGAATGCTTGATAAGTTCATTGGCGACGCGATCATGTCTGCCTTTGGTATTCCGGTTCCCCATTCGGACGACCCTGACCGTGCCGTGCGCGCCGCCTTGGAAATGATGCGTGACTTGGCCGAGTGGAACGGCTACCGAACTGCCCAAGGGAAGATCGCAGTCGATATTGGCATAGGAATCAATACCGACAATGTGGTTTCTGGAAATATTGGATCGAGAAAAAGAATGGACTACACCGTCATTGGTGACGGTGTCAATTTGGCGGCCCGGCTTGAAAGTGCCTGCAAGATGTACGGTGCCCACATACTGGTCAGTGAATCTACTTTCAGGCAGTTGCGCGGAACCTACTTTTGCCGCGAAGTAGATCTGGTCGTTGTCAAGGGGAAAACCAAACCGGTTGCGATTTTTGAAGTGCTGGACTATCACACCGATGAAACGTATCCGAGCCTTGCAGACGCGATGCATTTCTTCAGGGTCGGGTTGACCAAATACCGTTCGAAGAAATGGGAGCAGGCGGCCAAAGAGTTTCAGCAGGTACTGTCATTGAATCCGAAGGACAAAGCAGCGCAACTCTATATAAACCGCTGCGCGCATTTTCAGAACCATTCGCCACCAGAAGAGTGGGCCGGCGTATGGGAGATGGAAGACAAGTAGCCAGACGCAAGTCCATGGTTAAACCTGCGCCCATTTATCCGTTACCTCTAGCGGGGCACCGGTTTGTCAACATGGGCCCCTGGGAGTTTTATTTCATCGCAAAGCTGTTCCTGTATTTCGGGGGCTTCATGGGTTTCCATTTTCTGGCAAACCTGGCATTTGCGTTTTGCTTGATGACCCCGCTTCCTGGCGCACGCCTGGAGCGAGTTCGGCAACTAATTGCCTTCCCGGCCGGGTTGGTCTTGTTCTACTACGACACGTGGTTTCCTTCGTTTGTGCGTTTGATCTCTCAGATTTCAGCGATCGAGGAGTTCGATGTCAAATATCTGTTCGAACTTGTGGGCCGGCTCTTCAACCCGTGGGTTGTCGCTGCGCTGTGTCTGCTTTATGGCATCTATTTCATTGCGAGAAGACGGTTGCGCATAATCACTTTCATCGGGTTGGCGATGTTGGCCACTTTGGTACCCGTGGCCACCAAGTCGCCAATGGGGGGTGTATCCGAACTATTCAACCGCACGAGTAGAGCCGAAGGCCGCCCTGAAGATGCGGACTATTTTTCCGCGACCCCTCCAAAAGATTCTGAGCTCACTGGCGTTCTTAACTCGTTTTACGAGTACGAGAGTAGCCGCGCGGTGGCGTTCCCAACGCCCTCTGCATCCGATCCCCCATTTGACATTCTTGTGGTGCAGGTTTGCTCTTTGTCATGGGATGATCTTGATTTTGTGAAGGAGCGGTCCAATCCCCTCTTCGATCGATTCAATATTGTTTTCAGTAACTTCAATTCTGCGGCCTCCTACAGCGGTCCCGCGGTAATTCGACTGTTGCGTAGCAGTGCAGGCCACCAGAAACACCACGACCTGTATGACCCGCCGACCCTGTCCGCACAGACGTTTGAGAATTTGAAGAAGATTGGGTACGACCCTCAGTTAGCCATGAACCACGACGGTCGATACGGGAATCTGCTGGTTGATATTCGAGAGCGTGGAGGAATGAAGTCCACACCGTTCAGCAACAAGACGGCTACCCCCTATCTTCAGAGCTTTGATGGGACACCCGTTTACGACGACTTTTCAGTGCTTTCAAAATGGTGGGAGCAACGCTTGAAGAGTTCATCTGAGCGGGTCGCACTGTTTTACAACACCGTTAGTTTGCACGACGGCAACCGATATGCAGGGGGTGCTTCTGGAAGGAGTTTAGAAACGTATCACCCTAGACTGCGCAAGTTAATGTCAGATTTGGAGAAGTTTTTTGTACAAGTAGAGATTTCTGGACGGCGTGCTGTTGTCGTCTTCATCCCGGAGCACGGCGCATCCATCCGAGGGGACAAAATGCAGATCGCAGGTATGCGGGAAATCCCGAGTCCGCGCATCGGGCATGTGCCTGTGGGAGTCAAGCTGATTGGTCTGCAGCTCAGTGGCGATGAAAAGCCGTTGATCGCAAAGGACCCGAGTAGCTATCTGGCGGTGTCCAAACTGCTTGCGGAGTTCATCGGTCGCAATCCCTTTGTCGTGTCACGTCCAGATTTGGAGGAGTACGTGCGCGAGCTTCCTGTGTCTGGTTTTGTATCCGAGAACGCGGACCTGGTTGTGATGCGTTATGGCAGGCAATATTTCATGCACTCCAAGGACACTGCCTGGGTTGAATACGATCCAACACCATGATTTGTTAGACGAGTAGTCAGTAACGGGCGTGCGAGCGCGGTGAATCAGGCGGAAAAGGTGCTGAGTCACGCGAGGCGTCAAACTGGTAACGCAGGTACAGCATGAATGAGTTGGGTGTGTAATACGCTGCCCGACCGATTTCAAAGCGGCCACCCACTACAACTTTCGGCGCAATGGGGTACTCCACAGCGCCACCCAAAGAAAAGCCCATCCCATTGCTGTCGCCGCCGGCGTGGATGGGGTTACCTGCCAGTGCTTGAAGCTCGGCATTTGCCGGGTAGTAGGGCATGTCTTTGGTCTGGGTCCATGATGCTGAAACTAAACCCTTCAATGCGTACGATAAATGCCCCGTGCGTCCGGACCAGCGCAGCGGTAAGGCGATCGAATGGTAGGACTGAGGGCTGTAGTAGCCACCGTGTCCAAACGTGTAGTAGCTCAAGTCCTCCCGAAATTTCCAGTAGGTGTAGATCAACCCGGTCGATAAGCGCATGTCCGCGTCCTGAACCAGAGACCAACCCAGTTCGGGGCGCAATTCCAATTGCGTGTTGGTCAGCACGTTCCTGCCGTCGAGCACGTGGTAGCCCATGCTCACCGACGCATCGACTGATCCATTTTCATAGCTCAGTCGCATGTCGGCACCGCTACTTCGAACGCCACCCCACACTTCGCCACTGACCGGATCTGTGACACCGGCATATGAAAGCAGACTGCTGGTCACGGGCCGCTTCGCCACATCCAGCGAATAGGTGTAGGCCTGGCTGGAGCCGAACCACTTCAAACCCCCGACCACATCCTGAACCGAAAAACCCTGGGGCGTGGTACCAATGTCCACGCGCCAACTGTCGGTCTCATAGCCAATTGCCAGGCCTGTACCTCTGGCCTCCTGCGGGATCGAAGTGACCAGGCCCTGAGGAGCCAGGGCCAGTACTTTGCCAAACCTTGCAAGGGCGTAAAGGTCGGTGAGATCCAACGTGCCGGCGCTAATGTTTATCGTATCGATATTGACCAGCGCATGACCGTAGTAGCCCACTGGGAAACGAGCCTCGATCGGTATTTCTGTCACAGACAGGTCAGATACGCCACTTGTCCCCGAGTTTCCTCGCGTGTCAAATCCGACGGCAACCTTGCCCTCGCGACGACGCTCCAGACGGGCGATTGCATCATCAGCTTCGGTGGAGTCGGTCGCAGAGGCGTTGGCCGCGATTTCCACTGCTCTTGCTAGTTTGAAAAGAACCATCGCGTCGTCAAAACGGCGCTGGGACAAAGCGACGTTACCGAGCAATACAAGGACACGACTATCTTTCGGCGCGGCCGCCCGGAGTTGATCTGCCAAATAGCGTGCCGCATCAGGATCACCTGCCTTCAGGTGAGCATAGGCAGTTCGCATACTCAGCGAAAACTGAAGCCTGGACAGGTCACTGCGGTCATCAGAATTCAATCCGTGAGCGGCGCCTAATTTCTGCAGCAGCGTTGACAATTCTGAATCCTGCTGCGCACGATTCAGTAGTGAAGCGAAATGCAATTGCAATGGCAGCGCTTGAATGGTCTGCCGGGCCAAGACTTGGCGCACCAAATTGATGGCAGTCGCTGGTTCGTGGCGCGCCATCCATGCGTTGGCCACGCTGTATACGAAATCCGGGTCATCGCCAGCAATGGCAGCCGCGTTTTCAAGGAGGGCGGACGCTTGCGCCTTGTCTCCCTGACCGTCCAATACAGCTGCACGTTCCAGCGCAGACTGCACTCTCATCCGCTGCTGGAGGCGAGTCATGGACCGTGAAAACTCGGCAGGAGCAATTTGTTCCAGGCTGCGCAACGCATCATCCGGTGCGTCGGCCTTGGCAAAATAGAGCGCGCTGGCGTAAAGCATTTGCGGATCACGGGGCGAAATTGCGAGCCCCTCGTCGATTACTTTTTTTGCGGCCGTTGGTGAGCGGTTTTGGAGCAGCGCAGCAAGATCAAACCGAACCCAAGGGTTGTCCGGTGCCAGCAACAATCCATACTCCAGCAGGGCCTGGGCCTGTTCCTCTTGATGCATCTGCACGAGTTCGTCGGCCTCATCTCTGAGCATGCCAACGCGCAAATACGTGTATTTTCCATTTACCTGGGTGGCTGATTGGCCTTGTTTGTTCAACAGATCAATCGCTTCAGCCCGACGTTTTTGATTGAGCAGCAACGCTGCCAACCCGCGAATCGCTGCGCCATTGTCAGACTCCATGCGCAACGCATCCTGATACAGACTCTCCGCCTGTACCATGTCGCCACGATCAAGAGATATCCCCGCCAACAGCGCAACACCCTCGGCATTTCCCGGATCGAGTTGAATGGCGGCACGCGCCTTGTCCTGTGCAACATCCAGTTGCTTTTGATTTCTGGCAGCAGAAGACTCGCGGATCAGTTTCCAGTAACTGGCCGTCTTGAGCAGGCTCGTCCATTTGCCCGCGTTGTCCGGATCGAATTTGAGCGCCTGCTCAAATAGCGCTACTGCTTCAGCATGGCGACCGTCACGCAATTTGACCAGCCCCAGGCCGCCGATCACTTGGGGGTCCTTTGGGAGTATTTCCTGCAGCGGTGCAAGAACCTGACCTGCCAAATCTGACTTACCCTCTTCGAGCAGGGTCAGACCCCGCTGACGGGCCAACTGCACCGGGTCATTCGCAATGCGCAGGCGCTGGGCCTGCGCACCTTTCAGGTTTGCTAAACGTCCACGAATGTCATTGTTCCCTGGGTCAACTCCAAGGTAATTCTGGTAGAAGCCTATATCGGCGACATTCTGAGCTCGGGATAACAGGGCACTTCCCCAACTCTCAAGTACCTGCTGTCGGTCAATATCTGTTCGCTGCACCACGGCGAGCAGCATCCTGAACGCCTCAGGCTGAGTGTTCTCCCGGGTTGCCAGGTGGGTTGCAAGTGCTGCCAGGTAGGGGCCATGGTTGGGATCGAGCTTTGTCAATCTTTCCAGTCCGGTTCTGGCTTGCTCCCAACCGCCAGGTGTGCCGCCCACAATGCGGTAGTACTCGAGCGCCAATTTTCCGTCGGGTGGGCCCTTCGGGAACAATGCAAGCAGCGCGGCGAGCGCCTCGTCCTTCCTGCCGGCGCGCAGTAGCAGACTTGCCCGCGACATCTCGGTGCGGACATCCTTTGCGGTATGCTGTTCGGACGCGCTGACCAGAGTTGGATCCACTGTCAGAGCCAGCGCCGCAAACAGAGTGAAGCTTGTCGTCAGGAACTTCATCGTGTGCGTTCCGCGATTGCCATCTTGGTCAGCAACAGAAGCGCTGCCGAGTAATAATCCTGCGCAGCATCGAGGGGAGGGAGTGCGAGTGAGGACAACTTCGGGTAAGCCTGCGTCACGCCGGCAATACTTCGAATCCCCAACGATGCGTCGTAGGAATCAATGCTGTTGTCGACTAAATTAGTCCACGGCGACAGGAACTGCGCACCTTTGAAATGGCCCCAATAGTCCTGGAAGGGCTTCAACGACATTTCGGTTTCGAGTTGTGCCCACAAAACATACAGCGGAATGCGCACCGCATCGTAGCCAAAGCGAGGTTCGGGGGCTGGGGTCATCTTTTCCCCAAGCATCGTCCAGTCGGCCGGCAGTCCCCACCTTCCGAAGCGGCCTTCCGATAGCAGACGCAAGCCGCTTTCCTGCAAGGCTTTCCATTCTGAGGAAGGGTCGGACTGCGCAAAGGCCTGCAACGCTGGAAAAATCCAATACGAGAGGTTAATCACCATTCCATCAGGCTTCGCGAAACCCTCCACGCCCGGCAGCAATACTATGCCCCGACTGGTCATGCGCACTACGTTCAAGCGAATCGCCTGCATGATCTCTCGTGCTGCGACGCGATGTTCGGGCTGACTCCATCGGCGGTGTGCACGCAACAGAGCCCATGCCACGTACAGATCTCCGTCGGTGGCGTTGTTCTTGTCGGCCACACCATCGGAAGCAGTCCAGCGCCATGCCAGCAATTTGTCGTCTCGGACTTGCAGGTGTGACTGCGTCCAAAGCCACACTGCGTCAAATGTGGTGCGATCTTCGTTGCGCTCAGCCAGCAACATCGTGATGCCTTGACCCTCCGTGTGACTGACACTGGCATTACCGTTGTCAACTACACGACCATCCGGTTGAACAAACCGCGCTTTGAAAAGTACCCAGTCCGCGGCCGATGCCTCCGCCTGCAAGGGGAGCATCAGCATTGGCAGTGCCAATATCCACAATGACCAAACTTTGGAGTAAGTCATGTTCTAGGTGTTAACGCGAACCAGCAAGGATTTCCAACTCAATGTACTATAAGATGAAGTGAAAGTACCTAGATATTTGCCTTTGGGAGGCCAATTGGTGGACGAAACAAAGCAAGACGAACTTGAAAAATACTTGGCCGAGCGGGAGAAGCTTGATGCCGTTTTTCAAGACAAGTTCACAAAGGTACTGACAGTCGTTTTTACCGACCTCAAGGGCTCGACCACGATTGCCGAAACCGAGGGGGATCTGGTCAGTCGGATGCTGATCAAACATCAGAACGACATCCTCCTTCCCGCCATCAAAGAAAACAACGGCGTTTTCATCAAGTCGATTGGTGACGGAACCCTGTCCTATTTTGAGCAGGCACAAGATGCTGTACGCGCTGCAGTGCGCATCCAGAAGGGGATGGATGCGCTCAATATGGCCAAGAAGTTCAAGACCACAGTCCTGATGCGAATTGGCATGCATACAGGCAAATGCATTGTCGAGCAGAGCGATATTGCTGGCGATGTGGTCAACACGGCATCTCGGTTTGAATCTGCGGCGACCCCGGGCGACATTTACTTGTCGGAAGACACCTACAACGCTTTGAGCGACAAGAGTGAAATCTATTGCCGCTTTGTCAAGCAGGTGTCATTGAAGGGCAAGAAGGATGCTTACAACGCTTACAAGGCATTCTGGAATCCGCTGGAGATCGAACTGGACAAGCAGGGCCAAAGCGATGCGGACAAGCCTGCGCAAAGCGTGCAGCCCACCCGCTCGTCGGGCGGGCGTCTGGTGTGGGTCATACTGGTCCTGTTCGGCGTAGTGCTGGTCCTGACCTTTGGAATGAAGTTGTTTGGTACCTCCCAGTCTACCGAGAGTCGGCGATCCATCAACGAGTCGGTTACACCGGTGGACAGTTCAAAGACTGTGCGGTGACATGAAAGCTGTTGGCTTGCTTTCCAAATTGCAAGTCAGTGATCGGCAGATTGTGGTCGCGGGCAGCCTTTTGCTGGCCGGGGTCTTCTACTCACTTTATTTCACCAATGCTTACTTTGAACAGGTGAAGCAGCTTGGCCTGGGTTGGGGTTGCGCCGGGCTGGTTCTGTTGTTGGCCAAAACCAGGATCGGCAAGTGCCAACCGTGGCGTCTGGCATTGATCATCCTGGCTGCATTCCTCGCGGTGCGTTATATGTATTGGCGTACGGTTGACAGTCTCCTGTACACCGGGCCCCTGGATTTCGTCGGCATGGCCCTGCTGTATCTGGCAGAGGTGTATGGCTTTGTGATCTACATGCTGGGCCTGTTCGTCAACGTCTGGCCCATGGAAACCCCTCACGTTCCGTTGCCGGACAACAAGGACCTGTGGCCCACCGTGGATGTCTTTATTCCAACGTATAACGAAGCGGAGGAACTGGTTCGTATCACGGCCACTGCCGCAGCACAGATCGACTACCCGAAGGAAAAACTTCGGGTTTACATTCTGGACGATGGCGGGACCCAGGCCAAGCGCAACAACCCCGAGCAGGCAGTGGCGGCATGGGAGCGCCACTACAGCTTGCGCCGCATGGCCAGGGAACTGGGTGTCGGTTACATCACGCGAGAAACCAACCAGCAGGCAAAGGCGGGAAACATTAACCATGCGCTCCATCACACCGAAGGCGATCTGGTGTTGATGCTCGATTGTGACCATGTGCCGACCAAAGACTTCCTGCAAAGCACGGTCGGGCACTTTGTGGTCGACCCCAAGCTGTTTCTGGTGCAAACGCCGCACTTTTTCATCAATCCTGCCCCTATTGAAAAGAGCTTGGCAGGGGTTGGCGATCCGTCCACCGAGAGTGACTTGTTTTACCGCCGTATCCACGAGTCACTGAACTTCTGGAATGCCAGCTATTTTTGTGGGTCGGCGGCGTTGTTGCGGCGCAAGTACCTTATGGAGGTTGGGGGCATTTGTGGCAGCACAATAACCGAGGATGCCGAGACCGCCTTTCACCTGCACAGTCTTGGTTACAACAGTGTGTATGTGAACAAGCCCATGATTTGCGGCTTGTCGCCGGAATCGTACGATGACTATGTCAGCCAGCATTCACGCTGGGCCCAGGGCATGGTGCAGCTATTGCTGCTTAACAATCCACTGCGGATGAAAGGACTCAAACTTTCGCAGCGCATGGCCTACTTCAATTCGTGTCTCTTCTGGATGTTCAGCCTGCCACGATTCATCTACTTCATTGCACCGGCGGCCTATCTCATTTTGAATATGAGTATTTACCACGCGTCTTGGGTGCAGATTCTTGCTTTCACGGTTCCCTATATTGTGACTTTGCACATCATGATGGACCACTTTTACCGGGGCACCCGACAGCCGCTGTTTTCTGAAATCTACGAAACCGTGCAGTCGCTGTTTCTGATTCCGGCGGTCATCTCGGTTCTTCTCAACCCCTGGAACCCGTCGTTTCATGTCACCCCCAAAGGCCAACTCAATACCAAGGAATATCTGAGCCCGGTTTCAGCACCATTCTTTTTCATCATTGCCATTAACCTGATTGCATTCGTCGCCGCAATCGTGAAGTGGTTCGAGCAACCGGCGGCGCGTGATGTCATCTTTGTCACGGCGGTATGGTGTGCCTTCAATGTGTTCATGGTGATACTGGCGCTGGGTGCATTCTGGGAGAGAAAGCAGGTGCGCAAGTTCTATCGCATTGGCGCTACCGGGCCTGTCGCGGTGCATTTCACCCGCTTGGGCGAGTCGCTGGTTGGGGAGGTGCGCGACGTTTCGATGACAGGGATTGCGTTTGACATCGCCCCGCCCTTTCTGCCGCGCGAGCAGGAGCGTATTGTTCTGGAGGTGAGGGACAGCTATGGCCAGCCCTACCGCTTCGAAAGTCAACTCAAGCGCGTGGTCAATCGCCAGGGTCACTTTTTTTGCGGTAGTGAATTTGTCATCGAACAGGTTTCATACCCTGAGGTGGTTGCGTATGTGTTTGGTGATAGCCAGCGCTGGGAGGATGTCTGGAACCGCAAGTCGATCGCCAAGGGTGGCTACCGTATGCTGTGGCATTTTGCCAGGATGGGTTTTCATGCGGTTCGCACCAGCACGTTCGAACTTTCTGTCGACGCGTTGCGCTACCTTTGGCGTTTGGGTGTTGCGTGCTTTACGACTCCCGTTGTGCGTGAGCGGCTGACCACCGCAGGCAGTTGGCTGGTGTACTACTTCTATTTGACGTTGGCATCTTTGCTGGAGAGCCTCGACAAAAAGCATGCAAGAAAGCTTCAGCGAAACGATGCCAGCGGACAGGCGGAAATTTACTTTCCGCGCTTGAATGCCACTGTGCTTGGCGAGATGGCCGACGTTTCACTCACGGGCGTTGGCATTTTGGCGGAGCTTCCGTTTGCATTGGAGTCCAGCGAGCGCGTCTTTGTGAGAGTCCAGGGCAGAACCGGAAAAATGTACCGATTTGACTGCCGGGTTCAACGTACGATCCAGCGCGAATCTAGAGTTCTTTGTGGGATGGAGTTCATGGCCGACCTCTTTGTGTATCCGGACATTGTCAGATTTGTTCATGGAAACAGCCTGCAGATGATCCGATCGACGTCGCTGGCAGGTAGCGGATTGGTTGACAAGGGGATGGCAGCTTCGGTTGGCCTGGTACAGAAGTTCTGGCGAACGGTTGCACCGGTTTTGGCATATCTTTTCCTGAATCCCGAAGCCGCCCAAGCGGCACAGAAGGAGAAATAGCATGTTGCGTACCGTTTTGGTGTTGTTCTCGCTCCTGTCCTTCTATACGGCGCTGCATGCAGAAACGGTCAGACTGCCGTTGCAAAAATTTACCTCAGCGGGTTCTCTGGAGATGCGCTGCATAAGTGGAGGGCAAAACCTTTCCTTTCCCATTCCCAACCGTTGGGAGGTGCGCAAGGCCAGCGTGAATCTGCACTATACGGTATCGAACAATCTACTGGGCGACATTTCACAAATGGTGGTGAAGCTCAATGGTGACCCTATCGCGCAGGTCAAGCTCAATCCGCAGGCGCCGGTTGCCGCGCTGGATGTCCCGCTACCGCTGGCGCTGCTGGAAAATGGATACAACGACCTGACGTTCCAAGTCGCGCAACATTATCTTGCCAACAATTGCGAGCAACCCTGCGCTCCCGACCTGTGGACCAACGTCAGCTTGTCGCAGTCGTACATTCAGATCGAGTACGACCTGAAAACCATTCCATTGCGCCTGGGGTCGGCCGTGGAGACCATATTCGATTCCAAGCAGTTCTCCGATGTCGTGGTCAACCTGGTTTCAGACACCGCTTCGGCGGAAACCGTCACGATGGCTGGTCTGGTTGCCTCAGGTATTGCCAGACACTTTGATTACCGCAAAGTCCGGTTTTCACATTCCCTGGACATCAAACCGGGTGTGGACAACGTCTTGATTGGCAGCAGCAAATTCGCCAATGGAGTGCTGGATCGGTATCGGTTGAAGCTG
Source organism: uncultured beta proteobacterium (assembly GCA_903864505.1). Taxonomy (GTDB): domain Bacteria; phylum Pseudomonadota; class Gammaproteobacteria; order Burkholderiales; family Burkholderiaceae_C; genus Allorhodoferax. Next base: position 11,601 of record CAIPGC010000293.1, on the reverse strand, counting down.
CCTGCGGGTGATGGTGGCCTCATCAGGGTGCAGCATGTGCCCCTGCTGTCGGGAGGAATTGACAAGCAGCATGCGCTGATTTCGATCAGCGCCGACGAGCCTTTGCCGCTCAAGATTGCTGCGCAAACCTTTACCAACATGTCTCTGCCCTATCCTGGGACAGATGAACTCCGGGCCTATGCGTTCAGCATTCCCGATATTTCCATGTACGGAGGAAGACAGGTGCTGGCCACCGACAAGGTGTACGGTTTTGGTTCCTTGGGAATGTCTTCGTATACCTTTCAGGGGCAAACCGGCAAGCCCAGCAAGCGCGGGTTTACCGGCAGTCCGTCGGAACTTGCCTTCCGTTTGCCCCCGGATTTTTTGATCAAGCAAAACCAGTATGCCAAGCTCAGTCTGAATTTTGCGTATGGTGCCGGTCTGCGCAATGACTCGACGGTCACCATCACGGTCAATGGCGCGCAGGTGAGGGATATTCACCTTGACAAAGTGGGGGGGAGTTTTATTGAGGGTTACAAGGTTGACTTGCCCACCTACCTCTTCAAACCCGGTTCGAACGTCATTACCTTCAGACCCTATCTGAATACTCAGCGTCAGGTCTGTGACGTATCGATTACCGACGGACTGTTTGTTTCCATTTTTGACAACTCGACCGTTGTGTTCCCGCCGATGCCCCACTTTGTCGAAATGCCAAAGCTTGAGTTGTTTGCTCTCAATGGGTTCCCGTTCACCAAGTGGCCGGACGGATATCAGACGCTGATCTATCTGCCCAAGGCTGACGATAGCGCATCGATTGACACAGCACTGAATCTGATTGGACTGATAAGCCAGCGCAATGGTTTCCCGCTGTTTGGCACGCAGATCACATTCACGCAGCCCACGGACTGGGATGGTGAGATGCTGGTGGTCGCCAAGACCGCAAATATTCCGAAGTCGTTGCTTGAGCGCGCCCCCATACAGTTTGATGGAATTGGTGTGGTGCCCTACCCCGTCAATCGGAGTTGGGACAGCGAAACCTCAATTGCGCTGAGCAAGCAGCTCAGCGGTTTGGGTGAGGGTAGCGGCTTGTTGATGGAGTTCGAGTCGGCCTACAAACGAGGACGTTCCGTGGTGGTGGCCACTGCACAAAACGACAAGGATATGCTTACTCTGGGTGATGCGCTATTGCAGTCCGGCATTCTGGCGCGCATCACGGGCGACCTGAACCTCATCAAACTCAATGTTCCTGACTATGACGTCGTGTCCCTGTCGGTCGGCAACAAATACTCGACGGGCAATAAGGAGAATGTTTCATTCATCGACTCCTTGCTGTTTTCAAACCCCTATACGCTCTATGCCCTGATAGGCGTGGCGCTCGTTGTGATGAGTTTGCTTGCCTTCCAGTTTTTGCGCAGACACAGAAGCAAGCGCGCGAAGGAATAGTGCTGATCTGGTGCTGCACCGCCTCGGTATACTCTTCTTCGGCGTTGAGGAGTAGATGTTCTGATTCAGGGGGCATGTGTTTCCCAGCGCGGCATAGGACGAATATCAATGAAACAGCTAGCAGTCGCAGCCGCCATCGGCTTGGCAACGCAGGTCTTTGCCGGCCCGTTCGGGTTGAGTCAGGGCCTGTCTATCGAGGACGCAACGAAGCACGGGCAGTTTGTACCTGCGGAAGGTGAATACACCTTTATCGCCAAGGGGATGACCAATGGCCATGCGGACTTCGAGACCTACAGCATTCTGCTGACCCCCAAGCAAGGCTTATGCAGCGTGGTTGCGCTGAGCAAAGACATTTACACCAACGCCTATGGCCATCAGCTCAAGAGTAAATTCAAAGAGCTGACCAACGTTCTCACCGAAAAATATGGCTACCCACGGATCAGTCTCGACATATCCAGAACCTTCGACTTTTCCAGGAATTTTGGTTTCTGGAATTTGGACGGAATCTGGATCGAAGACGATGCGTGGATGGACGGTTTGCTCAGCAAAAAGAGGACCGTGAGTGCATCATGGGAGGAATCGAATGGGGGGAATCCAAAGGCAGATTCGGCCGCCGGTGGCAAACTGGCTTTGCCGGATTCCGTTGCACTCATTACCCTGAACGCATTGGCACGTTCCGCGTCAAAAGGCTACATTCGAGTTGAGTACCGTTTCAATAACTATGGGGCCTGCGCAGAGGCCGTAAAGCTGAAGCGGAATTCCAGCTTGTAATCGGGGGCTCAGCCCCGCGAGACATAAACGGAGGCGCACTTCTCTGAAAGTGCGTAGAAGAATGGCCATCAAGAAGAAGCAATCGGGTGTCGGTGCTGCAAAAGCGCTCGCACACAACCCGCCTACCAGACGGATCAATTTAGCGCTGCAGGGAGGGGGCTCTCATGGTGCATTTGCGTGGGGTGTGGTGGACCATCTGCTTGAAGACGGCCGTGTCGACTTCGATGGCATTTCTGGGACCAGCGCGGGTTCAATGAATGCAGCGGCGCTGGCCTACGGAGCGATTGGTGGCAAGGAATCGGCACGTCAGAAGTTGCATGATTTTTGGCTCGCCATATCTGAGGCCGGCAATCGACTTAACCCTCTAGGACAACTTTTTTGCCAGCAACCATCCCCGATGGGCAACCTTCTGACATCAATGGCCAGTCAGTTCTTCTGGGGCATCACGCACACCTTTTCTCCTTATCAACTCAACCCGCTGAATCTGAATCCGCTGCGGGATGTTCTGGTGAATCAGATCGATTTTGACGCGTTGAGCCGTGACTCGACGATTAAGCTATTTCTGGCTGCCACCAATGTACGCACTGGCAAAGCAAAGGTTTTCGGAATGGAAGAGGCGATCACGGCGGATATGGTGATGGCATCGGCGTGCTTGCCACAACTGTTTCAGGCCGTCGAGGTCGAAGGTGAACACTATTGGGATGGAGGGTTCATGGGGAATCCGGTGCTCTATCCGTTGATTTACAACACCAATACGTCCGATGTACTGATCGTTCACATCAATCCGATTGAACGTCCCGGGACCCCCACCACTGCCGAGGATATTCTGAACCGGGTCAACGAAATCACATTCAACTCGTCCCTGATCAAAGAGCTTCGGGCCATTCATTTTGTGCAAAAGCTGATCGAACAGGGCTGGATCAAGGAGGAGTTTCTGGGCCAGCTAAAACACATTCTGGTGCACTCGATTCGCGCGGATCTGGCGTTGTCAGACCTATCGGCCGACAGCAAGTTTCGCAGTGACTGGGGGTTTCTGACCATGCTGCGGGATCGAGGCCGGGCATGTGCCAAAGAGTGGCTTGCCGAGAACTTTGAGAGTCTGGGCGTGCGCTCATCGGTGGACCTGAAGCAGGAATTTCTCTGAATTGTTTATGTAGAATGCTATAGAAAATGTAGCTGTCTACGCATATTCCACGAGCGCTATCGGGTTTTTTGCCTAAAGATTTTCAGCGGGGCTCTGTGTTTCCAGATTCTTTTTGCAGGCGGCGTTAATGACGCGCAGTTCTGCCAGAGTTTCGTCAATCCGCGCCCGCTTCTTCTCAAGTTCGACAATTTCCTGGTCGGTGCGCGCAATTACGTAGCTGAGTTGCTGGGCGCGACCTTCGCCCTGGTCTCCATACAAATCCAGATAGCGCTTTATTTCTGACAGTGGAGATCCAATGGCCTTGGCGCGCAGGATCAGCGCCAGTCGCGCCCGGTCGCGCCGGGTGTAGACCCGAGCTCCGTTAATGCGCCGCGGGCTGAGCAACTCTTTGTCTTCATAAAAGCGCAGCGCCCGCAGTGTGATGCCGAACTCTCGGCACAACTCGGTGATGCCAAACAACTCCTGCGCATCCTGGTCGCGGTGCGAGTCCACGAACGCCTGAGCGGTAGCAAGCGCGGTGGCGGCTTTTTTCACGCGGCGGTAACTGTGGCGGAGTCAGATCACGCGCTGCAGGCGCATGGCGACGCTCATGTCGCCAGATACTTTGAGCTTGCCGGCCATGAAACCGGTGGCGGGCTCCAGGTCGCCATCGAGCATGGCTTGCAGGTTGTCCAGGGTGATGCCGACGGTGCAGTCGGTGTCGCAACTGTCGTTGGAAACCGTGTTGGGTGTCGACTTGCCATCGATCACGATCACGCCATCGGCACCCATGTCGAATTTGAGAGTGGCGGCCAGGCCGCTGTCGGCGCCAACCTTGGTGCGTATGGCCTGGGTGCATGATTCGAGTGACATGGCGGATCCTTCAATAAGTGGTTGTAACGGGAGAGGTGGTGAATGGCCTGAATGCTAGCAGGACAGCCTGACGTAAAGCATAGTACAAACACCTATGCGGTATTTGGTTGACGTTAACGTTACCTTGAATTCTAATACCCGAATCGCGCTTACCCCGTTCGAAGGACCTGACTGATGCCTGCCATTCGTTCCAAGATCAATCCCCGCTCTGCCGCCTTTGTCGCCAACGCCCGGCGGGTGGGCGATCTGCTGGCTGAGGTGCAACGCCTGGAAGGCTTGGTGATTGCGGAGTCCGAATCCAAGCGCGAAAAGTTCGAGAAACGCAAGCAACTGCTGCCGCGTGAGCGCCTGGCCCGTCTGTTGGACCGTGGCACCCCGTTTCTGGAGTTCAGTCGCCTGGCCGGGTTGAACATGCACGATGACGATGGCAAGAAGTCGGTGATGGGTGGCGGTTGCATCGCCGGTATTGGCGTGGTGGCGGGCAAGCGCTGTGTCATTTCGGCCAGTGACAGTGGTGTCAAGGGCGGTACGGTGCCACCGATGGGATTGAAAAAGAGCCTGCGCATCCAGCAGATCGCCCAGGAGAACAAACTGCCGCTGATCTCGCTGGTTGAAAGTGGCGGCGCCAATCTGATGTACCAGAGCGAAATCTTCATTGAAGGAGGGCGCACCTTTGCCAACCAGGCGCGCATGTCTGCCATGGGACTGCCCCAGATTGCGGTGGTGCACGGATCCTCCACCGCCGGAGGTGCCTATGTTCCGGGCTTGTCGGACTACGTGATTCTGGTGCGCGGTCGCTCCAGCATCTACCTGGCGGGTCCGCCGCTGGTGAAAGCAGCCATGGGCGAAGACTGCACCGACGACGAGTTGGGTGGTGCCGAAACCCATGCGCAAATTACCGGATTGGGCGAGTACCTTACCGAAGACGATGCCCATGCCATTGTCACGGCGCGTGAAGTCATGGACAAGCTGAAGTGGGATCAGGCATCGGTCAATGCAACCTTCGCCGAGCCATTGTTTGATGAGCAGGAACTGATGGGTATCGTACCTGCCGACGAGCGTGAACCTTACGACGTGCGCGAAATCATTGCCCGCCTTGTCGATGGCTCGGATTTCCTCGAATTCAAGACGTCCTATGCCACCGAGATGATCTGCGGTCACGCCCGAGTGCAGGGCCATCTAGTGGGCATTTTAGGAAACAACGGCCCGATCCAGCCTGCGGGTTCCACCAAAGCCGGGCAGTTCATTCAATTGTGTGACCAGACCGGCACGCCGCTGGTGTTCCTGCAGAACACCACCGGTTATATGGTGGGTTCGGTCGCAGAGCGCAGCGGTGCCATCAAGCATGGCTCCAAGATGATTCAGGCGGTGGCCAATGCGCGGGTGCCGAAGTTCACATTCATTCTGGGCGGATCGTATGGTGCAGGCAATTACGGCATGTGCGGTCGTGGCTTTGATCCGCGCTTCATCTTTGCCTGGCCAACCGCGCGCACGGCGGTGATGGGCGGTGCGCAGGCGGCCAAGGTGATGGATATCGTCAACCGGGCGAAGGTCGAGCGCATGGGAATGCAGGCCAACGAAGAAGCCTTGCAAGCCATGTCCGATGGGCTGCGCCTACGGCTGGACAAGGAGTCTGCCGCCCTGTTTGGCACGGCACGCCTGTGGGATGACGGCATCATCGACCCGCGCGACACGCGCCGCATTCTGGGGCTGTGCCTGGCGCTGACAGACGAAGCCGAACGACGCACCTTGCGGCCCAACACCTTTGGCGTCGCCCGCATGTAGCGCTAGCACCTACCCACTTCGCTCATTCAACCAAGAGGCATTCACCATGAAATTCACCCCCGAACACGAGCAGATCGCCGATACCGTCCGAAAGTTCGTTGCCAATGAAATCAATCCGCATATTGCGAAGTGGGAAGCCGTCGGGATATTCCCTGCGCATGAGCTCTTCAAAAAAATGGGAGACCTGGGTCTGCTGGGCATCAAATACCCCACCGAGTTTGGTGGCATGGGCCTGGACTTCAGTTACTCCATGGTGATGGCCGAGGCGCTCGGTGAGTGCAATGCCGGTGGGGTGCCCATGGCCATTGGCGTGCAGACCGATATGTGCACCCCGGCGCTGGCGCGTTTTGGCTCGGACGAACTGCGCCATGAGTTTCTGGCACCGTCTATCGCTGGAGACATGGTCGGCTGCATTGGCGTGTCGGAGGCGGGGGGGGGCTCGGACGTAGCGGCACTCAAGACCACCGCAAGAAAGGACGGCAGCGATTACATCATCAACGGCTCCAAGATGTGGATCACCAACGGCATGCAGGCCGACTGGTGCTGCCTGCTGGCCAATACCAGTGAAGGCGCACCGCACAAGAACAAGTCGCTGATCATGGTGCGCATGGACAGCCCCGGCGTCACCCGCCAGAAGATCGACAAGATAGGTATGCATTCGAGCGATACGGCGCAGCTGTTTTTCGACAACGTGCGAGTACCGCAGAAAAACCTCATCGGCCAGGAAGGCATGGGCTTTATGTTGCAAATGCTGCAGTTTCAGGAAGAACGCCTGTACGGCGCAGCGGGTTCGCTGCGTTCGCTGGATCGATTGATCGACCAGACCATTGACTACACCCGCCAGCGCCAAACCTTTGGCAAACCCATCCTGAGCAACCAGGTCGTGCACTTCCGCTTGGCTGAACTGCGTACCGAAGTGGAAGCACTGCGCTCGCTGACCTACCGCGCTGTGGAGTCCTATGTGAGCGGCAAAGATGTGACGCGTCTGGCCTCCATGGCCAAACTCAAGGCGGGCCGCCTTTCGCGTGAAGTGGCCGACTGTTGTCTGCAGTACTGGGGCGGCATGGGCTTCACCGCTGACAACCCCATTTCGCAGTCGTACCGCGATGGCCGTTTGATTTCGATTGGCGGTGGTGCAGACGAGATCATGCTGGGCATTATCTGCAAATACGAAGGCACCTTGCCTGGCAAAGGCTGAGCCCGGTCATGGACTTGAATGCTATGAATTTGGAAGCTGTTCGCGCAGACCAGACGGGGGCTGTACTGCATATAACCTTGAACCGACCCGAGGCGCGCAACGCCATGTCGCTGCAAATGGTGGCGGAGTTGCGCCAGCTTCTGGCTGCCGCTGAAGGTCGTGCTGGCCACGCTGACGCGGTGCGGGTGGTGGTGTTGCGCGGCGCGGGCGGGCATTTCTGTGCGGGGGCTGACCTCAAAGACATGGCGGCGGCGCGTATGCGATCGATGCAGACCGATGGGAGCGGCCCCGACCCCATTGCCGAGGTCAATGCCGCGTTCGGCCAGTTGTGCGTGGCCTACGCCTGCTCGCCACTGGCGGTGGTGGCCGTCCTGGAGGGCACCGTGATGGGGGGTGGCTTCGGGCTGGCCTGCGTGGCAGATGTGGCTATTGCCAGCACCACCGTGAATTTCCGGTTGCCCGAGACCAGTCTGGGCGTTGTGCCTGCGCAAGTTGCGCCGTTTCTTGTGGAGCGTTTGGGCTATTCCCAAGCCAAGCGGCTCGCCGTTACTGGCGGGCGCCTGGACGCGGCCGCCGCGTTGCGCATCGGTTTGGTACACACGGTGGTCGATGCCGCTGGAGTGCAGGACGAACTGAACAGGGTGCTGGGAGAAATTCTGGGTTGCGCTCCGCAAGCGCTGGCAGCCACTAAAGCCCTGATGGCAACGGCCCGGTGGCAAGCCCCGCAACACCTGGTTGCCGATGCTGCCGCGATCTTCTCCCGCGCAGCACAAGGGCCAGAAGGTCTGGAAGGCATGACTGCCTTTATTCAAAAACGCAAACCACACTGGGCTTTGCCATGACGTTCTCGAAAATTCTCATTGCCAACCGGGGCGAGATCGCCTGCCGCATCGTCCGAACAGCACGCAAACTTGGCTACCGGACCGTAGCGGTGTTCAGTGACGCAGATCGCGATTCCCCGCATGTGGCACTGGCCGACGAAGCAGTGCACATTGGCCCGTCTCCGGCAGCAGAGTCCTACCTGAAATTTGATGCCATTCTGGAAGCCGCACGCAAGACCGGTGCCGACGCGCTGCACCCCGGCTACGGTTTTCTGAGCGAGAACGCTGCCTTTGCGCAAGCCTGTCTTGATGCCGGACTGGTGTTCATCGGTCCGCCCCCTGCTGCCATCGAGGCCATGGGGGACAAGGCGTTGGCCAAACAGCGCATGCTGGCCGCGGGGGTGCCCTGTGCGCCGGGCTATCTCGGTGCAGACCAGAGTGATGCCATGCTGGGCGTTGAAGCGAAGAAGCTGGGCTACCCGCTGCTGGTGAAGGCGGTAGCCGGTGGGGGCGGGCGCGGTATGCGCTTGGTGCGCAGCGCTGCCGAGTTGCAGGCGGGCATTGACGGCGCGCGGCGTGAAGCGGTCAGCGCTTTTGGTGACGGCACGCTGATGCTGGAGCGCCTCATCGACAACAGCCGTCACATCGAGATCCAGGTATTCGCCGATGCCCATGGCAATGCGGTGTACCTCGGGGAACGCGATTGCACAGCACAACGCCGGCGTCAAAAGGTGATTGAAGAAGCGCCTTCGCCGGTGGTTACGCCCACCATGCGCGAGGCCATGGGAAAGGACGCAGTGGCCGCCGCGCTGGCGGTGGGTTATCGTGGTGCGGGCACGGTGGAGTTCATCGTGGACGCACAGTTCAATCACTTCTTTCTGGAGATGAATACCCGGCTGCAGGTGGAGCATCCGGTGACTGAGATGGTGACTGGGTACGACCTGGTGGAGTGGCAGTTGCGCGTGGCCGCGGGTGACACGCTGCCAGCCAGACAAGGCGATATCCAACTCTGTGGCCATGCCATTGAAGCGCGCCTGTATGTGGAAGACCCCTACACCGGCTTTGCGCCGCAGACCGGCAAGGTCCAGTGGTGGCAACCGGTTCGTGCCTTGCGGAGCGGTGTTCGTATTGATGACGGCATCGTGCAGGGGGGCGTGATTTCGCCGTTTTACGACCCCATGGTGGCCAAGGTCATCGTGCACGGGCGCGACCGCGATGATGCCATTCGCCGCCTGCGTGCTGCTTTGGACAACGCGCCCTTGCTTGGGCTCAAAAACAATGGCCGCTTTCTGCGCGATCTGGTGGACCACCCTGCATTTCGACATGCCGAGATGACCACCACGCTGATAGATCAATGGCTAGCAACAGGCGAACCCCTGCTGCAGGCGCCAGAACCGGGTGACGAGGTCTGGTGTCTGGCGGCGGTTACTTTCGCTGTTCGAGACGGGCTCAGTTGGCGCGCCAACAGCGTGGCGGCGTTTGATATGGTGCTGGAGCACGGTGAACGTGCTCGGACCGTGCGGGTGCGGCCCGACGCGAACGGCGGTGTGTACGTTGTACTGGACGGCGCCGGTTCCCAATATCGGGTGCAGGACTTCTCTGAGGGCATTATTCGCTACGAAAAGAATAGCTGCTTGCGCAATGCTGTTGCGGTCTTTGACGATAATTCTCTGTACATGGCGGTGGATGGAGGCAACTACCGTTTTACCGAAAAGTCTGCATTCCCAAGCGCCGATGCCCTGAAGGACGCCACCCGTGCGCGCTCGCCGGTGGCCGGCAAGGTCACGCAGGTGCTTGCCGCGACGGGAATGCTGGTGACGCAGGGGCAGCAACTGCTGTGTGTGGAGGCCATGAAGATGGAAATGTGGCTGTGTGCCGAGTCGGCGGGCACGGTCAAGGCGGTCAATGTCGACGCTGGTGATCAGGTCGAGTCGGGCGCGGTGCTGGTCGAACTGGAAATTCAAGACGGATTGGAAAAATGATGGACAAAGCGATACTTACCTGTGCACTTACAGGTGTGCTGACCAACCCGTTGCAGCACCCAGTGCCGGTTACACCTGAACAAATGGCGACAGAGGCGCGTGACGCGTTCAACGCCGGGGCCAGCATCATGCATGTGCATTTGCGCATGCAGGAGGAGGGCATGGGCCACATGCCTTCTTGGGACCCGGACGTGGCCCAAAGCGTTGTCAACGCGATACGTCAAGCCTGCCCCGGTGTCATCATCAACCTCACTACGGGTGTGGTTGGCAAAGACATTTCCGGCCCGCTGAACTGCATTCGTCGCATCAAACCCGAGATTGCGGCCTGCAACGCGGGAAGCTTGAACTACCTCAAGATCAAGGAGGACGGCAATTGGGCCTGGCCACCGATGGTGTTTGATAACCCGGTGGCGAAGGTGCAGCAGTTTCTTGACGTAATGGGCGAGTGCGGAACGCATCCAGAGTTTGAGTGCTTCGACGTGGGTATCGTGCGGTCCGTCACCATGTACTTGAAAGCAGGCATGCTCAAACCCGAAATGGGCCGCGCTGAATACAACCTTGTGATGGGCGTGGCTTCGGGCATGCCCTGCGATGCCGCCTTGCTGGCTCTGCTGCCGCAATGGATGTCCAAAGATGCCATCTGGCAAGCCACGCTGATTGGGCGCTCCGAGATCTGGCCGGTCCACCAGAAGACAGCTGACCTGGGTGGCATGTTGCGTACCGGTCTGGAAGACACTTTCTATTTGCCCAATGGCGACCGCGCAAGCGGCAACGGAGCGCTGATCGCGGAGCTGGCCGCCTGTGCAAAGCGCTCTGGGCGCACCATTGCTACGCCGACCGAAGCCCGACAAATGCTGGGCCTGCGAGCCTAGTTGCACCATCGCCTGTACGCCAGTTTTGCTGTGCTAGAATTCGCGCCTCAGCGGCTGTAGCTCAGTTGGATAGAGTATCTGGCTACGAACCAGAGGGTCGTGGGTTCAATTCCTGCCAGCCGCACCATATAGAACAAGGACTTACATTCGAAAGGATGTAAGTCCTTTCTTCTTTGTGGCTTTTGACAATTCTCTGGTTGCCGTTTCTCCAACACTTTCCCGAATCCCGAACACGCAGGATTCAGGGTGGAACTGTCTCTGAGCGGCCGCGCAGCAAGGGTGATGACTTGAGGAAGCGGTCATCCAAGTCCGCACTGGCAATTGGAACGTATTTTGAACGCGGTAGCCCCTCCAAGAATGGGCTAAGCGCCGTGGCGATAATGGTCCGCATGCATGCACCAACTATCCTCCACAAAGAGAACCTTACGGGCATCTTCTGGATGATTGCGTCTATGGCGGTGTTTGCTGTCGAGGATGTCTTCATCAAGACCGCCACCAAGCAGATGCCCATCGGTCAGGTTCTGGTTTTGTTTGGTACCGGCGGGGCCGTGTTGTTTGCCTACCTGGTGCGCCGCAATGGCTCTAACGCGTTCACGGCACAGGCGCTGTCCAGGATCATGCTCATCCGCGCATGCTTCGAGCTGGTAGGTCGGCTGTTTTACGGGCTGGCGATCGCGCTCACGCCGCTATCTTCGGCAACCGCGCTGCTTCAGGCCACACCCATCATTGTCGTTCTTGGTGCCACGGCGTTTTT
>CAIPGC010000292.1 GCA_903864505.1 uncultured beta proteobacterium | reverse complement strand
CCAATACCGTTGGCCTTGTGCATAGCATCTATCTCGGTTGTGGATTGGGGTCAAACCCCTCTACAAAGACAATATTGCCACCGTCCGAGAGTCTTTCACTACGTGCTTCTCGCAAGGGTGCATAGTCTGGAGATTCGTAGAAAGCAAGTGCGGCCTCAGATGTCGGAAAGCGAATCACCACCGTCCAGTTTCCAGCCCATTCACCTTCCAACGTCTTGGCATGCCGAGTAGCAACCAAGAATTCGCCACCATGCTTTGTAGCCTCGGCAAATACAGGCTGTCCGTACTCGTTCAGGTACTGAGGGTAGGACTTGACGTTGATCTGACCGATGAGAAATGCTGGCTTACCCATGAAATCCTCCAGAACGTGCAGCCCAAACTTTTTGGCGGTCGTGCTACTTTTCCCTGTGAAGAACCAAGTCATAGGGATACGGGCCCACCAACGTACCCTTGATCTCATCGCCGTTGACCTCCACTTCTCCTGCAAATCCTGGGCTCGGAATTTTGTACGTTATCGTGTTGCCAACGATGGCGCCCTCGATAGAACCTCCAGTACCGCCCAAGCCCGATGGCGACAGGCCCCATGTCGCAGTGCCTGTAATCGTTTCGCCGTTCTGGACAATTTCAAAGGTTCCATCGCCGCTCTTCAACTTGTCTTGCATACGCTGCACGGCAAGTTTGGCACATCCCTAAATCTGCGTGTGATAACGGGCAAGTTGTCGCGCTTGCGTATCTCTGCCGTAATCATCAATTCTTTGGCTTTGACCTTTGCGAGGTTTAACTTGCGCTCCTTTGTGGAGGCACGTTGCCAAAATCCTCCAACCTTAAAGCGACATTGCCAAATACTGCTGCGTTCACGTCTGTAAACGATCAGCTCGTTCTCAAGCAAAACGTGTGTGGTCGCAATTTTTACTGGCATAGCCACACTTTAATGTCGTCGTCATTGAAAGTCGATGCAACAGTGCAAGCACCAAAGAAAAATGGACTGCGGTTAGGCAGTCCATTTCCGTTTGTTGGTAGGGCGTGAGTGATTTGAACACTCGACCAAAGGATTCTGCTTTGTGTGACTTTCACCACTCGCTGGACTATGCCTTCACCATTGCTTTCGCTTTAGGTGGGCGCCGTCTAGTCTCTACACCTTCAACAACGCTTGCGCACTGAAGCTTGGCTCGACATTGCCTTATGCATTGCGGCACTTAGGTTTCATCGAATTTGACGCCATCCCATACGCAGTTTCCCAATCGTATGGCACAAAATTTTATGAGTCCTCTGCTCTAACCAACTGAGCTAACGCCCCACTCTCCATATTTTACCCATTAACTAAAGCTACGATTTTTGGCATAGTGTGTAAGCAGTGTGCAAACAGTATAGCTATATATTTAATAGCAACAAACTCAAGCACAGCAAGGCTTAGAACACATTTATGAAAACATTTTTAGAAAAACAGCGGATTAGGAATCCTCTGCTCTAACCAACTGAGCTAACGCCCCAACCGAAGGCGGGATTTTAATGGACTACTTGTGGTGGCTTAGCGCGTTACTTACCAGCTTGGAAGTGATGTCCACGATCTGGATCATGCGGTCGTAGTCCATACGGGTGGGACCGATAACGCCAAGTGTGCCCACCACGGTTCCATCGACTTCATACGGGCTGCTGACAATAGACAGGTCTTCGAATGGGACGATCTGGCTCTCTCCGCCTATGAAGATGCGCACCCCCTCGGCCTGCCCAGTAATGTCCATCAGGCGCATCAGCTGTGCTTTTTGCTCGAACAATTCAAAGGCACGGCGCAGATGGCCCATGTCGCTGGAGAAGTCCGATACCGCCAACAGATTGCGCTCACCCGAAATGATGACTTCATCCTGCGTTTCGCTAATTGCCTCGGAGCTGACATTGACCGCCGCTTGCATCAATGTCGCAATTTCCGAGCGCAGGGATTCGACTTCGCCTTGCAGCCGATGCCGAACTGTTTCAATGTCCTGCCCGACGTAGTGGCCATTCAAAAAATTGGCCGCTTCCAGCAACTGCACCTGGGAGTAGTCCAGTTCAGTAAAGATGACACGGTTTTGCACATCCCCTTCTGGGGAAACAATGATGACCAGTATGCGGCGCTCGGACAGCCGCAGAAACTCAATATGACGAAACACCGATGTACGCCGAGGCGCAATGACCACCCCGACAAACTGCGACAGGCTAGAAAGCAAATTGGCTGCGTTCGAAATCACCTTCTGCGGCTGGTCTGCAGCCAGTTTGTGCGATGAAAACTGCCCCGACTGAACGGTGAGCATGGTATCGACAAACAGGCGGTAGCCCTTCGCCGTCGGAATGCGTCCGGCGGAAGTGTGCGGGCTCACAATCAGTCCGAGCTCTTCCAGATCCGACATCACGTTTCGAATGGTCGCGGGAGACAGTTCGAGCCCCGAGGCCTTGGACAGGGTGCGACTGCCCACCGGTTGACCGTCCGCGATATAGCGCTCTACCAGGGATTTCAGCAACAACTTGGAACGATCATCGAGCATGGGCGCATTTTAGTGATGTAATTTGCGAATGAAGTCTCAATTTCAACAGGTTGCCATGATTGGCAAGTATCAGGCTACCTCGTCGGGCGTTGCCGGTGCATCGACGCGAAAGGCGCTGGAGACCATCGGTGACTTTCTATTGAGCATGGGTTGCGACGTGGTACTGGAAGCTGACACCGCGGTCAATATGGGCATTACAGACTACACGCGCATGGATGTGGCTGACATTGGAAACACCTGCGACCTGTGTCTGGTGGTCGGCGGCGATGGAACCATGCTGGGAATTGGTCGGCAGTTGGCTCCCTACGGCGTGCCGCTGATCGGCATCAACCAGGGCCGCCTGGGATTCATTACCGATATTCCGTTTGAAAATTTTCAGGCTACCTTGCACCCCATGCTTGCGGGCCTGTACGAGGAAGACCACCGCAGCCTGATGAACGGCCGTGTGATGCGCGATGGGCAGTGCGTGTTCACTGCACTGGCGATGAACGATGTTGTGGTTAACCGTGGAGCAACCTCAGGGATGGTGGAACTGCGGGTGGAAGTCGATGGGCACTTTGTAGCCAACCAACGGGCCGACGGCATGATCATTGCTTCACCCACCGGCTCCACTGCCTACTCGCTATCGGCTGGAGGGCCGTTGCTACACCCCTCCATCCCCGGATGGGTGCTGGTTCCGATCGCTCCGCACACATTGTCAAACAGGCCGATTGTTCTCGCCAATGCAACTGAGATCGCTATCGAAATAGTAGCAGGCCGGGATGCTAGCGCCAGCTTTGACATGCAGTCGCTCGCATCCCTGATGCACGGAGACCGCATTGTGGTGACATTGTCAGACTATCAGGTACGCTTTTTGCACCCGCGAGGATGGTCCTATTTCGATACCCTGCGCGAAAAATTGCATTGGAATGAAGGAGTGGCATAAATGCAGCTGGCGCCTTGCCAAGACCGCAGGTTCTGTTCATGGCACTGAAGCGCATCATTCTGCGCGACTTTGTCATAGTCAGCGAGCTCGAACTCCACCTGAACAAGGGCTTCACCGCTCTAACCGGTGAGACGGGGGCAGGCAAGTCCATCCTGATTGATGCATTGCAGTTGGTCACTGGCGCTCGCGCCGACACCAGCACGATCCGCGAAGGCGCAATGCGTGCTGAGGTGAGCGCAGAGTTTGATGTTTCAACTGCGGTGCTGGCTGTTCTGGAGGAAATGGGGTTTGACAGCGACGACGTGCTGCTGTTGCGTCGTACCGTAGACCTGCAGGGCAAGAGCCGCGCGTGGGTCAACGGCAGCCCCGCCACGGTGCAGCAGCTTCGCACATTGGGCGAGCAATTGCTTGACATCCACGGCCAGCACGCATGGCAATGCCTGACCCGCCCGGATGCTGTACGCGGCTTGCTCGATGCTTACGCACAGGTATCTGCACAGCCCTTGGGCAATCTGTGGCAAACCTGGCGGCAGAAACAAGGCACGCTGACACACGGAATTGCAGCTCAGGACTCGCTGCAACACGAGCGCGACCGACTGGCGTGGCAAATTGGCGAGCTGGAGAAACTCAACCCGCTTGCGGACGAATGGGACGCCCTCAACAGCAGCCACTCGCGTTTGTCCAATGGGCAAACGCTACTGAATGCTGCACAGGCGGCATTGCAGGCGCTGGACGATGAGGGAGCGAGTGCGCTAAGACTGCTCCACACCGCAATGCAACAGCTTCAGGGACAGGCACACCTTGAGCGCGACTTCAAGGAACCCTCCGAAGTACTGGCCTCCAGCATTGCACAGGTGGAGGACACGATCCATACCTTGCGTGCGTATCTGCGACGCACCGAGTTGGATCCTGAGCGACTGGCAGAGCTCGATACACGGATGTCGCAGTGGGTTACTTTGGCACGCCGCTACAAACGCCCACCGGAGGATTTGCCGGGCTTGCTCTTGTCCTGGAAAAGCGAGTTGCAATCGCTGGATGCAGCCTCGGATCTGGAAAGACTGCGGGCGCAGGAGAGGCAAGCCCACGCGGCCTACCTGGTGGAAGCCAAGGCTATGTCAAAGGCGCGCACCCGGGCGGCCCCCCTGTTGGCCCGGTCCATCACACAAGCCATGCAGGGTTTGGGCATGCAGGGCGGACAGTTCCATGTAGAACTAACACCCAACTCTCAACCCACGCAAAGCGGCCTTGAAGATATCGGGTTTCTGGTTGCCGGACACGCAGGCAGTACCCCGCGCCCGGTAGGCAAGGTCGCCTCGGGCGGGGAACTGTCGCGCATGGCACTCGCCATTGCGGTCACCACCAGTCAACTCGGCACAGCGCAAACCCTGATTTTTGACGAGGTGGATGCGGGAGTGGGCGGCGCAGTGGCTGAGACCGTAGGTAGACTCATGCACCAGTTGGGCCGGGACCGGCAGGTGCTGGCGGTAACCCATTTGCCCCAGGTCGCCGCATGTGCGGATCACCACCTGGTAGTGGCCAAACGTTTGAAGAACCAGTCCACTGTGAGCTCAGTGTCCGCAGTGCTTGGCCAGGCACGGGTAGCGGAGATAGCACGCATGCTGGGCGGTGAAAGGCTTTCCAACACCAGCTTGGCACATGCCAAGGAAATGCTGCAGACCGGTGCCTGATGGAGATTGTGCTCATCACTGGAATGTCGGGCTCGGGAAAGTCAGTGGCGTTGCACGCGCTGGAGGATGCTGGATTTTATTGCGTTGACAACCTGCCACCCGAACTGCTGCTGGCGTTTGTGGATCTGGAGCAACAGCATCATGCGCAGCGCGTGGCCATTGCCATGGATGTCCGCAGTGCCACCTCGTTGCCCCTTGTACCACAGCAGCTTAAAACACTGCGTGCGCAGGGGGTGGAGGTGAAGCCCCTTTTTCTGGATGCCACCACCGACACCCTGGTACGCCGCTATTCGGAAACGAGGCGCAGGCACCCGCTGTCGCAGCAACTTTCGGCCCACGGCGAGCAGGACGAGCGCCGTGCCCTGATCGATGCCATCGAACTCGAGCGCGAGTTGCTCGGCGCCTTGCGCGAGCAATCCCATGTCATCGACACCAGTGTGATCAGGCCCGCTCAATTGCAGGGCTATGTGAAAACCTTGATATCGTCGCCCGGCGCGCAGCTCACCCTGGTGTTTGAATCGTTTGCGTTCAAGCGCGGTGTGCCCAGCGATGCTGACTTTGTTTTCGATGTGCGCATGCTACCCAATCCGCATTACGAACCCGGGCTGCGTCACTTGACGGGACTCGATTTCCCGGTGCAAGATTTTCTGCAATCCCAAGCCGACGTAATGCAAATGCATGAACACATCACCCGCTTTTTGGAGAGTTGGCTCGATGCGCTGGTGCGGGACCACCGAAGTTACGTAACCGTCGCCATTGGATGCACCGGAGGCCAGCACCGCTCTGTTTATCTAGTCGAGCAATTGGCCAAGCACTTTGGTGCGCAACGGGTGACGCTCAAACGCCATCGTGAAATCGGCGGGCTCTAGACTACCGGGTCGCCCATCAGCTTGCGTATGGGTGCTGGCAGTCCCAAGTAGGGCCAGTCTTGCGGCCCGACCCATCGACCTTCGCCCCACGAGGCATCGGTGTTGGGCAGTTCCAGTCGCCACGGATGCAGACAAAGATTCTTGTGCGTCAGCACATGGACGAAAGCCGCTTGCCCCCGCAAACTGGTTTGCAGTTGCAAGGGCACAGCGCCCACCAAGGCTGCTTCGCTGTCGTACAGCGGAGGACAATGCAGCCCGGCCCAAACACCTGGTGTCGGGCGCTTACTTAACCACACTGAGCCGCATTCACTTTTGACCCACAGCAGCCATAGTGACTGGTTGCTGCGTTTGAGGGTACGCGTACGCACCGGGTAACGTTGCGGGTCGCCGCTGGCAGTGGCTCTGCAATCGGTGCGCACTGGGCACTCAGTGCAGCGCGGATTATTCGGCAGGCACACGGTTGCACCCAAATCCATCATGCCCTGTGTAAAGCGCGGCATTGCCCGTTGGGCTTTCGGCCCTCCAGGCAACAAACCCGATGCCGCATCCCACAAAGCGCGTTCATGGGCAGCTACGGCCAGATCAGCATCAAAACCCAATACCCGGGTAACCACGCGTTTGACGTTTGCGTCCAGAATTGCCACGCGCTCTCCAAAGCACAGCGATGCAATGGCTGCAGCAGTCGATTTTCCAATGCCAGGGAGCGTCGCCAATGCCTGCGAGGTGTGGGGAAACACACCGTCATGCAGCGCAATAACCTGCTGCGCACACAGGTGCAGATTGCGGGCGCGGCTGTAGTAGCCCAAGCCGCTCCACAGCCCCAACACCTGGTCCAGACTAGCGCTTGCGAGGCTGCTTACAGTGGGCATGCGCTCCAAGAAGCGCGTGAAATATGCACGCACGGTGGCCACCTGGGTTTGCTGCAACATGATCTCGGACACCCACACACGGTACGGATCCCGGGTGTTTTGCCAGGGAAGGTCGTTGCGGCCATGCGCGATCTGCCATCGGACCACCTTGTCCGCAAAGTCACTGTGCTTGCAGGTCACGGTCCGGCAGACTCGGCAGATTCGACTGACCTGGCGGTCTCTTTGGCGGCGATGAGGTAGGCGGTCAATTCGGCCAACTTGACATCGAGTTGGTTAAGCGAGGTATCCTGCTGCTGGATTTCGGAAATACGCTCCTCCAGTCCGCCCGCAGCCTGCTGAATTCGGTCTATGGCCTCAATGCGCCGTATGAAGCTGCGCCTGCGTTCGCGCAATTGGGCATCGAGTTGCGCCGCCGCCGACTTGCTCCATAGCTCAATATCAGCAAGCGCAGATTCGCGAATCCCGCGCAGACGCGTCGACAGGGCACGCACCAACCGATCAGCAAACTCAGGTTGGGCAAGCTTGAATGCGTTGCCAATCCCAAGGTATTGCAAGTGACTGCGCTGGACCGCATTGAGGTCGTCGAGATAACGCAGCACCTGAGGTTCGGTCGGTGCCTGAAGTGAAAATCCGTGTTCAGCATTCAGCTGGCGAAACGTCGCCGCAAGCATGGTCTGAATTTCACCGCTCAGAGCCTGCACCCTCTCTAGGCTGGCGCGCAAGTTGGCGAAGGTCTCCCCGTAGGCACGTTTCACCCCCAACTTAAGGCCTTTTTGCATCAATGCAGCAGTGAGTTCGGCCATTTCCTTCTTAAGCGCGGTCGAACCCAAAATCCCAAACACTTCGCGCAGCAACTTGAGGTGAACCGAGCGCACAGCATGAATCTTGGCACCACCCAGGTCAAACTCCGTTTGCTCCTGAGAGATGCGCGAACGCATGTGCTTGATGACCGATGCGTTCTTGCCCTGCAGACTCTTGAGCTCCATCATCTGCTCAGTCAGATCGCGCTTTCGGATATTGATGACACGACCCATTTCAGTGCGCAGGTCGGAAACGCCCAATGCCATGGCACTACCGAGAATCTGCTGGCGCTTGCCCATCATGCCGCGCCCCAGAGCATCCTCAAGAGCCGGCAAACAGCTCTGACACAGCAGGTCTGCGTCGTCTGTTACCTTTGCTACCAGCCCTTTTTGCGCAGACACAGCGATGACCTGGTTTGCGGCCAGACCCAAGATCTCCGCAGTGTTGGCCTTTTGGCGATCAATCTGTGCCTGGATTTGCTCCGGTGTGCTGAGGGCATCCCACAGGGTATCAATCTTGTTCAACACCACCAGACGGGTATTGGTTTCACCGGCCTCGGTAATCAGATGCTCACGCCAAATGGCAAGGTCAGACTTGGTGACACCCGTGTCTGCGCCCAGTATGAAAATCACCGCCTGTGCTTGCGGTATCAGGCTGACAGTCAGTTCGGGTTCGGCTCCAATGGCATTCAAGCCGGGGGTGTCCAGAATGACCAGTCCCTGCTTGAGCAAGGGGTGCGCAATATTGATGAGCGCATGCCGCCAGCGCGGAACCTCAACCATGCCCTGCGCATCGAGCATGGGGTTGTCATCTGATTCCTGGTTGTGCCAAAAGCCCAGCGCGCGTGCCTGGTCCTGCGTTACCTTGAGCGTTTCCGCCACTTTTTCCAGTGCCAGGGCGAGTTGCTGCGGATTGTTCACATCCAGATCGATGCGTGTCCACTTCTCCGGCACCATGCGCCATTCCATGAGCGCTTGGGGCTGCAGGCGGGTCTCTATGGGAAGCAGTCGCAGACAGGGCGGAACGTCAGCGTCATACCCCATCTCGGTCGGGCACATGGTCGTGCGTCCGGCACCGGCGGGCATGATGCGTCGACCATACCCCGCAAAGAAAATCGCGTTGATCATCTCTGATTTGCCACGCGAAAATTCAGCGACAAACGCCACCATGACCTTGTCCGAGCGCACCTGCCCCTCCAGGCGATGAAGGCGTTCTTCTACCGCTGCATCGAGCAGCTCGTTGTCCTTGAGCCACTCGGCCAACAACTTCAGACGCAGCGCAAATTCACGCCGCCATGTGCCGTGCTGATCGAACTGTTCGTTGAATGAAATGGCCAAGCGCCCCCCGTGCAATGCGCCAATATAGCACCGCCGCCGGTTTCACCACTCAAGGTTTTTGGCAAACTGGGCAGAAAAAAGTTGACCGCTGCCCCTGCCGGATGGAGCGAACATTGGTTCCACACACGTTGCAAGCCTGACCCTCGCGCGCGTAAACCATGGTTTTGGTTTGAAAGTGTCCCGCCTGCCCCTGAGAGTTGGAGAAATTCCGCAACGTGCTGCCGCCCGCCGCCACCGCACGTGCCAAAACCTGGTGAATGCTCTGATGCAACCGCTCAGCCCGGGCGCGACTCAGGCTCGAAGCACGCTTGGTGGGTCGAATACCTGCGTGAAACAAGGCCTCTGACGCGTAAATATTACCCACACCGACAACCAGTTCCCCAGCCAGCAGCACCTGCTTGATTGAGGACGTTCGGCGCAACAAACCGTGGTGAAAAAGCTGCACATCAAAGTCTGTCCCGAGGGGTTCCATGCCCAGCTTGCCCAAAAGCTTCTGTGCCACCGGATCGTCCTGGCCTTGCGCGTAAACCACAGCCCCAAACCGGCGCGGATCATTTAGCCGCAACTGACCTCGGTTGGTATGCATCGAAAAGTGGTCATGAACGCCTGCAGGTGCCAACATCTGCCCAAACGACAAGCTGCCGGACATACCCAGGTGAATCAGAAGCAGGCCGTCGCTCAAATCCAGCAACAGGTACTTGCCACGCCGCCGCACCGCCAGAACACTGCGTCCAGCCAAGGCTGCAGGGTCAATGTACAACGGCCAGCGCAACGGTTTGCCCATGCGTATCGACTCGATACGTGCGCCGGCAATTAGACCGGCAAAACTCAGCCGGGTGACTTCAACTTCGGGTAGTTCGGGCATGGTGCGTTGGATAGGGGCTTGGATTATTATGGCTTCATGTCCAGACCCCTACGCCAACTTTTCGCCCTGGCGCTACTTGCCCTCGGTGCAGCGCACTCCACCTTCGCCGCCAGTCCCACGGCAAATGAGCCCAATAATTCTGGTCTCGATCGGGACTTGTTTTATGAGTTGCTGGTGGGCGAACTCAGTGCCCAGGCCGGCGACAACAGCGCAGCGTATGCACTGCTGCTCGACGCAGCACGAAAATCGAATGCGCCGCGACTGTACCAGCGCGCGGTTGAACTGGCGCTCGGTGCCCGCAGCGGCGAATCAGCGCTGGACGCTGCGCGCGCATGGAACAACGCATTCCCGGCATCCCCCGAGGCCAACCGCTATCTGCTGCAAATCCTGATTGGAATGAACCGCATTGCCGATATCCAGGAACCGCTAAAGCGTCATCTGTCGCACCTGAGTGCGCCCGAGCGCACCATGGTCATCAACCTGCTGCCACGCTATTTCGCCCGGGCCACCGACAAGAATCTAGTGGCCACCGTTGTCGAACAGGCCCTGGCAAACGAACTCAAAGACCACACGACCGGTGCGGCTGCCTGGTCGACGGTAGGTCTGCTGCGGTTGCAGGCCGGGGACTCTGGCGGTGCCATGGAAGCTTCCCGCCGAGCCGCTGCGCTGAACACCAAGGCGGAGGAGCCTGCCTACCTGGCCCTGGGCTTGATGGGACCCAAGAATCCCGCGGCCGAAACACTGGTGTTGAAGTACCTGGCAGGCAGGGCTTCCCCGGAATTGCGCATGACCTATGTGCGCAACTTGCTCGACCTGCAGCGCAATGGAGACGCCTACGCGCAAGCACAGATCGTGACCCGCGACTGGCCCGATTTTGCCGAAGGCTGGCTGGTGCAGGGCTCGCTCGAGTTGCAAAACCAAAAGCTCGCGCAATCCGAAACCTCACTCAAAACCTACCTTGCCCGCGCTTCCACTACCGACACCGCTGCACCTGGAGTCGAAATGGGCCGCGGCATCGTGCAGGCGTATTTTCTGCTAGCACAGATTGCAGAACAAACCCAGAGACTGGAGCAGGCGCAAACCTACTTGCAGCGCATTGACAGCCCAAAGGACGCATTGCGTGTTGCCAGCCGCCAGGCCGCCATCCTGGCGCGCCAGGGTAAGCTCGATCAGGCGCGCGCCGTGATCCGCAAAGTTCCGGAGTTACAGGTCGAGGACGAGCGTGCGAAGATCAGTGCCGAGGTGCAACTCCTTCGCGAAAACAGACAGTACCTGCCAGCCTACCAATTGCTGGTGGACGCCCTTGCGCGCTATCCCCAGGACAGCGAACTGCTGTACGACCAAGCGATGCTCGCCGAAAAGGTGGGAAATTCCGCCGAGATGGAAAGACTGTTGCGCCAACTGATTGAGATCAAGCCGGATTTCCACCACGCCTACAACGCCCTCGGATTTTCTCTGGCTGAACGCAATATTCGGCTCGGCGAAGCACGTACATTGATCGCAAAGGCGCTGGAATTGGCGCCCAATGACCCCTTCATTGTTGACAGTATGGCTTGGGTAGAGTTTCGTTCCGGCAATGCGACTGAAGCACTCAAGTTGTTGCAGGGTGCTTTCGAATCACGTCCGGACGCAGAGATCGCAGCCCATATGGGAGAGGTGTTGTGGACCACGGGACAGCGGGAACAGGCTTTGGCGATCTGGAAGAAAGGGGCCGAGCTCAACCCGGATAATGAAACCCTGCTGGAGACCACAGAACGCCTGCAGAGCAAGCAGTGAACCCGGAATTGCCGTCTTTCACCGTGCGTTGGCTACTACTTTTTGCTATTTGTTTTGTAGCTGGCTGCGCAAGCCAGTCGGGGCCTAGTAACCAATTTGGCACGCAAGTTCGGTCCTGGCAGGGTCGCATCGCTGTACGCATTCAAACCAGTCCAGTGCAGGCATTTTCAAGCGCGTTCGAACTCCGAGGCTCGCCTGAGGCCGGTACGCTTACTCTCACTTCGGCACTGGGCACAACGATGGCGAAACTGCGATGGGATGCGCAAGGGGCTCACCTGGGTAGCCAGGGTAGCGCCCAGCAGTTTGAATCACTGGACGCGTTGACGAGTCACGTCATCGGTACCACTTTGCCCGTGAGCAGCCTGTTTTCCTGGCTGCAAGGGCAGGACACTCCAACACCCACCTGGTCGGCAGAGCTGCAGGGCATGGCTGAAGGCCGTCTGACCGCCCGGCGCTTGTCGCCCGAACCCGTAGTAGAACTCAAAATCATTCTTGAACGCTGAACGGGCCTGATAATTGCGCCATGCAGTCGCTCTACGATGTTCCTGCCCCTGCCAAGCTCAACCTGTTCTTGCACATCACAGGTCGCCGCGCCGATGGCTACCACTTGCTGCAATCGGTCTTCATGCTGATTGACTGGTGCGATACGCTGCATTTCAGCGCACGCGCTGATGGCCAGATCAGCCGTGAAGACCTGACTTGGTCCCTCCCACCGGACGATCTGGTGGTGCGCGCGGCACGCGCATTGCAGTTGGCCACCAAATGCCCGCTCGGAGTGAATATCGGACTCAAGAAGACTATTCCGGCGCAGGCCGGCATGGGCGGCGGATCGTCCGATGCGGCGACCACCCTGCTGGCGCTCAACCGCCTGTGGAACCTCCAGCTATCGCTGCCAGCACTTTGCAGGATCGGACTGCATTTGGGTGCCGATGTGCCTTTTTTTCTGGGAGGCCACCACGCCTGGGTGGAGGGAATCGGAGAAAATATTACCCCCATTGCTTTGCCGAGTGTCCAATGCGTGGTGGTCAAGCCTGAGCAGGGGCTGGAAACGGCGCTGATATTCTCTGATCCCGCTCTGAAACGGGACTCGGAGCCTGCTATAATTTCAGGCTTCGCTGCAGACGTCTTCGGAAATATGTTCGGATATGGTCAAAACGACTTGCAAGCTGTTGCCCAGAAACTGTGCCCTGGTGTTTCCCAGGCCATCGACTGGCTTGCGACGTTGGGTTTGAGCGGTCGCATGACCGGTTCCGGTAGTGCAGTGTTTGCGCAAATACAGCGAGTCGTTGACCCCGAAAATTGGGGTGCAAAGCAGCGGGTACCTGCGTCATTGCAGGTTAAAGTGTGCAGCAGTTTGGAGGCCCATCCGCTATTGGGGTGGGCACCCAGCGAAAGTTTATCGGTTGGCAGCGTGTAGCTGTCATCCCGTGTAGGGGAGTCGCCAAGTTGGTTAAGGCACTGGATTTTGATTCCAGCATGCGAAGGTTCGAATCCTTCTTCCCCTGCCAAATCTGCTGTTCGGGATGTCCCGACTGCAGCGAAAGCAAATTACAGGCCTCTACCGCACCTCTTCGCTGGAACTCACATGCAGGCACCGTCCCCCCCTGATTTCATGGTTTTCACCGGCAATGCCAACCCTGGCATGGCCTCGGACATCGCCGACCACCTTGGTATCACATTGGGCGCAGCGACGGTGGGACGGTTTTCCGATGGGGAAGTCACGGTCGAAATCAACCAGAACGTGCGGGCACGTGATGTGTTTGTGGTGCAAAGCACCTGTGCTCCGACTAACGAAAATCTGATGGAACTGCTGATCATGGTCGATGCACTCAAACGTGCATCGGCTGAGCGCATCAGCGCCGTCATCCCGTATTTTGGCTACGCACGGCAGGATCGGCGCCCACGCTCCACCCGCGTGCCGATTACCGCCAAAGTGGTGGCCAACATGTTGCAGGCCGTAGGAGTGGCGCGTGTGTTGACGATGGATTTGCACGCTGACCAGATCCAGGGCTTTTTCGACATCCCGGTGGATAACATTTATGCCTCTCCGGTACTGCTGGGTGACTTGCGTCAAAAGAACTATGACGACCTGATTGTCGTCTCCCCGGACGTGGGGGGTGTGGTGCGCGCACGGGCACTGGCAAAGCAACTCGACTGTGATCTTGCCATCATCGACAAGCGCCGCCCTCGCGCCAACGTGAGCGAAGTGATGCACGTCATCGGCGAGATTGATGGTCGCAACTGCGTCATCATGGACGACATGATCGACACCGCTGGCACACTGGTAAAGGCGGCCGAAGTACTCAAGGAACGTGGCGCGAAGAAGGTATACGCGTACTGTACACATCCGATTTTTTCGGGTCCCGCCATCGAGCGCATTGCCAATGGCGGTGCGCTCGATGAAGTGGTGGTGACCGACACCCTCCCCCTTTCCGCGGCGGCCAGAACCTGCCAAAAAATTCGCCAGCTCTCCGTGGCTCCACTGATCGCCGAAACGATTCAGCGGATCGCCAAGGGAGAGTCGGTCATGCGTTTGTTCTCGGACCAGGAAAATCTCTTTTGAACTTTCTGGATCGGGACAAAAAGTGGACGTTCAGGCCTCAGCGCAGGCCCAGGGCGTTTTTAATAAACCGGAGTCACACTGGTCGCGGTGGACTTCTTTTGTAGTCAGTTATGAAATTCGTCGCTTTTGAGCGCTCTAAGCAGCGTACGGGTGCGAGCCGCCGTCTCCGCGTTACCGGCCGCACGCCGGGCATCGTTTATGGCGGAGGTGAGCCACTGCTGATCGAGCTCGATCACAACGCCCTGTGGCACACCATCAAGAAGGAAGCCTTTCACGCCTCCGTGCTGGACATGGAACTGGACGGCAAAGAGCAAAAAGTGCTTCTGCGTGATTTCCAAATGCACCCGTTCAAGCAAATGATTCTGCACATTGACTTCCAGCGCGTCGATGCCACCACCAAATTGCACATGAAGGTGCCATTGCACTTCAGTGGCGATGAGTTGTCTCCTGCGGTCAAGACCGAAGGCTGTATCGCCAACCACGTGATGACCGAGATCAACGTGTTGTGCCTGCCAGCCGATCTGCCCGAGTTCATTGCGGTGGACCTGAGCAAGCTGAAGAAGGGTGTTTCGCTGCACCTCAATGACATCCCACTGCCTAAGGGCGTTACCGCAGTCACCCACGGCAAGAACAATCCCGTGGTGGTGTCAGTGGTGGTTATCTCCTCCGGAGAAGCGGCAGCCGATGCAACCGACGGTGCAGCAGCGCCAGCGGCAGCCGCCGCTGCTCCAGCCGCGAAGGCTCCTGCCGGCAAGGCCGCGCCCGCTGCCAAGGCACCAGCTGCAAAGAAATAAGTTGCCTTCATTGGCGCATTCAAATGGCCCACTTTGGTGGGCCATTTTTTTGGCCGTGACGGTTACACTGCGACGCGGCACCGTGCCATTGGAATCTGATCCTCTCACAAAATGATCAAACTCTTTGTTGGTTTGGGCAATCCTGGCCCCGAATACGAATCCACCCGCCACAACGCAGGTTGCTGGTGGACTGACGCACTGGCAAGGGAGCTCAAGGTCACACTTAGCATGGACAAGGGTTACCACGGGCTGGTAGCGCGCACCAGCGTGCATGGCCAAACACTGTGGCTGCTGGAGCCGCAAACCTTTATGAACCTTTCTGGCAAGTCGGTGGCTGCGCTGGCGCGATTTTTCAAGATCGCGCCGCAGGAAATACTGGTAGCCCACGACGAACTCGACATTGCCCCCGGCCAAGCCAAACTCAAGCGCGGCGGCAGCCATGCTGGCCACAACGGCCTGCGCGACATCCACGCCCAACTCGGTACCGACGACTACTGGCGCCTTCGTCTGGGCATTGGTCATCCTGGCAACAAGGCCGAAGTGGTCAACTGGGTGCTCAAGCGCCCGCCACTGGACGACCGCATCGCCATCGACCAGTGCGTAGATCGTTGCCTGAAAGCCTTCCCTGCATTTGCCAAGGGGGAGATGGAAAAGGCAACCTTGCTGGTGCACACCAGCAAGCCACCGCGACCCCACGCACCCAAAGCCGCACCTGCACCAGAGCCAACTGCCACAATGGAGCCAGGTGCGATCACCCCGCAGAGGACCTTGTCATGAAGAATTCGATCCAGACAACTATCTTTTTTATAGCTGCCTTCGCACTATCCACGGCGGCTATTGGCCAAAAGGTCTACCGATGTGGCTCTTCGTACAGCCAAATTCCGTGTGCCGATGGCGTGGCGGTAGAGGCGCAGGACCCGCGCAGCAAAATTCAAAAATCGCAAGCCGACGCCGCAACCAAAAATGATGCCGCCATGGCCAACGCCATGGAAAAGACCCGCCTGAATCAGGAAGCCGACGCGCTGAAGAACAGCAAGCCAGTGGTTGGTAAGCCCCCGCCGAAGCCGGTTGGCCCAGCAGCCTCGCCAGCGGAACCAGACACTGGCGCAAAGAAGGCCGCAGCCAAGCACAAAAAAGAGCCGGAGTATTTCACCGCCCAAGTGGCTGCTGAAAAGAAGAAAAAGCCCGTGAGTGCGCCGCAATAGACGGTATCAGCCTGAGGTCTGCGACGCGACTGCCTGCAGGCGGCGGTACTTTCTCCACAAGGATTCCTGGTCTTCAGCACACTGCGGATTTACCGGAATGCAGGCCACCGGGCATACCTGAACGCACTGAGGCTCGTCAAAATGACCCACGCATTCGGTGCACTTGTTGGCATCAATTTCGTAAATTTCCGGGCCTAGAAATATCGCCTCATTCGGACATTCGGGTTCGCACACATCGCAGTTAATGCAGGCATCCGTAATCATCAAGGCCATTTGCGCACTTACTCCGGCTCGACGGCCATCAAGGCATCCGGCTTCACAATGACCACCGGCACTGCGCTGGCATGCAGCACCTCGTTCGATACCGATCCCAGCATGGCGCTGCGCAAGGCACTGTTACCGCGCGCACCCATCACGATGAGGTCACAGCCAAAACGCTCGGCAATGTCCACGATGGTGTGCGCCGGGTCGCCTTGTGCCACCTCGCATTCATAGGCTACGCCAGCCGCATCAAGCAGCGCTTGCGCCCCCACGAGCGCATGCAGCCCGGCCTCGGCGCTGGCCCGTTGAATCCGCTCCGGGTCATGCACCACCAGCAACTCGTACAGGTTGGCCTTCTCCTGCACATTGGCCAGCACCGCGTCGCCATGCAAACCTGCAAGCAGCATGCGCACGGCAAAGCGCACCGCCTCCAGGGACAACTCCGAACCATCAACGGGAAGCAGAATCTTCATAGGAGGCCTTACGTTTCAGGGTTGTTTCGTTTAAATTTTTGCCATCAGTCGCGCATGCACCGACGGAGCAACAAACTGCGCCACGTCACCATGCAGGGTCGCAATCTCGCGCACCAGGGTACTGGAGATGAACTGGTAGCGCGAATCCGGTGTCAGGAACACGGTGTCAAGGTCAGGGTCCAGGGCCCGGTTCATCCCCGCCAACTGCGCTTCAAAATCGAAGTCGGTCACCGATCGCACGCCCCGCAACATGACGCGCGCGCCCTGCGCCACGGCGAAATCCCGCACCAGGCCCGTGAACGGCTCAACCAGTACGTTGCCCCAGGGTTGCACGACTTCACGCACTGCTTCCAACCGCTCTTCCAGGCTGAACATGGTCTTTTTGTGATGCGCAGCAGCCACCGCCACCACTACCTTGCCAAACAGGGTTGCACCACGGCGAATCAGGTCCTGGTGACCCAGGGTCATGGGATCAAAGGTACCGGGGTAGACGGCAATCACGGGTTGGAACATACTTGAACTCCGAGGCCACTGGGCCCCAACGGTGCACGATTATGCAGCGCCCGGTTCTGCGCGTAACACATGTGCGTGCACGGCGCCGGCCTTGAGGTAACGGTGCACCACCAGCCCAAAGGGTTCCAGTTCCGCATCCGTCCAGCGTATGGGCGCCTCCAGATACACCGAACCTGCGGGGGCCAGCGCGCGCGCGGCAGCGGCGAGCGCTGCCTCAAACACATTGGCATCAAAGGGCGGGTCGAGAAAAACCACATCCTGGCTGGCGGGCAACATCTGACGCAAGGCCGCCACACCTTCGCCGCGCTGCACCTTGAGCAACTGCTCTGCCGGCTCGGGCAATTGCAACGCCAGCAGATGGGCTTGTACCCGCTGCAGTTGCACTACCAAAGCAGCGTCCTGTTCCACCAGCAGCACCTCGCGGGCTCCGCGCGAAGCGGCTTCAAATCCCAGCGCACCGGTTCCTGCAAAGGCATCCACACAGCGCATACCTGTCATTTCCTGACCCAACCAGTTGAACAGTGTCTCGCGCACGCGGTCCGGCGTGGGTCGCAAGCCAGGACGGTCGGCAACTTTCAGTTTGATGCGCTTCCACTGGCCGCCAATGATGCGGATCTCGTGGCTTTGTACTGCATGGTTCCTGGCACGCTGGCGCACCGGACGCGATGATGAAACGGATTTGGTGGTCATGTGCACAGCTTACCGCAAGGCGTGGTAATGGGTACCCTGTGAGGTTTCATAGAATGCAGGGCTTCCACCACGCTCGCCCATGTTCAGTTTCTTCAAGAAAAAGACCCCTTCCGCAGCCGCAACATTGCCTGTACCCGCAACGGATAGCCCGGCAGCAGCCAGCGGGTCGCTCATTGGCAGTGCACTGGTCACACCGATAGACATTCCCGTCGCGGCTGCGCCCGCACCCGAGCGCCAGCGTTGGATCGACAAACTCAAGGCCAGCCTGGGCAAGACAGCATCGGGGATTTCGGCGGTGTTTGGCGGTGCGATCATTGACGAGGCGCTGTACGAAAGCCTGGAAGATGCGCTGTTGATGTCCGATGCCGGAGTCCCTGCCACCGAATACCTGTTGCAAGCCTTGCGTCGCAAAGTCAAGGACAGTGGCGTGACCCACCCGGTGGCGATGAAGAACATTCTGGTGGCCACGCTGACCGAACTGCTGCTGCCACTGGAAAAAAGTCTGGTGATTGGCGAGCACCGTCCAACCGTGGTCATGGTTGCTGGCGTCAATGGGGCGGGTAAAACCACCTCGATCGGCAAGCTCACGCGACACCTGTCTGACAGCCGGGCCAGCGTGCTGCTGGCCGCCGCCGACACCTTTCGGGCTGCGGCACGCGAGCAGCTCGGCGTCTGGGCCGACCGCAACCTGGTGGAGATCATCAGCCAGCAAGGGGGGGACCCTGCAGCAGTGAGCTTCGATGCCGTCAGCGCGGGCAAAGCGCGCGGAAAAGACGTTGTGCTGGTCGACACCGCAGGGCGATTGCCCACCCAACTCCACCTGATGGAGGAACTAAAGAAAATCAAGCGTGTGATTCAGAAGGCAGACAACACAGCACCACATGAAGTTTTGCTGGTCATCGACGGAAACACGGGCCAGAACGCAGTGACACAGGTCAAGGCCTTCGACGATGCGCTGGGCTTAACCGGTCTGATTGTGACTAAGCTCGATGGAACCGCCAAGGGTGGCGTACTGGCGGCCATCGCCCGCGAGCGCCCCATCCCGGTCTACTTCATCGGTGTTGGAGAAAAGCTCGAAGACCTGGAGACTTTCAACGCCCGCGAATTTGCCCAGGCCCTGCTGGCATGAAAGACCCCATGCCAACACTGCTCCCCCGCATCGAACTCGTATCCTCCCCCAATCCGACGGCCGCCGTGATCTGGCTGCATGGCCTGGGTGCCGACGGCAACGACTTTGCCGGCCTGGTACCCGAGCTCGACCTGCGCGACTGCCCGCCGATTCGCTTTGTATTTCCCCATGCGCCCAGCATTCCCGTCACCATGAACGCAGGCTACGTGATGCCGGCCTGGTACGACATTCCCGACCTGAACCGAATGGAGCACCAGGACGCTGAGGGCATTCAAAAGTCGGAGCAATCCATCCGGGATCTGATTGACAACGAAGTAGTACGCGGCATTTCTTTTGATCGCATCGTGCTGGCCGGCTTCAGCCAGGGGAGCGCCATGGCATTGCACACTGGGTTGCGCCTGGCGCGCCCGCTCGCCGGCATCATCGCTCTGTCGGGCTACCTGCCTTTGGCCGACCGCTTCGCCGCCGAGCGCCACGCTGCCAGTGCCACCACTCCCATCTTCATGGCGCACGGCACGAACGACCCGGTGGTGGTGGCGTCGCGCGGCGAGAGCGCTCGCAATGCTCTGATTGCTTTGGGTCACCCGGTGCAATGGCACAGCTACCCCATGGAGCACAGCCTGCATCCACGTGAAATTGCCGACATCTCTGCCTTCCTGGCCCACGTGCTGGGCCATTCCGAACGTGGCGACTAAGGTCCTTCCCGCTGCCCGAAACCTGACGCTGGGAATCGATTTCGGCACATCCAACTCGGCAGCTGCAGTCGTTGATTCGGCCGGTGTGTTACAGGTCATCCCGCTCGACGGTGTGCGTTCTGAAATGCCAACCGCGGTATTTTTTGCCAGCGAAACCCACAACGTACTCTTTGGCTCCGAAGCCATGCAGGCGTATCTGAACGGCAGCGAGGGCCGTTTGCTGCGCTCCCTCAAGAGCCTGCTGGGCAGTCGCCTGATGGACGAGTACACGTCCGTCAATGACCAGGCCATGCGCTTCTATGACATCGTGGTCCTGTTCTTCAAGGAACTCCGGCGCCGCTGCGAGGCGCATCTGGGGCAACCGGTCACGTGTGCCGTGCTGGGCCGCCCGGTTCACTTTGTGGACGACGACGCAGCGCGTGACGTGCTCGCGCAAGAGACCCTGGGCCGCGCCGCCGCCGAAGCAGGTTTTACCAGTACCGCGTTTCAGCTCGAACCGATTGCCGCAGCGCTGGACTACGAGCAACGGGTATCGCGACAAACCACCGCGCTGGTGGTCGATATTGGCGGCGGGACCTCCGACTTCACCGTCATCTGCCTCAACCCGGCGCACAGCGCGCTCGCCGATCGCAGCGCGGACATCCTGTCCACCACCGGAGTACACATTGGCGGTACCGACTTTGACCGCCTGCTTGACCTCTCCACGGTCATGCCCTTGCTGGGCTACAAGCACATTGGCACTGGCAACCGGCCTGTTCCGAACAGCGTGTTTTTTGAACTCTCTACGTGGCATCTGATCCACCAGAGTTACACCCGCAAGGCGCTCCACTTTGCCAAAGAGTTGTGGACCGACTTTACCGACCAGCGTTTGCACCGCAGACTGATGGACGCGCTTGAAGGCCAGCACGGTCATCGAATGCTCAGCCACGTGGAGGCGGCCAAGATTTCATGTTCTGTGTCAGGGCAGGCGGCGCTGATCGATCTGGACTTTCTGGGCCACCGCGGGTCCGAGCATTTAGGTGCAACGATAAGCGCCCGTAGCATGGGCGAGGCATTGCAGCAAGCGCTGGCCCAGGTAGTGCAATGTGCCCAACTCTGCGTGCAACGCTCCGGCCTGACAGCGGTTGATGCGGTCTACCTCACCGGCGGTTCGTCCGCCCTTCGCCCCCTGATCGAAGCGCTGCGCACGGCCATGCCTGGCGTCACGCTGATCGAGGGCAACCGCTTTGGTGGCGTGGCCGCTGGGCTGGCCTATACGGGAGCAGCCCGCAGTATGTGATGCTGTACTAAAACCTGACCCACCCTTGATGTCACCAACCCGACTCCCCATCCATTGGTCCGAACTACCCAACGCACCACCTCCTGGCACGCTGCTGGGAGCGCTTGCTTCCTTCTCCGACGGCCAGGCAAGCATGTTGGCACTGGACCCCGGCACCGACAGTACAAGCCAAACCCCGTTTCGAATGCTGCTATTACGAAAGGGCTCCGAGGTGCATGCTTTCGTGAATCGTTGCCCCCACTTCGGTGTACCACTGGCCGCGCGGCAAGAGCAGTTGCTGCAACAGCCGCTGGCCAGTCTGACCTGCAACGTGCACTACGCGCGCTTTCGCTGGTCGGATGGACGGTGTGAATCGGGTGACTGCGAGGACGAGTCGTTGATCTCGGTGCCACTGACGGTAGACACAGACGGCCAAGTTCACATTGGTTCCCCGACTGCAAGCAACTGACCACGCTCGGCCGACATGACGTGCAAGTTTCACGGCGGGTGACAGGAAGTGTAAAGCGCACCATGGAACAATGGAGGCCATGACCGCTGAAACCATTGCAGCAGAAAGTAGCGCACACCGCCCGCGGCAGCTGGTTCTGCTGGGTGGCGGAAACGCCCATGTCCGTGTGCTGTCGATGCTGGCGGCGCACCCGTTGCCTGGCGTTCAGGTGACCCTGGTGGCACCCTACCCACGCCAAATCTACCCGGGCATGGTGCCCGGGTACATTGCCGGTCGCTACACGCTGGACGATTGCGTCCTACCGCTGGAGCCTCTGGTCAAACGCACCGGCTTGCGCTGGCTGCGCCACCACGTGAAGAAGTTAAATGTCCAAAACCAAACAGTCCAACTCGACGACGCAAGCGTACTGCACTTTGACTGGCTGTCGGTCAACACCGGGCCCGACCAAAACCGCGAACAGATCGAGCAGGCGCTGCCCGGGGCGCGCGAGCACGCACTGTTTGTGCACCCGATCGAAGTCTTTACCGCACTGTGGCCCAAGGTGGCGCAGATGGGTGACGCGCGTGCCTTGCGTGTTGCTGTGATCGGTGGCAGTGCCGTGGGCATCGAACTTGCACTGGCGGTGCGTCAGCGCCTGCCCAATGCTGCCGTCACGCTGGTTTGCGGCGCTGCGCCACCCGGCTCCAACTACCCTACCAAGGTGCAACAACGTTTGCTGGTTGCATTGAGAAATCGCAGGGTGACGGTGTTGCAGGATCTGGCGGTTGCGTTCAGGGAGGGTGCGGTGCGACTGGGCTGCGGAGCTGACTTGGCGTGCGATATACCCCTGCTGGCGGTGGACGCGCAAGCACCCGTGTGGCTGACAGACAGCGAACTGGCACGGGATGAAGACGGGTTGATCTCCGTCGATATGTACCAGCGCTGCACCAGTCACCGCTGCGTGTTTATGGCGGGCGGCGAAGGTACGCGCAAGGAAAGCACACTGGCACGCAGCGCTGCCTACGCACTACGCTATGGACCGAGCCTGGCCACCAACCTGGCAGCGACGGTCACGGGTGGCACCTTAGTACCGCACACCTCCAGCGCTGGAGCGCTTGACCTGCTCGCTTGTGGAACACGCTATGCCGTTGGCAGTTGGCGAAATTCCAGCTTTGAGGGGCGCTGGGTATGGTGGCTCAAAGACTGGATTGATCGGCGCTTGGTGGCGCGCTTGCGCGCTGGTGACTGATCACACGAGTCTGAGACCCGGCGGCTTGTCGGCGCTGGCTGCAACCACCTGACCGATTTCCACAGCGCCACCAAAACCATGGCGCCTGAAGACTTCCAGCACCGAAGCCACGGCCTCCGGGGCACAACTCACCAGCAGACCGCCGCTGGTCTGCGGATCACTGAGCAATGCCTGGCTCACCGCTGAAAAATCCGGTGGCAATGTCACTTCCTGCCCATAAGCCGCCCAATTGCGTCCAGATGCTCCAGTCACCATGCCTGCACTTGCCAACGCATGCACACCATCAATCAGTGGCACTTTGGCCCAGTCGAGCTGGACCACGCACTGCGCCCCGCGGGCCATCTCGAGCGCGTGCCCGGCCAGACCAAAACCGGTCACATCGGTCAAAGCGTGCACCCCTGCGAGCGCGGCCAGATCAGGGCCGGGGGTGTTGAGTTGAGTCGCCACGCTGACCATGCGTGCGTAACCCTGTGGGTCAAGCTTTCCCTTCTTCAGCGCTGCCGACAAAATGCCAACGCCCAACGGCTTGCCCAGCACCAGGCGGTCGCCGACGCGGGCATCGGCATTGCGCTTCACGTGCCTGGGATGCACCAGTCCTAAAACCACCAGACCGTAGATTGGCTCCACCGAATCGATGGTGTGCCCACCGGCAATAGGGATGCCAGCTGCCTGACAGACTGAGGCACCACCGGCCAGAATTTTGCCAATGGTGTCGAGCGACAGCACACTGATGGGCATGCCCACCAGCGCCAGCGCCATGATGGGAGTGCCGCCCATGGCGTACACGTCAGAAATGGCGTTGGTCGCGGCGATGCGGCCAAAGTCAAACGGGTCGTCCACGATCGGCATGAAGAAGTCGGTGGTCGCGATGATGGCCTGCTCGGCGTTGAGCTGGTACACCGCCGCATCGTCCGAAGTCTCAATGCCCACCAGCAGCGCCGGTGGCAGGGACATCGCGGTGGTGCTGCGCAGTATTTCCGAGAGTACACCCGGTGCGATCTTGCAGCCGCACCCGCCGCCATGCGAGAGCGAGGTCAAACGCGGTTCAGCGGGAGGGATGTCGCTGGTCGTATTGACGTTCGATTTGGTGATGCTCATTTCTTGCGCTTGGTGTCTTTTTTGACTTTTTTGGGTTTGTCGGATGGGTCGACAACGGGCATGCTGTCCAGTTCGGCTTGCAGGCGTTCACACAAGGTGCGCAATATCTTGACCCGAGCATAGTTCTTGTCGTTGGCCTCCACCATGGTCCAGGGCGCGTCGCCGGTACTGGTTCGTTCCACCATGTCGCAAATGGCCTGCTGATAGGCGGTCCACTTCTCGCGGTTGCGCCAGTCCTCCTGCGTGATC
This sequence comes from uncultured beta proteobacterium, assembly GCA_903864505.1. Taxonomy (GTDB): domain Bacteria; phylum Pseudomonadota; class Gammaproteobacteria; order Burkholderiales; family Burkholderiaceae_C; genus Allorhodoferax. The sequence continues at coordinate 3,785 of CAIPGC010000292.1, read as the reverse complement.
TTGAAGCGCTTGAACTCGATCTTTTCGCGTTCCTTGAAACGGCGCAATTGCTCGGCCTGACTGATCTGCAACCAGAACTTGACTACGATGACACCGGAATCCGCCACCTCGTGCTCGAAGTCGTTGATTTCAGTGTAGCCGCGCAACCAGTCGGCTTCAGAGCAGAACCCTTCCACCCGCTCTACCAGCACGCGCCCGTACCAGGTTCGATCGAAAATGGCGATATGGCCCTTGCGCGGCAAATGCCGCCAGAAACGCCATAGATGGGGCTGTGCACGCTCTTCTTCGGTCGGTGCTGCCACCGGTATTACCTGGTACTGGCGCGCGTCCAACGCCGCACCAATGCGCCGTATGGCCCCCCCCTTGCCAGCTGCATCAGCTCCTTCGAATGCACATACCATTGAGCGCCCCTTGAAGCGGGGATCGCGTGCGAGCTCGGCCAGGCGGCCCTGCCATTGGGCCAGCTCGGTCTTGTATGACTTCTCGTCCAGGGTCAGATTCAAGTCCAGTTCGGACAGCACATTGCGTCCATCGGTGTCGACCCGTACCACTGGAGCCACCGGCGTCTGTTGGCGTTGCGTGTTATTCAACCGGTCGCGCATTGCCGCCAGAAGCACTTTGCCCACCGTCAGCGAGCGGTAGCGGTCGTCGGTGCCCTCCACCACCACCCACGGGGCCCAGGCGGTATTGGTGATGCGCAGCAGGTGACCCGCCACGTCCTGCAACTGGTCGTAGGTCTTGAGCCGATCCCAGTTCCACTGGGTCACACGCCAGGCAGTCAGCGGGTCACGCTCCAGCGCGTGCAACCGTTTTTCCTGGCCCTCTTTGGTGAGGTGGAACCAGAACTTGAGCACCAGCGCACCTTCATTGACCAGCATCGCCTCAAAGCGGTTGATCTGCTCGGCCCGTGCGTCGAGTTCCTTCTGGGAGATTTCGCCCTGAATGCGCTCGCGAATCGGGTCCGAATACCATGACCCGGCAAAGATGCCGACCCGGCCTTTGGGGGGCAGACTGCGCCAGTAACGCCACATGGCAGGTCGTTCCTGCTCCTCGTCGGTGGGTTCGGCAAACGCCAGGGTCGACAGAAAGCGGGGGTCCATCCATTCGTACAATACGTTGATGGTCTCACCCTTGCCCGCTCCATCCTGACCGCTGACAAGTACCACCACCGGAATCTTCTTGTTTTCATACAAATCCACCTGCGCCTCCAATAGCGCAGCGCGCAACCCCGGCACCGCTTCACGGTAGGTGGCTTTGTCAATCTTGTGGCCAATTTCGGCAGATTCGAACATGAGTGCCTCTCCAGTGAATGCTGAGTCAGGGGACCGGGGTGTAGTTGCCAGACGCGACCAGTCGCTTTACGGTCGCGACGACGATATAGGCTTCCTGCGCACTGAGCTGTGGAAACTCCTCCTTCAGTGCCCGCAGTGCCAGATGGTCATGGTTGTTCGATGCGCCGGCCCAGCTCGTGGCAGGGTCAAAGTACGGGCGCAGGGTCTCACAAGCCAACGGGAAGATTTGCCGCAATTGCAGCTGCGACCGCCGCTCGGTGGCGACAGGAGGTTCAGACAAAGCGATTCTCCTTCCCGTTCCTGGTCTTCGGTGCGACGTAGGCGAGGGCATCCGGCACCAGCAAGCCCATTCTAGAACGGAACTCCGGCCGGCCGCACCCGAATCTGGATGCTGCGCTGCACCTCTTTGGCCGTCGAGCTGCTGTACGAGCCGCTCGCGCGTGCTTGACCCTCGGTAGCCAAGATGACCCAGTCTCCCAAGGGCGCGCTCACTGTGGTGGATGTCTGGCTGCGAGCCTGGTTGGGCAATTCTGCGCCGGTGCGGTCATCTGTTGCGGCCGTCTGCAGATCAACTTCTACCGTCACCGGTTGCTTCCCCCCCGGCCAACGCGGTGTGACCACCAGACTTTGGCCGGCGTCCATCCAGATCACGGCATTGGTAATGCCCTGCACCGCGCCCGGTGCAGTTCCGGGAGCCGCGCTTTGGTTCGCCGACGGTTGGGCTTCCAGCTTTTGCACCCACTGCATGGGCATGGACACGTTCAGGCGCAGGGTAGCTTTTTCGCCATTTCGCACGGCCACGCTCTGCGCCCCGAGCAACGCAGGGCTGGCCTGCGTACCTGCGTGGAAGCCACCTGCGGTCTGGTCTACCACCTGGCGCAGATCGACCATCAAATCGCGTTTGGGCGACTGCGCTGCCGCAAGCGTTGCAGCGAGGCTCAGCATCACGGTGACACCAACGGATCGAATCAATAATCTTTGCATAGCAGGCACTCTACTCCAGTTCCCTGAGCGTTCCGGTCGTTCACATCGCCAATCAACGGTGGTCTCTGTGAGGCAGTTATCGGCAATTCTTTAGTTGTGTCCGAACTTTGTCGATACAGATGCTGTGGATGGGACTTTGGCTGCGAGCCATGGGTGTCACCCGAAACAAGAAGGGATGCGAGGTTGGTATGCGTGAAAGTGCAAACATTGCGTGGCTGCGCAAAGCGGCGGAACAGGGGCACGCTGAGGCCCAGTTCAAATTTGGCCTGAAGTGCGCCAACGGCCAGGGCATGCCAAAAGACCGCATCTGCGCCTACTTCTGGCTGCTGCTGGCAAGCACCCAACTGCCGGCCCTGGCGGCCCGCGCCCGCGATGAAATACAAAACAGCCTGACCCCGACACAGCGGGCTACCGCCCAACACGCGGCCAATGCGTGGAGACCCGGCTAACGCGTCAGGCCTTGGCCTTGAGCAGCGCGCCCGCCATCTGGTCACTGGTCTTGAAGACCGCCAGATTGGCCAGGAATGCATTCTTCGCCTGTAACTGGGCGACAACATCAGACTCCGGCGACGAACCTGCTGTATCGACCCGGGCCACGACTGCGGAAACCCCGCCATCCTTCTGTGCTGTATTGACCGCCTGCTGCCGACGGTAGGCCGGTGTATCGGCATTGGCAACATTGTTGGCAGACGCGTCCAGCGCGACCTGCGCGGCCCGCATGCCGGAGAGGGAAATAGCGCTGATCGAACTCATGGGATGTTCCCCAAATGCAGATGTTCCCGATGATTGGAGCACATTTATCGTCGCAAACATACTCCCATACTTGAAATGCTGGGAAATGGCCTTATCATTAGCACTCGTTGGAGTTGAGTGCTAACAGCACCGTCGCCACAAGTTAATAAGCGCTAACTCTCCGGAGTTGGCTTTTGTTTACCCCTGTTTCAAACCCTAGGAGATTTCTCATGAAACTGCGCCCATTGGCAGACCGCGTGATTGTTAAGCGCGTTGAAAACGAAACCAAAACCGCCTCCGGCATCGTGATTCCCGACAGCGCTGCTGAAAAGCCTGATCAAGGCGAAGTGTTGGCTGTTGGCCCAGGCAAGAAGAACGACAAGGGCGAAATCATCGCCATGAACGTCAAGGTCGGTGACCGCGTACTGTTCGGCAAGTACAGCGGTCAGACCGTCAAAGTGGACGGTGACGAGTTGCTCGTGATGAAAGAAGACGACCTGTTCGCGGTCGTAGAGAAATAATTTTTGAATTAATTGGAGTCATAACATGGCAGCAAAAGACGTAATTTTCGGCGGCGAAGCCCGCGCACGTATGGTTGAAGGCGTGAACATTCTGGCCAACGCGGTCAAAGTGACCCTGGGCCCCAAGGGCCGCAACGTGGTTCTGGAGCGCTCATTCGGCGCCCCCACCGTGACCAAGGACGGTGTGTCCGTGGCCAAGGAAATCGAACTCAAAGACAAGCTGCAAAACATGGGCGCGCAGATGGTTAAGGAAGTT
>CAIPGC010000291.1 GCA_903864505.1 uncultured beta proteobacterium | reverse complement strand
TGGTCGACCCGCAAGCACTGGCGGCCCCCACCTCGACAGATGTCGAGGCCTCCTGGGACGATCTGCAACCGGTGGATCAGTTGGGACTGGAACTCGGTTACCGTCTGATTGCGTTGGTCGACAAGACCCGCCAGGGCGATTTACTCACCCGCATCAAGGGCGTACGACGCAAGTTCGCCCAAGAGGTGGGGTTTCTCCCTCCGGCGGTGCATGTGCGCGACAACCTGGAACTCAAACCCAGTGGGTACCGCATCACGCTGCGAGGTGTCATCGTCGGCGAGGGCGAGGCCTTCCCAGGCATGTACCTGGCAATCAACCCGGGCGGCATTACCACTCCTTTGATTGGAACCGCCACCACAGACCCTGCGTTTGGGCTGCCTGCCCATTGGATTGACGAGCAGCAAAAGGAATCGGCACAAATGGCCGGATTTACTGTGGTTGATTCCGAGACTGTCATGGCCACCCATTTGTCACACTTGATGCAAGTTCAAGCCTCCAAATTACTCAGCCGCACCGAGACCCAACAGCTTGTGGAACACGTCGCCAAATTGGCCCCAAAACTGATTGAGGAAGTAGTACCGAAAATGGTTTCCATTGCAGTGTTCCAGAAAGTGCTGCAACTGCTGCTGGACGAAGCAGTTCACATTCGGGACATTCGTACCATCATCGAATCCATCGCGGAACACGCGGTGTCCACATCGGACCCGATCGAACTGGCAAAACGGGTACGCGTCGCTTTGTCGCCCGCCATCGTGCAGCAGATCTACGGCCCCACCCGTGAACTAAACGTCATCGCAATTGACCCAGGCCTGGAGCGCCTGCTGGTTCATGCGCTTGGCAACGCCTCCGGTCCGGCATTGGACCCAGGGGTTGCGGACATGCTGACGCGCACTGCCGCTGAAACCGCCATGAAGCAGGAAGAAGTAGGCGTTCCGGCATGCCTGCTGGTTCCTGACCAAATTCGCGGTGCCATTGCACGCCTGGTGCGGCGCGTGGCACCCCGTCTGCAAGTGCTTGCGCACAGCGAAATTCCTGAAACCCACACGATTCGTATCGGCCCGATCCTCAGAGGTGCAACACCATGAACATCCAACGCTTTACCGCAGCCACCTCCCGCGAAGCACTCGCCAAGGCACGCATGACCTTTGGCGACGGAACGCTGATTCTCTCCAACCGTCCCACTGAAAACGGGGTCGAAGTAGTCGCCACCGCAGAAGACTCGCTAGCGCAACTGGATAGCTCGGCGAGCCCGATCGCTGCGAAACCTGGGAGCAGCCCTCGCACCGGTGATACCCCCCCTAGCTATCAGCAAGTGGCCAGCAAGGTGGAAGACGATGCTGCCCAGTTGGCCATGAGCACGCTGTCGTTCCAGGACTATGTTCGTGAGCGCATGCTACGCAAGCGCCACGAAGAAGCGCAGGCCCCTGCGAAAGAGCAACCCAACCCACTGATCAAAGAGCGTCCCCAAGCCGCGAGTCAGACCTCTGCCCCAAAGGCATCGCTGAGCCGAAAACCCGCTGGTGCGTCGACGCAGACAGCCGC
>CAIPGC010000290.1 GCA_903864505.1 uncultured beta proteobacterium | reverse complement strand
TTTACCAATATCAATGGCACCAACCTGCACTACGACTTCACTCCCGCAGCGTCTGGCGCGGGCACGATGCTCAAGGATGCTTCCGGCAATCAGGCGTTTGCGCGTGACAATGTCACCATCGCTGCCTGTAACCAGTGCCACCAGAAGCTTGAGTACGGCTTCCCGCGCGGCAACAATACCAGTGGTCACTTCGGTTCACGGACCGATACCAAGACCTGCGTAATGTGCCATACACCGCAGAATACGGCCGGTGGCGGTGACTTCACGAAGTTCATCCACAAAGTCCACATGGGTTCGGAACTGGCGGTGACAGAGAAGAAATTCTGGAGTGCCACAGAAAATTACAACGCATTTGAATACCCGCAAGATCAGCGTAACTGCGCGCAGTGCCACAAGGGTGCCGTCGCTAACAGCCAGTTGAATCCATCGCGTAAAGCCTGCGGCTCCTGCCACAACGGCGTTGACTTCGCAGCCGGTACCAACCACGGCCTGGGCGGACCACGCACCGATGACAAACTGTGCAACACCTGCCACGACAATGCCTACATCAACTACTGGCACCAGCCCGTCATCAAGCCCGATACAGCCAGCATCTACAGCGGCGGTACCAATTCCAACACCAATGCGTCGTACACAGCGACCGCGGGTGTACTGCCAGACGGTGCGACCAAGATCAGCTATGTGGTGACCAGCGTGACGCGTAACGCTACCACCGGCAACCCGTCAATTACCTTCAAGTTCCAGAAGAAGGCGCCTACGGACGCTGCTCCGGTGGACGTGGTCTTCAACACGCCGTCCGCAACGGTCACAGAGATGATGAACGGCTTTGTGGGTTCTCCGAGTGTGTACTTTGCCTTCGGTGTGGCACAGGACGGCATTGCTGCTCCAGCCGACTACAACGCCACGGTCAGCACCTACATCAAGAACCTCTGGCGCGGTGACCACAAGGACATGAAGGGTGTGGCTTTGGCTCCATTGCAAGCAGACGGCACCATGGTGAAGAATGCCGATGGCACCTATACCATCACACTGACCAACGCGGTTATTCCCGCAACGGCGACGATGTTGACCGGCGGCATTGGCTATACGTACAGCCTGGCTGCCACACAGCCATTGACGCAGATTGACCTGGCGCGCTATCCGTATACTGCCAATGCGGCAACGGTGAACGCAGGTGTGGGCGGCGTGGGTGGCTTGAGTGTGCCACCGGCCAACGTCTGGAAGGTTGCTACCGGCTTTACTGGTCGTCGTCTGATTACCGACACAGCCAAGTGCAATGCCTGCCACGGTGCGTTGGGTGTCAAGCCCACCTTCCATGCCGGTCAGCGCAACGACGCGCAGACTTGCACGTTCTGCCACAACGTCAACCGCACCAACAGTGGTTGGCCAGTCAACATCAACTACGATGTGCATGCGATCCACAATGGCAGCAGCGGTCAACGTACCAACAAGTTCAGTTGGGAAGCGTCTGCTGGTGCCAAGTTCTGGGAAGTTGGCTATCCAGGCCAACTGCGGAACTGCGAAGGCTGCCACATTACGGGTATGTTTGACTACAGTGCAACGACTTCTGCCGCTGCGGTGCCAAATCTGCTGATGACCACCGCTGCAAGCAGTTCCACAGCGACCCCGCCTGTGGCCACGGCTTTGCCAGCGACCATCAAGACGATCGTGACAGGTACGGAAACGGTGCCAGGAACGTACTATTCACCCTTCGTGGCGGCTGGTGCAACCTATGGCCCAGCGTTTACCTACTATGCTGCGCCGACGCTGATGACAGGCAAGACCGCTGGTTCACAGAACCTGGCTGACTATGTCCCTGCTGGTACCACGGTGGCGGCGGATGACCGTACGCTGGTTCTGTCACCAATCAGTGCTGCTTGCTCTGGTTGCCATGACTCGAAGATGGCCCAGGGGCATATGGAAGCCAATGGCGGAACTGTGTTTGGTACACGTGCAAGCGCTAAGGGCAAGACCGAGTCCTGCCTGGTTTGCCACGGCCCGGCCGCCAATGTGACCAACGTTATCGTGCCGACCATCAGGGAAGTGCACCGCTGGTGGTAACAAGGACGTGAAGAGCGGGCCTTTGGCCGGCTCTTCTGTTCTGGGTTAGCTTTAATATCCATGACCCGGTTGCGGTAACGTAACCGGGTCATTCTTTTGTGCTCTTGCTTGCAGGGCACTTGTCAGGAGAAATTAATGTACTTTTTCAGCACCAAAAACCTCGCATTGGTTACAGCACTGGCCCTTTCCTCCACGCTGTTGTGTGCGGCGGACAAACCAGCAGATGCAGCGAAGAAGCCCGTCGAAGCGTCGAGCAAAGGCACGCCAATACCGGAAGAGGTCAAGCCCAAAGGGCCAACCAAGCGCGCTGTGGTGGATCCATCCAAGCTGGTCGACATCAACCATGCCAGCAAGACCGAATTGCTGAAGCTCCCGGGACTCAGTTCAGAGGACGCAGACAAAGTCATTGCCGGACGCCCCTATTCCACCAAGACGCATTTGGTATTGCGCAACATCGTGAGCGACGAGACCTTTGGGGGAATTCAGCGACTGATTGTTGTCAAGTAACTTTGGTAGGTGGCGTTTGAAGGGTTGCTCTTCCCCGCTTCAGCGTTTTTTTGGATTGCGCTAGATCAAACATTGGCCAGTTGACACTTGAAATTGATGGTTCTCCGTAAACCGCTGCTAAGATGCCGCGTCAGGCCATTCCTGCCTGTCGTTGGTGCGTATCATCGCGGCAGTGGCGGCATGCCACACATTTCTATAAGGACCACGAGAATGAAATTGCTTTCGACCCTGTTTGTAGCCTGCGGCCTGCTGACCGCATCTGTAGCTTTCGCCGCACCAGACGGTGACGCTGCACAAGCGCTCATGAAAAAGAGCGACTGCCTGAAGTGCCACGCTATCGACAAGAAAAAGGACGGTCCGTCGTTCAAGGAAGTGGCCAAGAAGTACAAGGGCAAGGCCGACGCCGAAGACAAGCTGGTCAAGCACATTACCACCGGCCCGATGATTGAAATCGACGGCGTCAAGGAAGAGCACAAGAAGATCAAGAGCACCGACGCTGCCGAGATCAAGAACGCTGTGCAGTGGATGTTGTCGCTGTAGTAGTTTGACGGTTTAACACACATCGGGGTGCCCGACGGATGCTTGGGCCGCTGCGGTGTGTGTGTTTATTGGAGATAGGCGTATGCCCAGAAGATTAGTAGCCAAAGTGCGGAAGATTGTTGCCAGCAAGTCCGCTGGTTTGGTGTTGCTGGCGGGCTTTGCCGCAGGCTTCATTGCCCTGAGTCTCTTCGGTACGAGCATGATTTATACCGGCACCGAGCAGTTCTGTGCCCAGAATTGCCATGAGATGGCCAACAACAATACGCGTGAATTCAAGGACACGATTCACGACAAGAACCGCACCGGTGTGCGGGCAACGTGTGCCGATTGCCACGTGCCGCATGCCCCTGTGCCCCTGTATGTGGCCAAGTTCGGTGCGCTTAACGACTTGTGGAGCCACCACGTCACCCACGCGGTGGACACTCCTGAAAAGTTTGATGCCCAGCGCAGCCACATGGCGCAACGCATCTGGACCTACATGAAGGGCAATGACTCGCGAGAATGCCGCCATTGCCACAACGAAGCCAAGATGGACCCCGAAAAACAATCCGATATGGCCAAGGCGCGCCACGTCAAGGCCAAGAAGGAAAAGCTGACCTGTGTCGACTGCCACTATGGCATCGCGCACAAGGTGCCCGATGGCCCCGGCCCGCAGGAACTCGAAGTCGACAAGGCCTTCATTCCACGCAGCGCCATTTTCTAAGGGTTGCAGGTTCGCATAGATTTCCCCCGCGCAGCCGGTGTGCTGCGCGAACTTGAGGAGTAGGTTCAGATGTCAAAGATTGTTGAAAAGTTTCGCGCCTGGAGGACCAGTCCGGGCTCCATCGGCTTGTTGATTTTGGGCGTGATTTGTGGCCTGGTGGTGTTCTTTTCGGGTGGTGCCTTCATGGTGTATGCCAACTCCGAAAAATTTTGCGCCACCTCCTGCCACGAGATGAGCTTTCTGGCCGAAGAGCACAAGGGCACGATTCACGATACCAACCGCACCGGCTACCGCGCCACCTGCAATGACTGCCATGTGCCGCACGGTTACGTGCCAAACTATTTCGCCAAGTTGGCCCTGTTCAACGATTTCTGGGGCCACTACGTGACCGGGTCGATTGAGACCAAAGAGAAGTTCGAGGCCAAGCGTTACGAGCTAGCCAAGAAGGTCTGGATCTACATGAAGGGCAATGACTCGCGGGAGTGCCGCCATTGCCACACCACGGCCAAAATGGATCCCGAGAAGCAGACCGCCAAAGCCAAGGCCCGGCATGAGAAGTTGCGCACCGAGAACCTCACCTGCGTGGACTGCCACTTTGGCATTGCCCATACCGAGCCAAGCGGCCCCGGTCCGCAGGAGTTGAATCTTGCCGAGTCGGCAGGCAAGTAAGCGCGAGCCATAACGAAAGGATTCAACATGCTTATCGAATGCTACGAATGCAAGGGTAAGGTCAGTGACGCAGCGCCTGCGTGCCCACATTGCGGTGCCCCGGCCAAGAACGGTGAAAACACACTGTCCGTGGTGGTGACCGACATGGACATGAGTTTCACCAGTATTTTCTGGTTCATGATCAAGGCCGCAGTGGCAGCGGTGCCTGCCGTCATTATTCTCTACACCGCAACCATCGTGTTTCAAGGCGTGGTATCGCCCTTCCTGAACCACTAGCACGGGAGTGGGTT
>CAIPGC010000289.1 GCA_903864505.1 uncultured beta proteobacterium | reverse complement strand
GACCTTTCGTACCACCGAGTACCCGGGTTTTCCGACCGACATGCAGGCGCAGTTCATGGCGCTGAACTGCATCGCACGCGGGACCTCCAAGGTAACGGAAACCATTTTCGAAAACCGCTTCATGCATGTCAACGAGTTGGTGCGTCTTGGGGCGCACATTCAGATCGACGGCAAGGTGGCGGTGATCGAGGGTGTTGAAAAATTGTCGGGTGCGACCGTGATGGCGACCGACTTGCGTGCCTCGGCCAGTCTGGTCATTGCCGGGCTGGTGGCCGATGGCCAGACTGTTGTGGACCGCATCTACCACCTAGACCGCGGCTACGACCAGATGGAAACCAAACTGCGCGGCATTGGTGCAGACATCGAGCGAATTAAATGATCACCTTAGCGCTGTCCAAAGGACGTATTTTTGAAGAAACCGTGCCGCTGCTCAAGGCGGCAGGTATTGTGGTGCTGGACGATCCGGAGAAGTCACGCAAACTCATTCTCGAAACCAATCTGCCCGATGTGCGGGTGCTGGTGGTGCGTGCTACCGACGTTCCGACCTATGTGCAGTACGGTGGCGCAGACCTTGGCATCACCGGCAAGGACACGCTGCTCGAGCACGGCAGTCAGGGCTTGTATCAGCCGCTGGACCTGCAGATTGCCAAGTGCCGCATCAGTGTGGCGGTCCGGGCGGATCTTGATTACGCAACGGCCGTGAAGCAGGGCTCGCGGCTGAAGGTGGCCACCAAGTACGTAGCCATTGCACGCGAGTTTTTTGCCTCCAAGGGCGTGCACGTGGATTTGATCAAGCTCTACGGAAGTATGGAACTCGCCCCGCTGGTGGGCATGGCGGACGCGATTGTCGATCTGGTCTCGACCGGCAATACGCTCAAGGCCAACCATCTGGTCGAGGTGGAGCGCATCATGGACATCAGTTCTCGTCTGATCGTCAACCAGGCGGCCCTGAAGCTCAAACGCGAGCCGATCCGCAGCATCATTGATGCCTTTGCCGCCGCGATTTCCACTTCAGTCTGATGGAAGATTGCTATGAATTTGGTAGCTACTCCCGCACGCCTTTCAACCGCTAGCAGTCAATTTGAGTCTGAATTTCAGGCGCGCCTGCATTGGGCAGCTGACGCCGATGCTGCCATTGAACAGAGTGTGGCCGACATCCTGATCGACGTGCAGACGCGCGGCGACGCGGCAGTGCTTGAATACACCGGGCGCTTTGATGCGCTGCACGCCACATCGGTGCAGGCGCTGGAGTTGACACAGATGGAGCTCAAGGCAGCGTTTGATGCCATTCCTGCAAGCCAGCGTGATGCCCTGCAAGCGGCCGCCCGCCGTGTCCGCAGCTACCACGAAGCGCAGAGAAAGGCTGGTGGGCAAACCTGGAGCTACCGCGACGAGTATGGCAGCCTGCTGGGGCAGAAGGTCACCCCGCTGGACCGTGTCGGCATTTACGTGCCCGGCGGCAAGGCCACGTACCCCTCGTCCGTCCTGATGAACGCCATTCCAGCGCATGTGGCCGCAGTGGGTGAAATCATCATGGTTGTGCCCACACCGCGAGGCGAAAAAAATGCCATGGTTCTGGCCGCCGCCTATGTGGCCGGCGTGACGCGCGCTTTCACCATTGGTGGCGCACAGGCGGTGGCCGCGTTGGCCTATGGCACCGCCACCATACCTGCCGTTGACAAGATCACCGGCCCCGGTAATGCCTATGTTGCCTCGGCCAAGCGCCGGGTGTTTGGCAAGGTCGGTATCGACATGATTGCCGGCCCGAGTGAAATCCTGGTGCTGGCCGACGGCAGTACGCCGCCCGACTGGGTTGCCATGGACCTCTTCAGTCAGGCCGAGCATGACGAACTGGCGCAGAGCATTTTGCTCAGCCCCGATGCGGCTTACCTTGATCAGGTACAGGCTTCAATCGACCGATTGCTTCCCACCATGCCACGCGCTGCGATCATCGCCAAATCACTAACAGACCGTGGCGCACTGATCCTCACCCGCAGCATGGAAGAGGCCTGCGCCATCAGTAACCGTATTGCGCCTGAGCATCTGGAAATTTCCAGTAACGATCCACACCGGTGGGAGCCGCTCTTGAAACACGCCGGAGCGATTTTCCTTGGTGCCTTCACCAGCGAGTCACTGGGCGACTACTGTGCCGGCCCCAACCATGTGCTGCCCACCTCAGGGACCGCACGCTTTAGCAGCCCGCTGGGCGTTTACGATTTTCAAAAACGCTCAAGTCTGATTGAAGTGAGTGAGGCAGGCGCGCAAGTACTGGGACCCATCGCAGCAACGCTGGCATATGGCGAGGGGTTGCATGCGCATGCCCAGGCAGCAGAGATGCGGCTGCGAAAAGCGTGAACCCTGACGATTGTTCTAGTCTGCGCCAGCGCCAAGCTTGAAAACGGACACCACGTGGACTAGGTCCTGCGCCTGACTCTTCAGACTGCTCGCTGCCGCTGCCATTTGCTCCACCAATGCTGCGTTCTGCTGCGTCGCTTGGTCCATCTGCGTGACGGCTTCACCGACCTGTGCGACTCCGGACGATTGTTCACCGCTGGCGGCGCTGATTTCACCCATGATGTCGGTCACCCGCTTGATGCTGCCCACCACCTCGGTCATGGTCACGCCGGCCTGGTCAACCAGGGCGGTTCCCTGCTCAACCCTCTCCACACTGGCGTTAATCAGGGATTTGATTTCCTTCGCAGCGTCTGCAGACCTCCCGGCCAAACTTCGTACTTCGGACGCCACCACCGCAAACCCGCGTCCTTGCTCTCCCGCGCGGGCGGCTTCGACCGCGGCGTTGAGAGCCAGGATGTTGGTCTGAAACGCAATGCCATCGATTACGCTGATGATGTCGCTGATCCTTCGTGAAGATTCATTGATGCCTTTCATGGTCTCCACGACCTGGTTGACCACCGCTCCCCCCGATACGGCCACGGCAGAAGCGTTCATTGCCAATTGATTGGCTTGCCGTGCCGAGTCGGCATTCTGTTTCACGGTAGAGCCCAACTCTTCCATACTTGCTGCGGTTTCCTCCAGCGCGCTGGCCGACTGTTCGGTGCGGGCAGAGAGGTCATTGTTGCCCTGTGCAATTTCTGCACTCGCGGTAGCAACGCCTTGCGAGCCTCGACGCACGTCGGTCACAATCGACTTGAGAGTTCCCAGCATATGGTCTAGCGCACTGGCCAGACTGGTTTCGTCACGTCTGCCGTGGGTGAATGTGTGCGACAGATCACCTTCTGCAATCCGGTGTGCCAGTGCCGTGGCATCGCCCAATTCCATGCCCAGTTGGGCGGTGATGCTGCGCGACACGGCGAGGGTCAGTCCGACCAGGACCAAGCCACCGACCAGAATGGAGAACGCAATGAGCAGGCGCACCGACTTGGCGGCGTTGTCAAATTCCTCGTCCAAACGCTTGGCATCTGCGTCCAGTGCAGTGGCCAGCATGCTGAAAGCAGCATCAAACTTGTCGATCTGCTTGTCAATGGCATCGTCCACCCCCGCGATGTCGCTGCGCTGCGGATTTTTCTTGGAAATCACCAGATAGTGCTCGGTGTAGAGTTTGCGAATCTCCTGCATCGCGGCAAGTCCCGCTTGCGCCGCAGCTTTTTGTTCGCTGGTTTCGGCCACGCTGGTGGCCAGCGCAAAAGCGGCATCAATCTCCTTGTTGACTTCCCCCCACTTCCTGGCCACCTCGCCAAATTCCTGGTTGATGAAGGTATCTGCCACCACACGGTACGCTTGTGCACCAAGATTGCTGTTGTCCTTAATGCGACCCGCGGCATGCGTCTTTGTAACGCCGAGGTCTTGCAGTTCGGCAAGTCGGTTCAGCGCAAACCAGTTGATGGTGGCCAGCATCAGCATGATCAATGCTGCTATTCCGACAATTGAAAACAAACGGCTTGAAACCCTAAAGCTCTTCATAGTATTGAGTCACGTGAAAGTCTGAGAGCGAGGCACCCGCAGAAGATTTGAGAATAGCCGATTTATAGATTCCCTGCCATCGGGAACCCGATTGGTTTGCCATCTGCTTGCTCCATACACGTCATTGGTTGCAGTAACCCGGCCGTTGAGCATGAAGTGTCAGCAACGCTATCAGCATACTACCCCGGAGTATGCAAAAGGATGCTACACTTCAAGTAATTACTCAATTACATAGCAGCATGTCACGCATTCTTCAAACGGCCAGACAAACCACGGACTTGCGCCAGTCCGCCTTGGTCAAAGCAGCGTTGCGACTCGCGGCACAGCGCTGTCCGACAGACATCACGACGGCAGACCTGGCACAGGCGGTAGGAATTTCCCAAGGTGCGGTCTTTCGGCACTTTTCCAGCAAGCAGGCCGTCTGGCTGGCGGTGCTCGACTGGGTTTCAGAACACCTAATGCACGACTTGCATGCGGCGGTACAGTCACGCCACTCTAGTTCTGAAGGCTTCAACCCCCTGGCGGCCCTGCAAGACGTATTCGTCGCGCATGTGGACTTTGTAGTGTCCCATCCGGGTGTGCCCCGTGTGGTATTCCAGGAACTGCAGCACGCCGAGGAAACGCCACTCAAGACCGCCGTGCGCGCGTTAATGGAGCAATACCGGGCGCTTGTCATTGAATTGCTGCTGAACGCCAAATCACAAAAGCTTCTGGCACCTGATACCAATGTTCCCTCTGCCGCAGTGCTATTTTTAGGTTCGGTGCAGGGTCTGGTGATGCAATTGTTAGTGAGCGGCCAGGTGCAGGCCATGGCCGCCCAGGCGCCTGGCGTTTTTGCCATTTACCTGCGCGGCATCACATTGAGGGATACACCATGAAAAGCCCCATCCTGCTCAAACGCCTGGGCCAGCTATCGCTGGCTGTGGCGATGCTGGGCGTACTTGGCTACGTGCTGCTCAAGGCCGGGCCACTGGCACCGCTGCAAGTCAGCGTCACCACGGTGCAGCAAGGCCGCTTGCAGCCGGCCATTTTTGGCATCGGGACGGTAGAGGCCAGACGCAACTGGTTGGTGGGCCCGACACAGGCCGGTCGGGTACTGAGCGTGCGGGTGGACGTGGGCGACCACGTCAAGGCCGGGCAACTGCTGGCCGAGATGGACGGGGTGGATCTGGAACAACGTATGCAGGCACTGGACGCAACAGTGGCGCGAGCAGGCAGCAGCCAGGACGCCGCGCGGGCGCAAGTGTCCGATGCCACAGCACGGCGCGAAGTGGCGAGCCTCGCTGCCAAGCGCAATCAGGACCTGGCCGCGCAAAGCTTTATCAGCGCGGGCGCACTGGAGGCGCGGTTGCAGGAGAAAGTTTCGGCGGATGCGGCGCTGCAAACTGCGCAAGCCAACCTTGGCGCTACGGGGCAGGACTTGGCCCGCATCCAGGCCGAGCGGGCTGCGTTGGCACAGCAACGCGGCAATGTGCGCCTGCTGGCGCCGGCCGACGGTGTGGTCATCAGCCGCGATGCCGAAGCCGGTAGCACCGTGGTGGCAGGTCAACCGGTGCTGCGTCTGGTCGATCCCGGTAGCCTGTGGGTGAAGATGCGTATCGATCAGGGCCGCTCTGCAGGGTTGGCCACCGGCTTGCCGGCCCGCATTGTGCTGCGCTCGCAAGCTCCTGAGGTGCTGGCCGGTCAGGTGGCACGGGTCGAACTGGTCGCCGACAGCGTGACCGAAGAGCGGATTGCACAAGTTACGTTTGATATGCCGGGTGCCGGCAGTTCCATCGGCGCAGCGTTGGGGGAGCTTGCCGAAGTGACCCTTCAATTGCCAGGAAGCGGGCCCGCGTTGCTGATCCCCAACGCCAGCGTGCAGCGTGTTCATGGCCAGGTCGGAGTCTGGCGCTTGCAGGACGGAAAGCCGGCGTTTGCCGCCGTGCGTCTGGGTGCCAGCAGCCTGGAGGGCCAGGTACAGGTGTTGCATGGCTTGCAGGCCGGTGACACGGTGGTGGTCTACAGCCAGAAGGCACTGAGTGCCGACAGCCGCGTCCAGGTGGTGGAGGCCCTGGTTAAGGCTGCGCCGCCGGGCACTGCGCCATGATCAGTCTGGCCGGGCGAGACATTGCCCACAGCTGGGGCAAGTTCGTACTTACGGGCCTTGGCCTGGGGCTGCTGATTGGCGTGACGCTGACCATGGCCGGTGTGTACCGCGGCATGGTGGACGATGCCCATGCACTGCTCAACAACAGCCGCGCCGACTTGTGGGTGGTGCAAAAGGATACGCAGGGCCCCTATGCCGAGTCATCGAACCTGAAAGACGATGTGCTGCGTAGCGTACGCGGCATGCCGGGTGTGGCGCAGGCCGCCAACGTGGCCTACCTCACGATGCAAGTGCGCGCAGCCAGCGGCCTGGAAACCCGCGTGATGTTGGTCGGCATGGAGAGCGGCCAACCCGGTGAGCCGGCCTATCTGCTGGCTGGACGGCAAATTACGCGTAGCCACTACGAGGCGGTGGCCGATGTCAAGACCGGCTTCGCTCTGGGTGAGCGCATCCGAATACGCCGCCACGACTACACCGTTGTCGGCCTGACCCAGCGCATGGTGTCATCGGGCGGTGACCCGATGCTATTTGTTTCGATTAAGGATGCGCAGGAAGTGCAGTTTCTCAAGGACAACGACGCCATCGTGAATGACCGCGTGCGCATCGCAAGCAACCCGGCGTTCAACCGCCCCGGGGTGCCGGGTCTGCTCGATGCGGTGCAGGCTGCGCAAACCAGCAGCCACAGCGTCAATGCCGTGTTGGTGCAACTGGCCCCGGGCTGGGACGCCGAAGAAACCGCACAGCCCATTCGCCGCTGGAAGCACCTGCAGGTCTACACCCGTGCCGGCATGGAAGAAATTCTGGTGGCCAAGCTGATCGCCACCTCGGCCAAACAGATCTTCATGTTCCTGGTGATACTGGCGATCGTCAGCGCCGCCATTGTGGCTTTCATCATCTACACGATGACACTCGGAAAGATCCGTGAGATCGCCGTGCTCAAGCTCATTGGCACACGTAACCTCACGATCGCCAGCATGATCCTGCAGCAGGCGCTGGGCCTGGGCCTCATTGGCTTTCTGGTGGGCAAGGTGGCGGCAACCTTTTGGGCACCGGTGTTCCCCAAATACGTGCTGCTGGTGACGCAGGACGCAGTCACGGGCTTGCTGGCCACCCTGCTCATTTGCGCCCTGGCCAGCACGATGGCGATTCGAGTGGCGCTGCAGGTAGACCCGGCGGAGGCGATTGGATGAGCACCGTACAAGCTGCAGCACCCGCTGCGGGCGGCATCCTGATCGAGGGCCTGCGCAAGGTTTATGGACAGGGCGACACCAGGGTTGAAGCTCTGAAAAACGTCAATATGCAGGTCCGCCCCGGTGAGGTGGTAGGCCTGGTCGGGCCATCGGGCTCGGGCAAGAGCACCCTGCTCAAATGCCTGGGTGCCATTATCGAACCGACCTCGGGGCGCATGCTGCTGGGCAGCGACGTGATTTATGACAGTGGCTGGAAGGTACGCGACCTGCGCGCCCTCAGGCGCGACCGCATCGGCTTTGTGTTTCAGGCGCCCTACCTGATTCCTTTTCTGGATGTAATCGACAACGTAGCCCTACTGCCCATGCTGGCGGGGCTGTCTAATGCACAGGCGCGAGTGCGGGCGCTGGAACTGTTGCAAGCGCTGGACGTGGCGCACCGGGCCAACGCACAGCCATCACAGCTCTCCGGCGGCGAGCAGCAACGTGTGTCGATTGCAAGAGCCCTGGCCAACCGGCCGCCGGTAATTCTGGCCGACGAGCCCACCGCGCCGCTGGACAGCGAGCGCGCGTTAGCCGTGGTGCGCATTCTGAACCGCATGGCGCATCAAGCACAAACGGCCATTATTGTGGTGACACACGACGAAAAGATCATCCCGACTTTCAAGCGGATTTACCACATCCGGGATGGACAAACCCACGAAGAAGCAGGTCAAGGCATTCGTCTTGACTAGCGCTCCTGCGCATTGGCGCGTCGCTTTGGTCGTATCGCGAAATTCGGTCGTTCGGCTATGCCGGATTGCTGATCTTTGTTATCGGAATCACTACCCAGGATGTGGGCGAGCAGCTATTGGGTTGATAGCGAATGATCTGCATGGCGTGCGTAAAATAGGGGACACACGCAGACCCCGTGTGTTATTTTTGAACCGGATGCCTCTCTGAATGACCACCCTGCAAGCCCTTATAACTCGACGCATTCGCCAGGACGTTCAGTCCATGCACGCCTATGCCATCCAGAGTTCCCAGGGCATGGTCAAGCTCGACACCATGGAGAATCCACACCGTCTGCCGCTGGAACTGCAGCACGCCTTGGGCCAACGGCTGGGGGCGTTGGCCTTGAACCGCTACCCTGATGCCCGCGTGGATGACCTGCGCCACGCGCTGGCCGCGCATGCGCGCATGCCCGACGGCTTTGGCATCATGCTGGGCAATGGCTCGGATGAACTCATTTCCCTGCTGGCAATGGCCTGCGATGTGCCGGTGCCGCTCGGGGGCAAGAAGCCGGTCATTCTGGCGCCCATCCCCGGCTTTGTGATGTACGCCATGAGCGCAGCCTTGCAGGGGCTCGACTTTTACGGTGTGCCGCTTACGCCCGACTTCGACCTCGACGAAGCGGCCATGCTGCGGGCCATTGCGCAGCAGCAACCGGCCCTGGTGTACCTGGCCAATCCCAACAACCCCACCGCCAAGCTGTGGGACGCACAGGCCATGGCGCGCATCGTGTCCGCGGCGGGCCAGGCGGGCAGCATCGTGGTGATTGACGAGGCCTACCAGCCTTTTTCCAGCCGCGACTACCTCGATACCATCCGGGCGCTTCCCCAGGCACACACCCATGTGCTGCTGATGCGCACCATGAGCAAGTTTGGCCTGGCCGGTGTGCGCATTGGCTACATGGTGGGTCCGGCAGAACTGATCGCGCAGGTGGACAAGGTACGTCCGCCCTTCAACATCAGCGTGCTGAACTACGAGTGCGCCCTGTTTGCGCTCGAACATCAGGAGGTTTTTGCCGCGCAAGCCTGCGACATACGTGCGCAGCGTGCTATGCTTTTGGAAGCGCTGCGAAGTCTCCCGGGCGCGCATGCCTGGGACAGCGATGCCAATATGCTGCTGGTGCGCTTTGACGGTGCACCCGACCGGGCGCAATATGTTTTTGACGGATTGAAACAGCGCGGGGTATTGGTGAAGAACGTTTCTAAAATGCACCCATTGCTGGCCAACTGTCTGCGCCTGACGGTGGGAACCGCCGCAGAAAACATGCGTTTGCTTCGCGCCTTGCAGGAAATCCTATGACAACCAACTACCCCCTCACCGAACTGCCCGAGTCCACCACGCCACCGCGCACCGCCGATGTGACACGCAATACGGCCGAAACCCGCATCCGCCTGAAACTCAATCTGGACGGCAGCGGCCAGTCCCGGCTGTCCACCGGCATCGGATTCTTTGACCACATGCTTGACCAGATTGCCCGCCACGGCATGATTGACCTCGACATTGAGGCCGATGGAGACTTGCACGTGGATGGCCACCACACAGTGGAAGACGTGGGCATCGCCCTGGGTCAGGCGTTTCACCAGGCCATGGGCGACAAAAAGGGGATTCGGCGCTATGGCCATGCCTACGTCCCGCTGGATGAGGCACTTTCGCGCGTGGTGGTGGACTTTTCCGGACGGCCCGGACTGGTCATGGATGTGCCGTTCAGGAGCAGCACGATAGGCAACCTGGATACCCAGTTGGTGCACGAGTTTTTTCAGGGCTTTGTGAACCACGCCTTTGTGACCCTGCATATCGACAACCTCAAGGGCGAGAACGCGCACCACCAGGCCGAGACGGTGTTTAAGGCCTTTGCCCGTGCCGTGCGAGTGGCGGTGGAGCGCGACCCGCGCGCGGCCGGCACCATTCCTTCCACCAAGGGTTCGCTCTAGTTTGTATGCAAAACCGGATTCTGGAGCCCGTGGGCGTTGCGCAAGCAGCTCCTAAAAATATAGCATGAAGAAGGTTGCAGTGGTGGACTACGGCATGGGCAATCTGCGTTCGGTCACGCAGGCGGTCATGCATGTGGCGGTCGGCGCAGGTGTGGATGTGGTCTGGGCCCGCACTGCCAAAGAGGTGATGGATGCCGAGCGCGTGGTCCTGCCCGGTCAGGGCGGCATGCGAGACTGCATGCGCGAGTTGCACGCCTGTGGCATGTTCGATGCCGTGATGCACGCTGCAGCCCACAAACCACTCATGGGAGTGTGCGTCGGCATGCAAATGCTGCTGGACCACAGCCAGGAGCAAGACACGCCATGCCTGGGCCTGATTCCAGGCGAAGTCGTCAAACTAGACTTGGTGGGCCAGTTGCAACCCGACGGTAGCCGGTATAAAGTGCCCCAGATGGGCTGGAATCAGGTCTACCAGAGCGGGCAGGGGTCCGGCCGCCATGCCGTCTGGGGCGACGTACCGGATGGCAGCTACTTCTACTTTGTTCACAGTTTTTACGCCGTACCGTCTGATGCACGCCACAGCGTGGGCCAGACAGACTACGGCCGGCGCTTTTCTTCGGCCATTGCGCGCGATAATATTTTCGCAACACAATTTCACCCCGAAAAAAGCTCCGACCACGGGCTGGCCCTTTATCGCAACTTTCTGCATTGGAACCCCTGATCGCTCCATCCGTTGCTCCGTGTCGCATTCATCTGACTGATCCCGTGTCACTTTTCTCCTTGTTCCACTTCTGAAGCACCATGCTTTTAATTCCCGCGATTGACCTGAAAGACGGTCACTGTGTTCGCCTCAAGCAGGGCGATATGGACCAATCCACCACCTTTGGCGAAGAGCCAGCCGTCATGGCCCGCAACTGGGTAGACAAAGGCGCACGTCGCCTGCATCTGGTGGACTTGAACGGCGCATTTGCCGGCCATCCCAAGAATGAGATGGCTATCCGCAAGATCCTCAAGGAGGTGGGCAGCGAGGTCGACGTGCAACTCGGCGGCGGCATTCGCGACCTGGACACCATCGAGCGCTACCTCGATGCAGGGCTGCGTTACGTCATCATTGGAACCGCTGCAGTCAAGAACCCCGGTTTCCTGCAGGATGCCTGCACCGCTTTTGGCGGCCACATCATCGTCGGCCTGGATGCACGCGATGGCAAGGTGGCGACCGACGGCTGGAGCAAGCTCACCCGCCACGATGTGGTCGATTTGGGCAAAAAGTACGAGGACTATGGGGTCGAAGCCATCATCTACACCGACATCGGACGCGACGGCATGCTCAGCGGCATCAATATCGATGCCACCGTAAAACTGGCCCAGGCGCTTGCCATCCCGGTGATCGCCTCTGGCGGTCTAAAAGGTATTGCCGACATCGAAGCCCTGTGTGATGTGGAGAGCGAAGGGGTGGAAGGCGTCATTTGCGGCCGTGCCATCTACAGCGGCGACCTGAATTTTGAATCGGCCCTGGCGCGCGCACGCGAGCTCAACGGATGACGTTGGCCAAACGCATCATTCCCTGCCTGGACGTGACCGGCGGGAGGGTTGTCAAGGGTGTGAACTTTGTCGAACTGCGCGATGCGGGCGACCCGGTGGAGATCGCGGCGCGCTACAACGAGCAGGGCGCGGACGAACTCACCTTTCTGGACATCACTGCCACCAGCGACGGGCGCGACCTGATTTTGCACATCATCGAGGCGGTGGCGGCACAGGTGTTCATTCCGCTGACTGTGGGCGGCGGTGTGCGAACGGTGGAAGATGTGCGTCGCCTGCTCAACGCGGGTGCCGACAAGACCAGTTTCAACTCTGCGGCAATCGCCGACCCGCAGGTGATTGAAGATGCCTCGCGCAAGTACGGAGCGCAATGCATCGTCGTGGCTATCGACGCCAAGCGACGTGCAGGCAATGATCTGCTGGCACGCGGTGAGGGCTGGGATGTGTACAGCCACGGCGGGCGCAAGAACACAGGCCTGGATGCAGTTGCCTGGGCCACCGAGATGGCGCGCCGGGGAGCGGGCGAAATTTTGTTGACCAGCATGGACCGCGATGGCACCAAGTCCGGCTTCGATCTGACCTTGACCCGTGCCGTGAGCGACGCCGTGGGCGTGCCCGTGATTGCCTCTGGCGGCGTGGGCTCGCTCGAGCACCTTGTCGACGGCATTCAGATCGGTGGAGCGGACGCGGTGCTGGCCGCCAGCATCTTCCACTATGGCGAGTTCACGGTTGGGCAGGCCAAGGCGTGCATGGCGGCGCGTGGCGTTCCGGTAAGAATGTAGCTGCAAGCCCCGTATTGATTGCCGAATAAGCTCATATTTTTATAGCATATCAGGATGACCGACAACTCGAAAGTACGCTGGCTGAATGCGGTTCGTTGGGACGACAAGGGTCTGGTACCCGTCATCGCACAGGAACAGGCCACGGGCGATGTGCTGATGTTTGCCTGGATGAACCGCGAGGCGCTGGAAAAGACGGCCGCGCTCGGGCGTGCTGTGTATTTCAGCCGTTCGCGTGGCAAGTTGTGGTTCAAGGGCGAGGAATCCGGCCATGTGCAGACGGTGCATGAGATTCGTCTGGATTGCGACAACGATGTAGTGTTGCTGAAGGTCACGCAAACCGGGCATACGCCGGGCATAGCGTGTCACACGGGTCGGCACAGTTGTTTTTTTAGTGTGCTCAAAGACGGGGCGTGGCATAGTGTGGAGCCAGTGTTGAAAGATCCCAAAATCATCTATAAGTGATAGCTTCGCGAGACAGACCTTCAGATCGATCCCCAACTGAAAAGAACTATGACCATCCCAAATTCCACAGATGCGCTGGCGCGCCTGGCGGCCGTCATTGAAACCCGCAAACCAGCCAATGGGGGTGATCCGACCACCAGTTATGTCGCACGCTTGTTGTCAAAGGGTCCAGATGCTTTTCTGAAGAAAATCGGCGAGGAGGCGACCGAGGTTGTCATGGCCGCCAAGGATGTGGGCCACGGCGGTGACCAGAGCAAACTGGTCGGAGAGATGGCGGACTTGTGGTTTCACAGCATGATCGCGCTGGCCCATTACGAACTGACACCGGCCGATGTGGTGGCGGAGTTGGAGCGCCGTGAAGGCACCAGTGGCATCGAAGAAAAGGCCCTGCGCAAGGCGCTGGCGAGCGATGGCCTTCCAAACGACCCGCGCGCGGGCTGCATTGATTGAGCACAATTGGAGATCTGCGTATGAGTTTGGTGATGGACCACGATCCTGATTGCCTGTTTTGCAAAATTGCCGCTGGAAAGATCCCTTCGCGCGTGGTGTACCAGGACGACGAGTTCTTTGCCTTCCACGACATTCATCCCTGGGCACCGGTGCATTTCTTGGTCATCCCGAAGTTGCATATTCCGAGCATGGCGCAGCTGATGGCCGAGCACGCCGCCCTGATGGGGCGCTTGATGGTGCTGGTGCCCCAGTTGGCACAGAAGGAGGGTTGCAATCCGTACCCGCAAGGAGGGTTCCGACTGGTGACAAATACCGGGGCTGAGGGCGGGCAGGAAATTCAACATTTGCATTTTCATGTGATGGGTGGATCACGCCCCTGGTTACGCGGTTGAGGAACCCACCTAGAATCGCGCTATTACCAAGGAGATCGCCATGGGCTTGTCGACGACACATTTGATTATTTTTCTGGTCATCATTGTTCTTATTTTCGGAACCAAGAAACTCAAGAACATCGGCTCGGACCTGGGCGGTGCCGTGAAAGGCTTCAAGGACGGCATGCGCGACGGCAGCACCCCGGAAAAACCGCAGGAGGCCCCGGTGCAGGCGCAGGTGAGCACCGAGAAGACCGAGGCCAAGACCACCATTGACGTGGACGCCAAGGTAAAGAGCTAAGTCCGAACTTTCATGCTGGATATCGGTGTCAGCAAGATCGCCATCATTGGTGCCATTGCGCTGGTGGTGATCGGCCCGGAGCGCTTGCCCGCAGTTGCGCGCACTCTGGGCGCCCTGCTGGCGCGCGCGCGCAGCTATGTGGCAGATGTAAAGGCTGAAGTGAACAGATCGATGGAGCTTGATGAACTCAAGAAGATGCGCGACACAGTCCAGGGCGCGGCGCAAGACGTAGAAAACACAATACAAACCCATGCCAGCGATTTTGAAAAATCCTGGTCCGAGACCACTTTGGCGGCAGTTGAGGTCAGCACAAATGTGGTGCCGTATTACAAGCATCCGGGCAAGCACTGGCGCTTAAAACAAGGTGCAACACCGCGTTGGTATAAGGTCCGCCAAGGTTTTCGCACCCAAGCCCTGTCGGGTGCGGCGCGGGTTGCACGCTTTCGCCCTCGTAAGTTCAATTAATGTCTGACGAAAAAACGCCTCCGGATGAACTCGCCGGCACCGAGCAACCTTTTGTGCAGCACTTGCTGGAGTTGCGCGACAGGTTGATGTATTGCATTTACGGTATTGGCGCGGTGTTTACCGTGCTGGTGTTTTACCCCGGTCCATCCGAGTTGTATGACCTGCTGGCCATGCCGCTGGTGAAGTCGTTGCCCGAAGGATCCAAGATGATCGCGGTGGGTGTCGTCTCGCCGTTTCTGGTACCGATCAAGGTCTCGGTGCTGGCCGCATTTGGCTTGTCCTTGCCCTGGATTCTTTACCAGGTATGGGCGTTTGTGGCACCCGGCCTGTACAAGCACGAGAAGCGTTTGGTTACCCCGCTGGTCGTTGCCAGCACGGTGCTGTTTTACATGGGCGCGGCGTTTTGCTATTTCTTTGTTTTTGGCCAGGCATTTCCTGCCATTCAGAAAATGGCGCCTATGTCGGTGGCAGTCAGTCCTGATATTGACGCGTATCTGGACTTTGTTATTACCATGTTCATCGCATTTGGAGTGGCTTTTGAGGTGCCTATTGCAGTTGTTATCCTGGCCCGCCTGGGTGTGGTCTCCATTGTGCAACTCAAGAAATTCCGCTCCTACTTTGTAGTGGCTGCGGCGGCTGTTGCTGGCGTGGTGACCCCGCCGGACCCGGTGTCCATGATCGCGCTGCTCATTCCCATGTGCCTGCTGTACGAGGCGGGTATCTGGACCGCACAAATCTTTATCAAGCACACGCAGCCTCCGTCGGAAGACGCGGCCGCTACAACTTCGTAGCGACTATCGTTCGGACGGTCGTGGGCGGGGACGTACGCCCGGAACAACGTTGATTTCCATGGGCTGGTTTTTGCGTTCAATCGAAAAACGGGTCGATGCGCCCGGCTTGAGTGCCGCCACTTGCGCCAACAGTTGGGTCACATCCGCCACCGGTTGACTGCCGATCTTCGCAATGACGTCACCCGGATGAATGCCCGCCTGCGCTGCCGGCCCGTTTTGCAGCACGCCAGTGATGACGACACCTTGTTTGGCCTTGATGTCGAAGGTTTCGGCCAGTTCAGCCGACAAATCGTTGGGCTCCACTCCAATCCATCCGCGCGTGACCTGACCGTCCTTGACAATGCCGTCGAGCACCTGCCTTGCGGTGGATACGGGAATTGCAAACCCAATGCCCATGCTGCCGCCCGAGCGCGAGTAAATGGCGGTGTTGATGCCCAGCAAGTTTCCGCTGGTGTCCACCAGTGCACCGCCCGAGTTGCCCGGGTTGATGGCCGCGTCCGTCTGAATGAAGTTTTCAAACGTGTTGATGCCCAGTTGATTGCGCCCGAGCGCGCTCACAATGCCGCTGGTCACGGTTTGCCCCACGCCAAAGGGGTTGCCGATAGCCAGTACCTGGTCACCGACTTGCAAGCTGTCGGAATTTCCCAGAACGATGGTCGGGAGCCGGTCCAGGGTGATCTTGAGCACGGCCAGGTCGCTGTCGGGGTCGGTCCCAATGACCTTGGCCAGTGTATGGCGGCTGTCATTCAGGACGACCTCAATCTCGTCCGCACCCTCTACCACGTGGTTATTGGTCAGGATATAGCCGCTCGGACTGACGATGACACCGCTGCCCAGACTGGCCTGGGATTCGCTGCCTTGGTCGCCAAAGAAAAAGCGGAACCAGGGGTCGTTGCTGTTGGCTCCCCTGCGCGTCGCCTTGCTGGTGTTGATACTGACCACCGCGGCAGACGCTTTTTGCGCGGCCAGGCGGAAGCTGCCGACCGGAACTTCTCCGGGTTGCGGCGCAGGTGCTTCGATCAGCGCGACCGCCCCTGCTAACGAGGGCGCGTGTCCGAGCCACTGCGGTTTGAGCGTGGCCACGACGAAATAGGCTGCCAGCAGCACGGTGGCGGATTGAGAAAATACGAGCCAGAGACGTTTCATTGGGAATTCCAGATAAGGGTGCATCATTGGCATGCGATCCAGGAGCAAATTGTAGGGCGACACCCCCGCACGCCGCGGTACAGTGCTGCAACACCATGGAACCACCGCAGGCCGTCATCCGCATTCACGTACAAGCACCACACAAGCCAGTGGTTGGTGCGCACTGCAATGGTTGTGGTGTATGTTGTTTGGCCGAGCCCTGTCCCCTGGGGGTTTTGCTGTCGCGCACGCGCACCGGTGCGTGTAGTGCACTGCGCTGGAGCGATATGCTTGGACAGTACCGCTGCGGTGCCATGGTGGTACCACGCGAATTGTTGGAACAAGCACTGCCCAAAGCAGTGCACGGTCTGGCCCGCATGCTGTCTACTCCGCTGGGCCGGTGGGCCTCGCGCTGGATTGCGGCGGGCAGTGGTTGTGACTGTGAGTTGGAGACGGAAGATGGACCCCATTGAACTTCAGAACGCGCTGGATGCATTGCTCCAACCGCAGCTTTACAACGACTACTGCCCCAATGGCATGCAGGTGGAAGGGGGCCGTCAAGTGCGCAAGATCGTTTCCGGCGTGACAGCCAGTTTCGCGCTGATTGAGGCGGCGATCGATGCACAGGCCGATGCCATTCTTGTGCACCACGGCCTGTTCTGGCGTGGCTATGATGGACGCGTGATCGGATGGATGCGCAAACGCCTGGCGCTATTGCTGGCCAACGACATCACCCTCTACGCCTACCATTTGCCGCTGGACGCGCACTCGGAGTTGGGCAATAACGCCCAGCTTGGCCGCAAACTGGGGTGGGTGGCCCGCGATGGGGCGCTGGGACGGTTTGGGGAACAGTCCCTGGGCTGGATCGGCGAGTTGTCAGAGACAACTGGTGTGGAGACGGCACAGGCGCTTGCGTCTCACATAGAAAATACCTTGAATAGGCCTGTAACGCTCGTCGATAGTGCGCGATGCGCTATAAATACAATAGCGTGGTGCAGCGGGGGAGCGCAAGGCTATTTTGAGGCGGCGATTGCTGCCGGCGCAGATGCCTTTGTTACGGGGGAGATTTCCGAACCGCAGGCGCATCTGGCGCGTGAGTGTGGCGTGGCCTACCTGGCATGCGGTCACCACGCAACAGAGCGTTTTGGCGCGCCTGCGGTGGCGGGCCATGTTGCTGCGCAGTTTGGCCTGGCGCACCAGTTTATTGACATTGACAACCCGGCCTGAGCGCAGACCGTCCAATCCATGCCCATCAACACCGAGTCCATTCTTCCGCTGGCGATCACCATGGGGGATGCCGCAGGCATTGGCCCTGAAATCATTGCCAAGGCATTTCGCGACCAGCCCGGTGGCCTGCGTGGTTGTTTTGTAGCCGGCGACGTGGAGACGTTGCGCCGGGCTGCGCTGGCCATTGTGCAACCAGGCCAGATCGCATTGCCTGTGGCAGTCATCACGTCAGCACAGGAAGCGCTGACTATTCCGCCGCGCTGCATTGCGGTGCTTCAGGTGGTCGATCCGCTCCCGGTTGTGCCGTGGGGGGTGGTCAGCCGCGAAGCAGGAGCATTTGCGGGGCAGTGTGTGCTGTGGGCTGCCCAGTCGGCGCTGCGAGGCCAGGTGCGGGCGCTGGTGACGGCCCCCTTGCACAAGGAGGCCTTGCATGCTGCCGGAGCGCCTTTTGACCGGTATCCCGGGCATACCGAGATGCTGCAGGATTGTGCGGCGCGGCATCTGGGCAGGCCTCTTTCGGAGGTTCCGGTACGCATGATGCTGGCCAATGAGGAATTGCGTACGGTGCTGGTCAGCATCCATGTCTCGCTGCGCCAGGCACTTGAGGCGGTTACGTTTGACAACGTGCTGCAGACCTTGCGAATCACCCACGACGCGCTCTCAAAGGTGTTGGGGCGCCCTCCCCGTATTGCGGTGGCGGGGCTCAATCCCCATGCCGGGGAGGGTGGATTGTTTGGATGCGAGGAAATTGACACGATTGCCCCTGCGATCAGCGCTGCACGGTCTGAGGGCTGCCAGTCAAGTGGCCCGTGGCCCCCTGACACCGTGTTTATGCGCGCTCGCCGCACGCCCGGTTCGCCGGGCGAGTTTGATGTGGTAGTGGCCATGTACCATGACCAGGGCCTTATTCCTGTCAAATATATGGGGGTCGAGCAGGGCGTAAATGTCACGCTTGGCCTGCCCTTTGTGCGCACCAGTCCGGACCACGGCACGGCGTTTGATATCGCAGGCACCGGTCGCGCCGACCCATCGAGCTTGCTGGCGGCTATAAGAATGGCGCAAGATCTGTCAGCTACAATCATGGGTTGCCCTAGTAGTGATGTTCATTGAGGATTCTCATGAGTGAAACCTTTGTCGGTGCAGTGCCGACCGACCCCAGCAAGCGCACCTGGTTGATTGCTTCGAGTTGTGCCGGTGCAGTCGGCGGAATCGCCGCAGCAGTTCCGTTTGTTAGTAGTTTTCAACCGTCGGAAAGGGCCAAGGCGGCGGGCGCTGCAGTGGAAGCAGATATAGCGGCGCTCAAACCAGGTGAAAAAATGACGGTCGAGTGGCGCGGCAAGCCGGTCTGGATTGTGCGCCGCACGCCCGAACAACTGGCGGCTTTGCCCAAGAACGACCCTCAGCTTGCCGACCCCAATTCTCAACGCAAGCCGTCGGACCAGGCACCTGAATACGCACGAAACGCCACGCGTTCGATCAAGCCGGAGTTGTTGGTAGTGGTGGGTATTTGTACTCACCTCGGATGTTCACCCTCCGACAAGCTTCAAGCCGGTCCGCAGCCTTCGTTGCCGGACGATTGGCAGGGCGGATTTTTCTGCCCCTGTCACGGATCTACCTTTGATTTGGCTGGCCGCGTGTTCAAGAACAAACCGGCGCCGGATAACCTTGAAGTCCCGCCGCACATGTACCTATCAGACACCAAGTTGCTCATTGGTGAAGACAGAAATGCCTAAGGAATAGAACAACATGGCTGAATACCACGAAATCTCCCCCAATGCGCCAGCAGGGGAAAAGCTGCTGAACTGGGTGGACAACCGTTTCCCGCTGTCCAAGCTCTTCAAAGAGCACATGAGCGAGTACTACGCTTCCAAGAACTTCAACATCTGGTACGTTTTTGGTGTACTTTCCCTACTGGTTCTTGTGATCCAGCTGGTGACTGGTATTTTCCTGGTGATGCACTACAAACCCGATGCGGCGCTGGCCTTCGGCTCGGTCGAATACATCATGCGCGATGTGCCATGGGGCTGGCTGATCCGCTACATGCATTCGACAGGCGCATCTGCATTCTTCCTTGTGGTGTATCTGCATATGTTCCGCGGGTTGATGTACGGAAGCTATCGCAAGCCGCGCGAACTGGTCTGGCTCTTTGGCTGCGCCATCTTCCTTGCACTGATGGCCGAGGCGTTCATGGGCTACCTGCTACCCTGGGGACAGATGAGCTACTGGGGCGCACAGGTGATCGTCAACTTGTTCTCAGCCATTCCCTTCATCGGACCTGATTTGGCCCTGCTGATTCGAGGTGATTACGTGGTTGGAGATGCCACCCTGAACCGATTCTTCAGCTTCCACGTCATTGCCGTGCCGCTGGTGCTGTTGGGTCTGGTGGTTGCGCACATCATTGCGCTGCATGAAGTGGGCTCGCTCAACCCCGACGGTATCGAGATCAAGGCAAAGAAGGATGCACGCGGTATTCCACTTGACGGCATCCCGTTCCACCCCTACTACACGGTGCATGACATTTTCGGGGTCAGCGTTTTTCTGATCGCGTTCTCGGCGATCGTTTTCTTCGCGCCTGAGATGGGTGGCTATTTCCTGGAATACAACAACTTCATTCCAGCCGATCCGTTCCAGACACCATTGCACATTGCTCCCGTCTGGTATTTCACGCCGTTTTACTCGTTGCTGCGCGCCGTGACGAGCGAAATGATGTACGTGCTGATTGCATGCGTACTCGGTGGCGCAGTGCTGGCAGTTGCCAAGGTCAGGATGCCCAGCGTGTTCAAGGCAGTCATCGTTGGCGGTGCTGTGGTTATCTCGGCGCTGATGATGTCTATCGATGCAAAGTTCTGGGGTGTTGTGGCCATGGGTGGTGGTGTGGTCATCCTGTTTTTCCTGCCTTGGCTGGACAATAGCCCGGTCAAGTCGATCCGGTACCGTCCTGACTGGCACAAGTATCTCTACGCAGTGTTTGTTGTTGACTTCCTCGTACTGGGCTACCTTGGCACGCAACCAGTGTCTGTCATCAGCGGTCGTATCGCGCAGGTTTCCACGCTGTTCTACTTCGGATTCTTCATCCTGATGCCTTGGTGGAGTCGCCTTGGCACACCAAAGCCGGTGCCGGATCGAGTGACCTATTCGGTGCATTGAACAGGAGAAAAGCAAAATGAAAACCATGGGTTTTACAAAAAGATTCGTTTTCGGTTTGGTGCTGTCGCTTGCGTTCACGATGGCTGCCCAAGCCAACACCGCGGGACCGGCCTGGGACAAGGCTCCTCTCAAGCTCGATGACAATGCGTCGCTGCAAAATGGGGTCAAGCTGTTTGTCAACTACTGCCTGAATTGCCACTCGGCCGCCTTTCAGCGCTTCAATCGTTTGACTGACATTGGTCTGACGCCGGAGCAGATCAAGGACAACCTGCTGGTCACCAACGGCAAGATCGGCGAGACCATGAAGTCCGCCATCGACCCGCAGCAGGCGAAAGCCTGGTTTGGTGTCAACCCGCCGGACCTAACCGTTATTGCACGCTCGAGAGCTGGAGCGAATGGCACGGGTGCCGACTACCTCTACACCTATATGCGTAGTTTCTACCGCGACGAGTCCAAGCCGACCGGATGGAACAATTTGGTGTTCCCCAATGTAGCGATGCCGCACGCACTGTGGGAGTTGCAGGGGGAACGTCGTCCTGTCTATGAGGAAGTGTCCGAACATGGTGCAACCGCTCACGTATTCAAGGGCTGGGAACAGCTTAAGCCTGGCGCCATGACACCTGCTCAGTATGATCAGGCGGTGGGAGACCTGGTGACCTATTTGCAATGGATGGGTGAACCGGTCCAAAATACGCGCCAACGCGTTGGTCTTTGGGTCATCGCTTTCCTGTGCGTGCTGACATTCTTTACATGGCGGCTCAACGGGGCGTACTGGAAAGACATCAAATAGGCGTTTTTCATTGCAATCCGGCGGTGCCTTCAGGGCCATTTCCGGTGGTGGCAGAGTGGGTGACCGTTGGCAACCCACTCTTTTTAATTTTTAGGAGTCTTTTCCCATGATGGTTCTGTATTCAGGAACAACCTGCCCCTTTTCCCACCGCTGCCGCTTTGTCCTGTTCGAAAAGGGCATGGATTTCGAAATCCGCGATGTCGACCTGTACAACAAACCTGAAGACATCAGCGTGATGAACCCTTACGGGCAGGTTCCAATTCTGGTGGAACGAGACTTGATCCTGTACGAGTCCAATATCATTAATGAGTACATCGACGAGCGTTTTCCACATCCGCAACTGATGCCGGGTGACCCGGTGGACCGTGCACGCGTGCGGTTGTTTCTGTTGAATTTTGAGAAGGAACTGTTTGTCCATGTGTCGACCTTGGAAGCGCGCAGTTCCAAAGGCAACGAGAAGGCGCTTGAAAAGGCCCGTTCGCATATTCGCGATCGTCTCACGCAACTTGCGCCCGTGTTCTTGAAGAACAAGTTCATGCTGGGCGATAACTTCTCTATGCTCGACGTCGCCATTGCACCGTTGTTGTGGCGCCTGGACTATTACGGAATTGACCTGAGCAAGAATGCGGCCCCGTTGCTTAAGTATGCAGAGCGTATTTTTTCACGTCCTGCGTACATCGAGGCTCTGACGCCTTCCGAAAAGGTCATGCGTAAGTAACCATGATGGCATGGGCACCATGATTGATGCAACGGATTCAAGTTCGACCCGGCCCTATTTGATTCGGGCCCTGTATGAGTGGTGCACCGATAACGGGTTTACGCCCTTTATCGCGGTGCTGGTGGATGACTCAGTGCGCGTGCCTAATGAGTATGTCAAAGACGGCGAGATTGTTTTGAACATAAGCTTCGACGCGACGAGTTCGCTCAATCTAGGCAACGAATACATTGAGTTCAAGGGACGTTTCGGTGGCGTTGCGCGCGACATCCTCGTTCCCGTGAGTCGCGTGCTCGCTATCTACGCTCGCGAGAATGGGCAGGGCATGGCCTTCCCGATGCTTGCCTCGTCTGAAAGCCCCACTGCCACTGTGACGACGGTGGAAACCAAGCCCAAGGTTCTTACCAGCGTGTCATCTCCCTCCGAAGAAGCCAAACCCGATAGACCACCCAACCCACCCACCGGTGGAAAACCGGCACTCACGCGCGTTAAGTAGCACGTTGTTGGCCTCCACTTGCTGCAATAGCGGTAAGGTAGAATTCCGGTCGTGCCGATTTAGCTCAGTTGGTAGAGCAACCGCCTTGTAAGCGGTAGGTCATCAGTTCGAATCCGATAATCGGCACCATTTCATCGAAGTTTTTTTGAAGCCCGCCTTCTTTTTTTTGAGGAGCGGGTTTTTTGTTGCCCCACGCAGCTTCAAGGCGTAGCATCTCACCCCATCAAGCTTGGTTCTATCGAACCTAGAGCTTTCAACCAATTTTGATTGCCATTGGTATGAACATTGAACAAGTAGCGACATGCATCAAGGTGTTGGATGAAATCTCGGCCGGCTTCTCGATGATGCCCTCCACGAATGCGGAGGCGGCCAAAGCAGGTTTGGCTTGCGTTGTGGCGCAAAGCATCCTGGTTGAGTACGTTGCGCATCGATCTGATGGATACACGCACGAGGAAGCAATGCGACTGACCGCTGAAAAGCAGCAGTCCGTTTCCGATGCAACCGAAAGCCTGTTTGCGTTGCTTCACAAAAAGCGCGATTGAAATTCCGCCAAACCATGAAGCAGATCATTCCCGGCAAGAGTGGCCCATCGCGATTGGCGGCGTGGCACAATCGCCTCCGGGTGGACTAAATCGGCATGTGAACCTTAAGCCGAATTGCGCTGACTTCCCAGCCTTTGGACCGCAAATGTGACTCCATTGCAGGAAGTAGTTGTCGAATCTTTGAAGCGGCGGCAGTGTTGTCCAAAATGAGACACCAGGCGGTACCTTCGATCGGGCCGGCCCTGACTGCGGACCGCAATGCGGTGGGTATGAGCGATTCAACCGATTTGAGTCGGGCCGTGGATTCCATCGCGAGGTCGGTGAGGCGTGCCAGGGTGGGTGATTCCTGGGTCGCTTGAAACAGCGAAATCGAATGGTTGCGACGGTTCTGAGACATAAGGGGAATCTGGATGCAGTTGATTATCACGGATGCATGGCTAGCCAGGAGTCGGGCCATCCATTTAAGCGGAACCAAACTCCTGCTTGCCTTCATCGGCTTGTCCATCTCGCTGATGCTGATCTCCGCGGCTTTGTACCACTGGGTGTTCATGAAAGGTGCAAGGGAAGGGTGGCCTGTTATAGGAACGCTGGTCAAGTTGGTGGTGAAAGACGAGTTTGCGCAACGTGACCGCTTCATCCGCGAGAACATCGAGGTGATGGCCAAGAAGCTGGGGGCAATGCAGGTAAAAATGCTACAGCTTGAGTCGCTTGGCGAGCGGGTCTCGGGCTTGGCGGGTGTCAACCCGGCTGACATCAAGGGCAAACCGGGTCAGGGCGGTGCGCTCATCCGTGGTCACGACCTGACCTTGGAGGAGTTGCAGACCACTTTGGCAGATCTGGACCAATTGACCAATCAGCGAACCGATCTTATGACCGTGATTGAGTCGCGCCTGTTCGAGCAAAAGGTCAAAAAGATGATGGTGCCCACGCAAACTCCGGTGAATGGCGGCAATTTGGGTTCGGTGTTTGGTTGGCGGATGGACCCCATCTCCGGGACGTCGGCATTGCACACCGGACTCGATTTCCCAGCAGAGCCTGGTACATACATCTTCTCAGCGGCGGGCGGTGTGGTTGTTACACAGGAGTTTCATCCCCAGTATGGCAATATGATTGAAATTGATCATGGAAACGACTTGATTACACGCTATGGTCATTCCTCCAGGGTGTACGTCAAGAAGGGCGATTTGATTAAGCGGGGACAGCGGATTGCTGATGTCGGAAGCACCGGTCGTTCGACCGGCTCTCACTTGCATTTCGAGGTGCTGGTGCAGGGAGTCCCACAGGATCCACAAAAGTTTCTCAATGCGGGTCGAAACCTGGCAAGCATGCAGACCGCGCAGACGAATCTGCCTAAACCAGCTGCGATGCAGGCACAAATTTCTGGCGCCGGCACCGCGCAGTCCGGGCAACGGTAAAATCAGAGGCTCAACTCACCTCGACTAGTTATAAAAGGACTGCGCTGTTCTGCAAACCCATGGGGGTGCAGGCCGGTCTTGTATTCATGGCCAAAAACATCCTTACCAAAATTTTCGGCAGTCGAAACGACCGCCTGCTCAAACAATATCGCTCGACCGTATCAAAGATCAACGCTCTGGAGTCAGAGTTTGAGAAATTGACAGATGAGGAATTGAAGGGCAAGACGCAGCAGTTCAAGGAGCGGGTGGCGCGCGGTGAGTCTATCGAGGATATTCTTCCAGCCGCCTTCGCAGTGGTCCGCGAGGGCTCAAAGCGCGTGATGAAGATGCGGCATTTTGATGTGCAGCTGATGGGGGGTATGTCGCTGCACTACGGCAAGATTTCGGAAATGGGCACCGGCGAAGGTAAGACCTTGACTGCGACTTTGCCCGTGTACCTGAACGCCTTGTCCGGGAGGGGTGTCCACGTCGTTACGGTGAATGATTACCTCGCCGGTCGCGATGCCAAGTGGATGGGCCGTCTGTACAACTTCCTTGGCATGAGCGTGGGTATCAACCTTCCGCAGTCCAGCCGCGAAGAGAAGCAGGCTGCGTACCGCGCTGATATCACTTATGGAACCAACAACGAGTACGGATTCGACTATTTGCGCGACAACATGGTTTACGAGGTCGCAGACCGGGTGCAGCGCGGTTTGAATTACGCCATTGTCGATGAGGTGGATTCCATCCTGATCGATGAGGCACGCACACCGCTCATCATCAGCGGTCAAGCCGAAGACCATACTGATATGTACTTGGCCATCAACAAGGCTGCTCCCAAGTTAACTCTTCAGGAAGGTGAAGCCGATCCACGCACGGGAGAGGGTGTGACCAAGCCTGGTGACTTTACCGTAGACGAGAAGAGTCACCAAGTGTTTCTGACCGAACAAGGTCATGAGAGTGCAGAGCGAATTTTTGCCGAAATGGGCCTGATACCGGCGGGTTCCACTTTGTACGATCCAGCCAACATCACGCTAATGCACCATCTGTATGCCGCATTGCGAGCCAATCACCTGTACCACCGTGACCAGCACTATGTCGTGCAGCAGGGGGAGATCATCATTGTTGATGAGTTCACTGGGCGCCTGATGACCGGGCGTCGCTGGGGCGACGGATTGCACCAGGCGGTGGAGGCCAAGGAAGGCGTGGCCATCCAGGCGGAAAACCAGACCATGGCATCCATCACGTTTCAGAACTACTTCCGCCTTTACAGCAAATTGGCAGGGATGACTGGAACGGCTGATACTGAAGCCTATGAGTTCCAGGAAATATATGGCCTGGAAACGGTGGTGATTCCACCTAATCGCAAGAGCTGCCGCGAGGATCAACTGGACCGCGTTTACAAAACCACTCGCGAAAAATACGAGGCCGCGATTGGCGATATTCGCGAATGTTACGGGCGAGGGCAGCCGGTGCTGGTTGGGACTACATCGATTGAGAACTCGGAAGTTATTTCGCAGTTGCTGGAGAAGGAGAAGCTCCCGCATCAAGTGCTTAATGCCAAGCAGCACGCGCGCGAAGCGGACATTGTGGCTCAGGCTGGGCGCTCAAAGATGATCACGATCGCAACCAACATGGCTGGCCGTGGTACAGACATTGTGCTGGGCGGCAACATTGGAAAGCTGGTCGAAGCAGTGGAGACAGATGCGGCGTTGGACGAGGCGGGCAAACAGAAGCAAATTGCCGACTTGCGTTCAACCTGGCAGGTGGAACATGAGGAAGTGAAGGCACTGGGTGGTCTGCGCATTATTGCCACCGAGCGCCATGAGTCTCGACGCATTGACAACCAGTTGCGGGGACGCTCAGGCCGCCAGGGCGATCCTGGTTCATCCCGCTTCTATCTGAGCCTGGACGATTCTTTGATGCGCATCTTTGCGGGTGACCGCGTCAAGGCCATCATGGATCGTTTGAAAATGCCCGATGGAGAGGCTATTGAGGCCGGCATTGTTACTCGCAGCATCGAGAGCGCGCAGCGCAAGGTGGAAGCGCGTAACTTTGACATGCGAAAACAATTGCTGGAATACGACGACGTGTCGAATGACCAGCGTAAGGTTATTTACCAGCAGCGAAACGCAATTCTGGATGCGAAGGATTTGAGTGCGCAGATCGCATCGCTGCGCGAAGGATGTTTTCACGATCTTGTGCGCCAATACGTTCCCGAAGAGTCTGTCGAGGAGCAGTGGGATGTTGCCGCGTTACAAAAGGTGCTGTTGGATGAATGGTTGATTGAACTGGACTTGCACAAGCAGGTACAGGAAGCCGATGCTATTACCGATGGAGATTTGCTCTCCACGGTAACTCAGGCAGCCCACGATCTGTTCCAGGGAAAAGTGGAACAGGTTGGATTGGAAAACTTCACCCAATTTGAACGCATGGTGTTGCTGCAAAGCATCGATACACAGTGGCGCGACCACCTGAGCGCATTGGACTACCTGCGCCAGGGCATCCACCTTCGAGGTTATGCCCAGAAGCAGCCCAAGCAGGAATACAAGCGCGAAGCCTTTGAGTTGTTTGGGCAGTTGCTGGACTCGGTCAAGAACGAGGTCACCAAGGTCTTAATGACGGTCAAGATTCAGTCCAGCGAGCAACTTGAGCAAGCAGCAGAGGCGATGGAGAGCCGGGGTGAAAGCATTTCCAATGTAACGTACAGCGCTCCCGGTGAAAGTGGTGAACCGCAAACCACCACGTCAGCGCAGGCCGCGCGTGCCGCTGCTGCCGAGGTGCCACGCGTGGGGCGGAATGATCCTTGCCCCTGTGGCAGTGGCAAGAAGTACAAGCAGTGTCATGGCAAATTGGCGTGAGGTGATGCTATGCCGGTGAATTTGCAAGCGCCTGATCCGCAAGACCTGTTTCCTATTGCGGGTCTGCGTATCGGGGTGACCGAGGCGGGCGTTCGCAAGGTCAATCGAAAG
>CAIPGC010000288.1 GCA_903864505.1 uncultured beta proteobacterium | reverse complement strand
TGGTAACCAACACTTTAAATGGCCTTGGAATCAGGTGCAGAGAGTTACATCACCCTGCCACCGCCCGCTCGGTGCGGTGCTTTGCAAAAAGAAAGGGCTCCTTGTTAGGGGAGCCCAGACTTAATGGAGGAAGCGGTGGGATTCGAACCCACGGTACCTTTCGGTACGCCTGATTTCGAATCAGGTACATTCGGCCACTCTGCCACGCTTCCTAAATAGTTGCTTCAATCCGGCGAAGCGCAGATTCTATCAGGGCCGCAGGGTCACCAGACCGCCGAGATACGGGCGCAGCGCAGGCGGCACTGTGACCGAGCCATCGGCATTCTGGTAGTTCTCCAGCACCGCCACCAGCGTACGGCCCACGGCCAGGCCGGAGCCGTTCAGGGTGTGCACCAGTTCGTTCTTGCCCTGCGCGTTTTTGAATCGTGCCTGCAGACGGCGGGACTGAAAAGCCTCGCAGTTGGAGACCGAGCTGATTTCACGGTAGGTGTTCTGCGCGGGCAGCCACACCTCCAGGTCGTAGGTCTTTGCCGCGCCAAAGCCCATGTCGCCGGTGCACAGGCTCATGACGCGGTAGGGCAGGTCCAGCTTTTGCAGGATGGCTTCGGCGTGCGTCACCATGGCGTCCAGCGCTTCGTAGCTCTTGTCGGGGTGGGTGATCTGCACCATCTCCACCTTGTCGAACTGGTGCTGACGTATCAGGCCGCGGGTGTCGCGCCCGGCGCTGCCGGCCTCAGAGCGAAAGCACGGAGTGTGGGCGGTGAGCTTGATGGGCAAGTCGGACTCGGCCACGATCACATCGCGCACAAAGTTGGTCAGCGTGACCTCGCTGGTGGGAATCAGGTACAGCGCGGTGTTGTCGGGTTGCTCTTCGCCCTCCTGCCCGCCCTTTTTGGCGGCAAACAGATCGCACTCGAACTTTGGCAACTGGCCGGTACCACGCAGCGTGTCGCCATTGACGATGTAGGGTGTGTAGCACTCGGTGTAACCATGCTCGCGGGTCTGCACATCGAGCATGAACTGCGCCAGTGCGCGGTGCAAGCGGGCGATCTGCCCCTTCATCACGGTAAAGCGCGCACCGGTAAGCTTCACGCCCATCTCGAAATCCAGTCCCAGCGGCTCGCCCAGGTCCACATGGTCCTTCACCGCAAAGTCAAACGCTTTGGGTGCTGCACCGTCGGGGCTCCAGCGGCGCACCTCCACGTTGCCATGCTCGTCTGCTCCTACCGGCACGCTCTCGTGCGGCAGGTTGGGCACTGCCAGCAGCAGCGCCTGCAGTTCGGTCTGGATCTGGTCGAGCCGGGAGGCCGAAACCTCCAGTTCGGCTTTGAGCCCCGCCACCTCCGCCAGCGCGACATCTGCCTGCGCCGCACCGGCCGCGCCCCTGGCCTTGAGCTGCCCAATCAACTTGGCCGACGCATTGCGCCGCGCCTGCAACTCTTCGGTGCGCATCTGAATGGTCTTGCGCTCTGCTTCCAGCGTACTAAACGCGTCTACGTCCAGAAAAGTCTGGGGCGACTTGCGGGTCGACAGGCGCGCGACGACAACAGCGAGGTCTTTGCGGAGAAGCGAGATATCAAGCATGAATCAATCCAGTGAATAAGAAAATAGGCTCTAGCGCCCTATTTTATTGCGCAAGCAGCTATCAATTAAGTAGCGAATAGGGCTAGCGATCAAGTTTGAGACCTTTGGGCAGGGGAAACTTTACCGTCTCGGCAATGCCTTCGACCTTGCGCACCGACACTGCACCCATCGCACGAATGCGGTCAATCACCGCCTGCACCAAAACCTCGGGAGCCGATGCACCGGCGGTCAGACCCACG
The DNA here is from genome assembly GCA_903864505.1 of uncultured beta proteobacterium. Lineage (GTDB taxonomy): Bacteria > Pseudomonadota > Gammaproteobacteria > Burkholderiales > Burkholderiaceae_C > Allorhodoferax. The sequence continues at coordinate 61,636 of CAIPGC010000288.1, read as the reverse complement.
CGCTGGCGGCCTTCAAACCATTGCGGTTGCAGCTCGTCGGCGTTGTCCACCATGAAGCTGGGTGTGCCCAGCTTCTTCGCCACTTCGCGCAGGCGGTTGCTATTGGAACTGGTGGGGCTGCCCACCACGATGACCACATCCACCTGGGGGCTGAGCATCTTGACCGCATCCTGGCGGTTCTGCGTGGCATAGCAAATGTCCTGCTGCTTGGGTTCACGCACCCGGGGAAACCGCGCCTTGATCGCCGCAGAAATATCGGCCGCATCGTCCACGCTCAGCGTGGTCTGGGTAACCACCGCCAGCTTGTCGGTCTGCGCCGGCTGCAAGTGCGCCACATCGGCCACACTTTCCACCAGATGGATGCCATTGCTGAGCTGGCCCATGGTGCCTTCCACCTCCGGGTGCCCCTTGTGCCCGATCATGATGAACTCGAAGCCTTCGCGGTGCAGCTTGGCCACCTCCACGTGTACCTTGGTCACCAGCGGGCAGGTGGCATCGAACACGCGAAACCCCCTGCGGTGCGCCTCGAGTTCCACCGACTTTGGCACCCCGTGTGCAGAAAAAACCAGCGTAGCGCCCGCGGGGACTGCGTCAAGCGCTTCAATAAAGATAGCACCCTTGGATTTCAGGTCGTTCACGACATAGGTGTTGTGCACGATCTCGTGGCGCACATAGATGGGGGCGCCAAACTTTTGCAAAGCCCTCTCCACAATTTCAATGGCGCGGTCCACGCCCGCGCAAAATCCTCTGGGCTCTGCCAGGAGCACTTCCTGTGTCATAGGATGCCGATCACCTGCACTTCAAACGTGACACTCTGCCCGGCAAGCGGGTGGTTGAAGTCAAACAGCACCGAGCGCTCACCCGGCTCGGTACCCACCTGCACCACCACACCGGCGAAACTGCCTGTTCCCTCGGGGTTGAAAAATTTCACCACTTCGCCCGGGTTGTAGACCACAGCGGTCACGCCCATCTCGCGCAGCTGCCGCGCCGCCACCCACTGCCGCAGGGCCGGATTGGGCTCGCCAAAGGCCACGCCTGCAGGCAGTTCGAAGGTGGCACGCGTACCCTCCTGCAAGCCATGCAGGCATTCCTCCACCGCAGGAGAGAGTTCGCCATTGCCCAGCGTCAGCGTCGAAGGGCTGTCGCTGAAGGTGTTGATGAGGTCACCGCCGGGCCCGCTCAGGCGGTAGTGCAGTGTCAAAAATGAATCCGGCTGGATGCGTGCAAGTGCTGTGGTCATAAAAGTCCCGATAAACTGGGCTGTATTGTAGAAACTCGCTCCCCGACCCATCCACCATGCCCCTGAAAGACCTTCCCGCCGATGCACGCCCCCGCGGGAAGCTGCTGGCATGGCGGGCCTGCTCAGCGCCAGCGCTGACGATCTCAAGCGCGTCAAGGGCCCAGGTCCGGCCAAGCGGGCCGAGCTGGTAACGGTGCTGGAACTGGCCCGGCGCGCCATGGCCCAGCAGTTGCAGGAACGCACGGTCTTTGCCGAACCGGCCACCATCAAGGAATATCTCAAACTGGACCTGGCCGCGCGCGGCTACGAGGTGTTTGCCATGCTCTTCCTGGACAGCCAGAACCGCCTGCTGGCCATGGAAGAGTTGTTTCGGGGAACTTTGACCCAGCTCAGTGTTACTTTATTGCGAAAATATTTTGGCTGGTTTCGGCATTTCACAGCTACCCAGTCCGAGCGCCAACTTTGGTTGCGGACTTCACCGTGCCCTTTGCTGACGGTGGATAAGAGGGGGACCTGCCGTTCGCGGCCCTGGTCTCGGATGCCAAAGCGGTCGCACAGATTACGGGTTCGTTTTCCTTGACCTGGGTGGCCGCTTGTGGTCGGATGCGAGCACTCGGATGAATGAAGTTCACGCCAGTTGCAGTCCAGACAGCTTGCGTCAAGAGTCTGTCAGTTGCTGAAAAGTTCAGAGTGAGTGCCCGATCGCACAAAGTTGACAGCGTTGGCCTCGACCTGGTAAATCAACAAAAAGTCGCCACCGATGTGGCATTCCCTGTGATCGGCCCATGCACCTTTCAACGGGTGATCCAGCCATTCAGGGCCAAACGGTGCGTCATTGGCCATCAGCAACATCATTGCCTCTTTGAGCCGTACCAGATCAAAACGGCCGGAGTGTGACAGCCGTTGCCAATCCTTCAGGAACGCCTTTGAGTAGTCGGCGGCTCGTGGCAGAGTTGCGCGTTTACTTGCTGCTGTTTTTTTCAAGATTGGCAAACAGTTCGTCAGCAGACGTAAAACGGGCGCGACGTTTTGCCATCATGGCACGTGACTCCTCCATTGCGGCGAGAGTCTCGGCGTTTGGCACCTTGAGTTCAAGCGGGAAGGCCTGGTCAATAACGACGCGGCGCAAGAACAGGCGCACCGCATCCGACACCGACATGCCCATCGCAGTCAGCGCCTGAGTCGCTTGCTCTTTGATGTCATCGTCCACCCGAATGTGAAGCATGGAGGTTTGTGCGGTCACTGTGATTGCTCCTAAGTTTCGCGGATTATGTATCTCATTTGAGATTTTGTCAACCAGGTGCTTCATTGTTATCGATCCGCTGGATTCGATTTTGCCAGAGGATTGCGTTAGCGAATTGACTGACTGCTGCTGAGAAATCTGCCTGTTCAACGGCCGCTTCGGAGCGAGGCCTTGACCATCCGTTACCAATGCAAGCCTCGCTTTGAAGCCACGGGTAGACGCTGAGTCTTGCCAAATTCTGTCGTCAGTGAGCAAGAGTCCCAGGGGAATTGTTGAACTCATCAAAGTCCCGATAAACTGACCTCGATTCCAAAGCCAAAAACCTGTCTCTGCCCGACCTCATTCCCATGCCCATCAAAGACATCCCCGCCGAGGCACGCCCGCGCGAGAAGCTGCTCTCCCGCGGCCCCGGTGCGCTCAGTGATATCGAATTGCTCGCGATACTCCTGCGTACCGGCATTCAAGGCAAGGGGGTGCTGCAAATGGCGGAAGAATTACTTCAACTCAAAAATGATAGCGCCTCACGCAACACTGACGGGGGCCAGGACGGGTTTGGAGGCATAGCCGGATTACTGCACGCTAACTCCGACGACCTCAAACGCGTCAAAGGCCTGGGGCCTGCCAAGCGGGCCGAGATTGTGGCCGTGCTCGAACTGGCCCGCCGGGCCATGGCCCAGAAGCTGCAGGAGCGCGAGGTGTTTGCCGACCCCAACGCGGTGAAGCATTACATGCAACTCTATCTGGCGAACAAGCAGCATGAGGTATTTGCCGTGCTGTTCCTGGACAGCCAAAACAAGTTGCTGGCGATGGAAGAGTTGTTTCGGGGAACTTTGACCCAGACCAGTGTCTATCCCCGCGAGGTTGTCGTGCGCGCATTGCACCACCAGGCTGCTGCCGTGGTCCTGGCACACAACCACCCCAGCGGAATGGTAAAGCCCAGCCGCGCCGACGAAGCACTGACCCAAACCCTCAAGGCCGCGCTGGCGCTGGTGGACGTGCGTGTGCTCGACCACATCATCGTGGCGCCGGGCCAGGCGCTGAGCATGGCCGAGCAGGGACTGCTGTGAAGCCGCTCAAGGTGCGCTCGCTGTCCGACCTGAAGGTGGTCAAGCGCACCCTTGCCGAGCACACCGCGCAGCGCATCAAGCAAACCAGTGCGCAAGCGAAGGCGGTACAGCAGGCCGCCAGCGACAAAGACCTGTTTGTCAGGGCGGCCGGGGCTGTGTCTCCCATGCCAGACAAGCGACGCGTACACCATGCGAAAGTTGCAAGCGTGCCGGTCACCCTGCAGTACCAGCGGGACGAAAAAGCCGTGCTGCATGAATCCATCAGCGACGAGTTTGATGTCGGAACGCTGCTCGATGTGGATGAACTGCTGAGTTTTCGCCGCCCTGGCATTGGCATCGACGTGACGCGCAAACTGCGCCGGGGCGACTGGAGCATCCAGCGCCAGCTGGACCTGCACGGCCTGCGCCGCGAGGATGCCCGCGAAGCCCTGGGGCAATTCATCCGTGCCGCGCACCTGCACGGCATCCGCTGCGTGCGGGTGGTGCACGGCAAGGGACTGGGCTCGCCCGGAAAAACTCCCGTTCTTAAAAGTCGGGTACAGAGCTGGCTGGTGCAGAAAAAAGAGGTGCTGGCCTTTGTGCAGGCCAAGCCTGCCGATGGCGGCGCCGGCGCGCTGGTGGTGCTGCTAACCACGGCCCGCACCCAGATCCCGTGAGATGAATCGGCCTGCAGCGCTCGTGGAATAAGCGCAGGCAGCTATCAAAATGGAAGCACGACAGGGAGTCCGGGCGGCAGGGGGCTCTGCTCTGTGTCCTGCGCCCTGCGCCCTGCTCCTTTACCTGCGCAGAACCCTCTGCCGCCAGACTCTTAGGTCGCAGCCCGCCGCAGTGTTTCCACCACCGGGCGGCGCAGCACCTCGCGCAGGCCCCACCAGCCCGCCGCCAGGGCCAGCAAGGCACCGGCTACTGACCCCAGCAACAGCACCCACAGCGACACGGTCCATTCGAAGCCGAACACATAGTGCGCCAGCGCCCATCCCACCGCCGATGCGACGACGGATGCCAGAAAGCCGGCCAGCAGACCCACGCCCGCCAGTTCGGCGCGCTGCACCTGGCGCAGCAGACTGCCACGCGCGCCCACGGCCCGCATGATGGCGTACTCGCGTGCGCGCTCTTCCCGTGTGGCGGTGACTGCCGCAAACAGCACCACCAAGCCTGCCGCCAGCGTAAATGCAAACAGAAATTCAACCGCCCCGATCACCTGATCGAGCACCCGCTGCACCTGTGCAATGGTGGTGGTCATGTCAACGCTCGTGATGTTGGGAAACTGCCGCACCAGTGCGTTGTCGAAGCCGGCCGTCGCCGGAGCCCGGTAGGCACTCATGAAAGTGGCGGGAACATTGTCGAGCCGGCTGACCGGATAGAGCACAAAGAAATTTGCGCGCATGGAGCCCCAGTCGACCTTGCGCAGCGACGTGATTTTTGACTCGGTCTGCATGCCACCGACGTCAAAGCGCAGCGTGTCTCCTATTTGGAGGTTCAGCGTCCTGGCAATGCCCTCCTCGACGCTGATGGCGCCAACTTCCTCTTCCATCCAGTGCCCGGCCACCACCTCGTTGTGCGCCGGAGCCCTGGCGCTGTAGGACACGTTGAACTCGCGGTCCACCAGGCGCTTGGCACGCTCGTCTGCAAAGTCATCAGCCGACACGGCGCGGCCATTGACTGCCACCAAACGCCCCCGAACCATCGGGTACCAGTCATACTGTGTCACGCCTGCGCTGCGCAGTTGCTGCTGAAAAGCCTGCGCCTGCTCGGGCATGACGTTGATGACAAAGCGGTTGGGTGCATCGGCCGGTGTCGCCTTGCGCCAGCTGCCGATCAAATCGGTACGCAGCAACACCAGCAGCACCAGCGCGAGCAGGCCCACTGCCAGCGCGCTGACCTGCACCACGGTGTAGGCGGGGCGTGCCGACATCTGCCGCGTCGCCAGCACCAGCCAGCGCGGTGCAATCGCTTCATTCACACTCCAACGCAAGAACTTGACCGCCAGCCAGCTCAGCGAAGCAAACACCAGTACCGCAACGGCAAAGCCGCCCACGGCGATGGCCCCCAGTTTGAGGTCACTGCTGGCTGCCAGCAGCAGCGCGGCAAAGCCGGCCACCCCCACGGCGAGCACGCCCAGGGACGCCGGCTTGAGGTTGCCCACATCACGCCGCAATACCCGCAGCGCCGGCACCTGTGCCAGTTGCAGCACCGGCGGCAGACCAAAGGCCAGCAGCAGCGTCAACCCCATGCCCATGCCCAGCAGCAGGGGCCAGACCGTCGCGGGGGGCAAGGCAGAATCAACCAGGCCCGAGAGCATCAGCACAAACAGGCTTTGCACGCCATACCCCACCAGCGCGCCCAGCCCGCTGGCAAACAGACCCACCAACGCGAACTCAAAAGTGTAGGCGCTGGCGATGCGGCGCTGCGAAAGGCCCAGCACGCGCAGCATGGCGCAGTCGTCCAGATGGCTGGCGGCAAAGGCACGCGCCGCCAGCGCCACCGCGACGGCGCTGAGCAAAGCTGCCAGAAGAGAAATCAGGCTCAGGAATTTCTCCGCGCGGTCCAGTGTCTGTCCCATCTCGGGCCGGCCACTTTGCAGCGACTCCACCCGTACCCCGCGCACCGGGCTCGCGCCGGCGGTGGAGTCGGCGGGCTTGACCTGCGCGTCGGCCCAGACCACAAAGCGGCTTACGGCAGCGTCGTCTCCGGCCACGGCCATGCGGTAGGTCAGGCGACTGGCCGGCTGAATCAGCCTGGTCGCGGAAACATCGTCGCTGTGAATCATGACCCGCGGCGCAAAACTGGTAAAGCCGGCGCCGCGATCGGGCTCCACCACCAGAACGGCGCCAATGATCAGCCGCGCCTCACCCAGCAGCAAAGCGTCGCCCACCTTAACACCCAGCGCTTCGAGCAGGGCGGCATCGACCCAGGCCTGGCCGGGGGTCGGTACGCTGCGGGTGGGCTGGTCGGGGTCACCGGGGTTGGGGGCGATACGCAGTGCGCCTCGCAAAGGGTAGCCGGGCTCGACCACTTTCAAACCCACCAGTTTGGCGACGCCACCCTGCGCGTCGCTGGCGCGCGCCATGGTTGGAAAACCCATGGTCGTGACCACGCTCAGACCCAGGGTACGGGCCTGTTCCACAAACGCCGCAGGTGTCGGATTGTCACTGGCAATGACAGCGTCGCCGCCCAGCAACTGGCGCGCATCGCGCTGCATGCCCCCTTTGAGCCGGTCGGCGAAGAAGCCCACCGCAGTGAGCGCCGCCACGGCCAGCGTCACGGCCACAATGAGCAGACGCAGGTCGCCAGAGCGGATATCGCGCCACAGGGTGCGCCAGCCCAGGCGCCAGAATGCAATGTTCATGCCCCGACCTTAGCGCATCCGGCGGCGGCACACCCCGTCAAGCAGCAATGGGCCCGCTCTGGCCAGTGCCATAGCCCGGCCGCAACGCGGGTTGTCCGCCACGGCGAATCGCCACCGCGCAGTACTTGAACTCCGGAATCTTGCCAAACGGGTCCAGCGCAGCGTTGGTCATCAGGTTGGCCGCGGCCTCGTAATACGCAAACGGGATGAAGACTGTCCCGGGCGGCATGCCATCGTCCTGGCGCACATGAATCACCACCGCTCCACGGCGCGACTCCACCGTCATCACAGCACCGGGCTGCAGGCCCAGTGCCTGCAGGTCGCTTGCGCACATGCAGGCGGTGGCCACCGGCTCAATCGCATCGAGCACGACCGCACGGCGCGTCATGCTGCCGGTGTGCCAGTGCTCCAGTTGCCGGCCTGTAATCAGCACGAACGGGTACTGGGCATCGGGGCGCTCGTTGGCCGCAATGATGTCAGCCGGCACCAGGCGCACACGGCCGTCGTCGGTGGCAAAGCGGTCGATAAACACCGTGGGCGAACCCGGATCGTCTTCGCTCAGGCACGGATAGGTGACGCTGGAGTCGCGCTGCAACCGCTCCCAACTGATACCGGCAATGGCCCCATGCATGGCCTGGCGCATTTCCTCATACACCGCCGCCACACCGTCGTGCTCGCCAGCATAGTGCCACCCCAGGCCCATTCGCTTTGCCATTTCCTGAATGATCCACAAGTCAGGCCGGGCCTGACCTGGAGGAGCGATCGCCTGCCGTCCCATCTGCACCATGCGGTCGGTGTTGCTCACCGTTCCGGTCTTCTCGGGCCAGGCGGTGGCGGGCAGCACCACGTCGGCCAGCCACGCGGTTTCGGTCATGAAGATGTCCTGCACCACCAGATGCGAAAGCGATGCCAGCGCATGGCGCGCATGATTGAGGTCGGGGTCACTCATGGCGGGGTTTTCACCCATGATGACCATGCCGCGCACCTTGTGCGGGTCGCTCTCGCTTGCCAGCGCCTTGTGCATGATTTCCACCACGGTGTAGCCGGGCTGGTCATCAAGACGGGTGTTCCAGAAGTTTTCAAACCACGCGTGCGCTGCCTTGTTGGTGACGCGCTGGTAGTTGGGAAACATCATGGGAATCAGTCCCGCGTCGCTCGCACCCTGCACATTGTTCTGGCCGCGCAAAGGATGCAGGCCCGAGCCGGGTTTGCCGATCTGACCGGCCACCGTGGCCAGTGCAATCAGGCAGCGCACGTTGTCGGTGCCATGTACGTGCTGGCTCACACCCATGCCCCACAGAATCATGGCCCCTTTTGCCTGGGCGTAGGCGCGCGCCACCTCGCGCAGGGTCCGGGCCGGGATGCCGCAGACGGGCTCCATGGCCTCCGGGCTGTAGTGCGCCACGTTCTCCCGAAGTGCTTCAAAATTGGTAGCACGCTGCGCAATGAAATCAAGGTCTGTGAGCCCTTCTTCTATGATGACGTGGATCAGCGCATTGAGCATGGCGACATCGGTGTCGGGTTTGAACTGCAGGGTGCGCCAGGCGTGCCGGCCCATGTCGGTCACCCGCGGGTCGGCCAGCACGATCCTGGTGCCCCGCTTGGCCGCATTCTTCATCCAGGTGGCGGCCACGGGGTGGTTGGACGTAGGGTTGGAGCCAATCACGATGATCAGGTCCGAGTGTTCCACGTCGTTGACCTGGTTGCTCACCGAGCCGGAACCCACCCCTTCGAGCAGCGCCGCCACGCTCGACGCATGGCACAGCCGCGTGCAGTGGTCCACATTGTTGGAGCCAAAACCGGTGCGTACCAGCTTCTGGAACAGATAGGCTTCTTCGTTGCTCCCCTTGGCCGAACCAAAGCCGGCCAGGGCCTTCTTGCCGTGCTGATCGCGCAGGGCGGCCAGTGCAAACGCCGCCCGATCGAGTGCCTCTTCCCAGGTCGCCTCGCGAAACACCGAGGACCAGTCGGCGCTGTCGCGGTTGAGTTGCTGCAAGGCCTGCGGGTCCTTGGACACGTCCTCCTTGCGAATGAGAGGAACCGTCAGTCGCTGCGCGCTGTGAACATAGTCAAAACCAAAACGTCCCTTGACGCACAGCCGGTTATGGTTGGCCGGTCCGTCGCGCCCATCCACACTGACGATGACGTTGTCTTTCACGTTGTAGGTCAGCAGGCAGCCCACGCCGCAGAACGGGCAGACCGAGTCGACCTTTTTGTCCACCACCTGCGCGCCGATCTGGGTCCTGGCGCTCAAAGCGCCCGTCGGACAGGCCTGCACGCACTCACCACAGGCTACGCAACTGCTGACACCCATCGGGTCGTTCAGATCGAACACGATCTCGGCATGCGACCCGCGCCGCGCATAGCCAATCACGTCATTGACCTGCACTTCGCGACACGCCCGCACGCAGCGGTTGCACTGGATGCAGGCATCGAGGTTGACCGCCATGGCCGGGTGCGACAGGTCAGACTGTGGTTGGTTGCGGCGCAGAGTTCGTAATTCGGGACGCACCAAAACGCCCATTCGCGCAGCCCAATCACTCAACTCCCCATGCTGCCCGGACAAAGGACCGGCTGCGCCTGGGGATGCGCCGGGTGCCGATTTGGCGCTTGCGTATGAGGCGCCCGGGATATCTCCAGGCGCAGCAGCACCCGAGGGAACCAGGGCGTCATTCCACTTGTAGCCCTGGTCCGGCATGTCGGAGAGCAGCATCTCCAGCACCAACTTCTGGCTCTGCACGGCGCGTTCACTCATTGCCTGCACTTGCATGCCTGGTGTGACCGTGCGGCAGCAGCTCGGTGCCAGGGTGCGTTCACCCTTGATCTCCACCACACAGGCGCGGCAGTTGCCGTCAGAGCGCAGACCGTCCTTGTGGCACAGGTGGGGAATGTCTACACCATGGCGCTGCGCCGCCTTGAGGATGCTTTCCCCTTCATAAGCGTGCACGGTTTGCTGGTCGAGTGTGAATGTCACGGTGGGCACAGCCACCTCGGCACGCTTGGCGGGTGCGTTCATATCAGGACACCTCGTGTGCGAAATATTTCAGCACGCAGCGCACCGGGTTGGGCGCTGCCTGACCCAGCCCGCAAATGGAGGCATCGGCCATCACGGTATTGAGATCTTCCAGCGTGGCATGGTCCCACACCGGTGCTTGCATCAGCCGCGCTGCCTTGGCCGTGCCCACCCGGCAGGGCGTGCACTGGCCGCAACTCTCGTGCGCAAAGAAGCGCATCATGTTCAACGCCGCGTCCCTTGCCCGGTCGTGCTGGCTCAGAACAATCACCGCCGCCGAGCCGATGAAGCCGCCATAGGGCTGCAGCGTGTCAAAGTCCAGCGGCACATTCGCCAGGCTGGCCGGGAAAATACCACCCGAGGCACCACCGGGCAGGTAGGCATACAGTGTGTGGCCCTCGGCCATGCCGCCGCAATACTCGTCAATCAGCTCGTACAGCGTAATGCCGGCCGGTGCAAGCTTGACACCGGGCTGCTTGACGCGGCCACTAACGCTGAAACTGCGAAGGCCGGTTCGGCCATGGCGACCAAAACCGGAAAACCAGTCCGGACCTTTTTCGACAATGTCACGCACCCAGTACAGCGTCTCGAAATTGTGTTCCAGTGTGGGCTTTCCAAACAGGCCCACCTGCGCGATGTAGGGCGGACGCATGCGGGGTTCACCACGCTTGCCTTCAATGCTCTCAATCATGGCGGACTCTTCGCCGCAAATGTAGGCACCGGCACCCCGGCGCAGTTCAATCAAAGGCAGGGCACAGGGCGGGCGCGCCTGCAACTGGGCCAGTTCCGCTTGCAGCATCGCGCGGCAGTCGTGGTACTCGTCACGCAGATAGATGTAGATCGCATCCACACCCACCACCTGCGCGGCCACCAGCATCCCCTCCAGAAAGCGGTGCGGGTCGCGCTCCAGATAGGTACGGTCCTTGAAGGTGCCGGGCTCGCCTTCGTCAATGTTCACCGTCAAAAGGATGGGCTTTTGCTGTTCACGCACGATGCGCCATTTGCGCCCGGCCGCAAAGCCCGCACCACCCAGGCCACGCAGACCCGAGGCCTCCATCGCCGCGATGACCGATTCGGCGCTGCGTGCACCGCTGGCCAGCGCTGCCACCAGGGCGTAGCCACCTTGCACCAGGTAGTCTTCAAACGCTACAAACTTGATAGCTACTTGCGCACTATCTACGGGCGCTCCAGCCGAATTTACTGCACAAACAACTGCTTCGACAGTGGCTTGCGCAAGCGCCTGCTGGTGCACCATGGCCACCGGAGCCTGCTCGCAGCGGCCCAGACACGGCGCTCTCACCACCCGCACATCCTGTCCACCCAGGATCGATGGCAGGCGCTGGAGCAATTCACCGGCACCTGCCATCTCGCAGCTCAAGCCATCACACACACGCACGGTCAGGCCGGGAGCGGCGGCATCACCACGCAGCACCTCAAAGTGGTGGTAGAACGTGGCCACCTCGTACACCTCGGCCATGGGAATATTCATTTCCCGGGCCAGTGCCACCAGATGCCGCTCGTGCAAGCCTCGATACGCATCATTGAGCAGGTGCAGGTACTCGATCAGCAGATCACGCCGGTGGCCCTGCTCGGGCCGAGGACCGATCAGGGCACGCACGTCCTGCAGCGATGCCTCGTCTGGCTGGCGACCTTTGAGTTTGCCCAGGCGGGAAATGTCGGGGCGGGAAGCGTTCACACCGCTCAGGCAACGGCGCACAGGGGTGCGCCCGCCAGCTCGGGCTGCAATTGCAGGCGCTGCGTTGCGCTGTAGCACAGAAAGCGCTTGTTCGTGGCCCGGCCAATCGCGCACAAACCAAGGCGCGTGGCGACTGCAAGACCCATTTCGGTAATGCCACTGCGCGAGACCACAATGGGGATACCCATCTGCGCCGCCTTGATCACCATCTCGCTGGTCAGGCGACCGGTGGTGTACAGCACCTTGTCTGCGCCGGAAACTCCAGATTCATTGCCAGACCGCGCCACCGTCAACACCGGGGTTTCATCGTTCATCCACATCCATCCCGCAATGGTGTCGATCGCATTGTGTCGGCCCACGTCTTCAATGAAGACGCGCATGCCGTCGCCACGAAACAGTGCGCAACCGTGCACCGAACCGGCTTCCTTGTAAATGCTGTCCTGCACCCGTATTGCGTTGACCAGACCGTAAAGTTCAGCCTGCGACAAGGAGGCGCTGGGCAGGACGATGCTGTCCACATCGTCCATCAATGCACCAAACACACTGCCCTGCCCGCACCCGGTGGTCACTACGCGCGTGGCGGTGCGCTCCTCAATGCGCTCTATCGCGCGTCTGGTTTTCACAGCGGCAGCGCCCACTTCCCAATCGACGGTGATGGATTCAACCTCGTCGACGGACCGCACCAGACGCTGGTTGCGCAGAAAACCCAGCACCAGCAGTTCCGCGTGGCCTCCCAGTGTCATGAGCGTGACCAGCTCTCGCTTGTCCACGTACACCGTCAGTGCCCGCTCGCACGGAATGTTGCTGGTGACCTTGTCGCCCCATTCGTTCACCACCCCCACCTCCCGGGTCAGCGGAACTTGGGCGCGGGTCAGATGCGGGCGCTTTACCGGGTGCATGAACGCTGGCAAATCAAGGCTTTTTGGATTTGTCAGCCACTGCCGGGGCCGGTGCAGCCGCGACGGCGGCCGGCGCGTAAACGAATGGGCCCGGGTCCGCACACGCCGACGGTGCCGCCTTGGCATCCTTTGCCTTGTCCCTGGCTTTGCTGGCCTTGTTCTGGTGCGCAACCACATTGTCCTGCGCCTTGCACAGCTGGTAGGCGTCTACCTTGCCGGCATGCGCCGTCTTGGCCGCAGCCTCCGCGGCCTTGGCCTTGGCTTCGTCGGTGGGTGCAGGCAGCTTGGCCCAGGCCGAGCCTAGCAGCACCAGGACCGACAACCCTACAAAAATTGATTTCATGCTCACCTCTGTTACTTGGTTTCAAGCCTGAACGATATTGTGCGATGTACCACCGGGCACGCTGCGCTGCGCCGGTATCCTGCCGGACTCGATGTCATCAAACCAAAGCGCATGGTGCTCCCTGGCCCAGTTCTCATCGACATAGCCCGTGCGCATGGCCTGGTAAGCGTCATTGGTGCCTAGCGTGCCCATGTAAATGTGTCCCAGGAACATGCACAGCATTGCAATGTTGGAAACGGAATGCACCATGTGCGCAATCTGCATGGTGCTGCGTTCGTAAACCAGACCCGGCAGCAGTTTGTCCATGACCAGCCCGGAGGCCACCACCAGCAGACCCAGCACGAACACACCACCCCAGTAGGTCACCTTTTCACCCGCATTGAAACGACCCGAATCAAGCTCGTGGCCCGACAAAATTCCCCCCCCTTTGAGCAACCAGTTCAAGTCACCTTTGGCGGGCAGGTTATCACGCATGAAAGTTACGATCACGATCAGCAGCGACACCGTAAACAGGGGGCCGGTAAAGTTGTGCACGTTCTTCATGAGGTAAGCCAGCCAGCCAAACAAGGCGCTACCAACCACTGGCAACAGAAAAAATTTGCCAAAGGCCATCACCACCCCGGAAAGTGCCAGTACACAAAAGGCGATCGCATTGGTCCAGTGGGCCGCACGCTCCAGCGGCGTGAAGCGCTCCACCAGACGTCCAGTCGGTTCGCGGTTGACCTTCATGGGACCGATGCGCCAGTGAAACAAGGCAATGGCAAGGATCACGATCAGTACCAGCGAACCCCCATAGGGAACCAGCCAGTTGTTGCGCACCTCGCGCCAGGCCTGGCCCGCGTTGGTGAGCCTGGAGCCCGGGTAGTGCACAAAGGGCTGGATCAGGACTCCCGCCTCGGGGGCATCAGCCACAGGCAAACTGCTGGTGCCATGCACACCACCATTGACCTGGCGCCACATCGGCGCGTTGTTGCCCGGCTGCACCCTGGCGCGTTCGCCATTGCTTTGCTGGGCATAGCCAGCTTCGGCTCCGGCTTCAGGTTTGACATCCGCGATGTTGGCGCTTTGCACCGCCGGGGCCGCCCCCTGCGTCTGCGCAGCAACCTGCGCAACCAGACCGGCAGCTACGAGCAGTGCAGCAATGAAGGTGCGCAACATGGAGCGCCCCTACTTCATTCTTGAATAGTCGTTCTGACTATTCAGTTGACGCGCCTTGAGCTGCTGCTCCCAGGCGGCTTTGTCGCCGGCCTTCCAGCCCGCGGCCGTGAAGGCTGTTCCGCTGGCGGCACCGGTGTAGGCCGGCGCGTCCGCACGCGACGGCGCTGCCGCCTGGGGGCTCTCGCCACAGGCGCACAACCCCAGCAGTGTCAAGGAAAGAACCGTCAGGAATTTCATGGCTTGGCTCCCTTCTCCGGGTTCTGACCGGCCTTCTGCGTACCGTAGGCTGTGCCCCAGCCCCAAACCTCGGCCCCCTTGCCCCGCTGCGCTACCCGGGTGCGGAAGATCTCTGCCACCACATCCCCGTCGCCAGCGAGCAAGGCCTTGGTCGAGCACATTTCGGCGCAGGCGGGGAGTTTGCCTTCAGCCAGCCGGTTGCGACCATACTTTTCGAACTCTGCCTCACTGCCGTTGGCCTCGGGGCCACCCGCGCAGAAGGTGCATTTGTCCATCTTGCCGCGCACACCAAAAGCGCCCTGCGAGGGGAACTGCGGTGCACCAAAGGGACAGGCGTAGGAGCAATAACCGCAACCAATGCAGACATCCTTGTCGTGCAGCACCACGCCTTCGTCGGTACGGTAGAAGCAGTTGACCGGGCACACCGCCATGCAGGGTGCGTCGCTGCAGTGCATGCATGCCACCGAGATCGATTTTTCGCCAGGCACGCCGTCATTGAGCGTGACCACGCGGCGACGGTTGACACCCCAGGGCACCTCGTTTTCGTTCTTGCAGGCGGTGACGCATCCGTTGCACTCGATGCAGCGCTCGGAGTCGCATACAAATTTCATTCTTGCCATAACTACTCCTAGGCCTTCTCAACGTTGCAGATCGTGGTCTTGGTCTCTTGCATCATGGTGACGCTGTCATAGCCATAGGTTGTCGCCGTATTGACGGCCTCGCCGCGCACCACCGGGTGTGCACCTGCAGGGTAATAGGCCAGCATGTCAGCGCCCTGCCATCGCCCCGAGAAGTGAAACGGCAAGAACACCGTGTCGGGACCGACGCGTTCGGTCACCATCGCCTGCACATTCAGGCGCGCCCCCGTGGGTGTACTGACCCAGGCGCGCTCGCCATTGCGAATGCCCTTGTCGGCCGCCACTTTGGGGTTGATCTCGATAAACATTTCCTGCTGCAGTTCAGCCAGCCAGGGATTGGAGCGGGTTTCCTCGCCGCCGCCTTCGTACTCGGTCAAACGGCCCGAGGTCATGATGAACGGAAACTTCTCGTGCACCTTGTCGGCCAGGTTCTTCTGCTGCACCGTCTTGTACAGCGTAGGAAGGCGCCAGAAGGCCTTCTTGTCGTCGTGGGTGGGGTACTTGGCTACCAGGTCCGGTCGAATGCCGTACAGCGGTTCGCGGTGCTGCGGAATCGGGTCGGGGAAGTTCCAGACGACGGCGCGCGCCTTGGCATTGCCAAAGGGATGGCAGCCATGCACCTTCATGACGACGCGCTGGATACCGCCTGACAGGTCGGTCTTCCAGTTCTTGCCTTCGGCGGCCACCTTCTCGGCATCGGTCAGGTCGTCCCACCAACCCAGCTTCTTGAGCAGCACGTGGTCAAACTCCGGGTAACCCGTGGTGATATCGGCGCCCAGCGAATGCGAGCCGTCCTCCGCCAACAGGCTCTTGCCTTCACGCTCGACCCCAAAATTGGCGCGGAAGTTGCCGCCGCCGTCCATTACGTGCTTGGAGGTGTCGTACAGGTTGGGGGACCCCGGATGCTTGAGCTCGCCGGTGCCGTAGCAGGGCCAGGGCAGTCCAAAGTAGTCACCGGCCATGTCGTAACCGGTCTCCTTGTCGGTACCGCTCTTGCATCGCAGCGTCTTTACATCAAACAGATGCATATTGCGCATGTGCGCCTTCAGGCGCTCGGGTGTCTGGCCGGTGTAGCCTATGGTCCAGAGCCCCCTGTTGATTTCACGCAGGATGTCTTCGGTCACAGGCTCATCGAGGCCCTTGACTTTTTGCATCTTGTAGTTCTTCGACAGCTCCTTGCCAAAGCCCAGCCTGTCGGCGAACTGCTGCATGATCATGTGGTCGGTGCGGCTCTCCCACAGGGGCTCAATCACCTTTTCCCGCCACTGGAGCGAGCGGTTCGACGCGGTGACCGATCCGCTGGTTTCAAACTGTGTCGCTGCCGGCAACAGGTACACGGCACGGTTCGGGTTGAGGTCTTCAGGCTTGCCCGGCATCGCCGCCATGGAGGCAGTGGCCGAAGGATAGGGGTCCACCACCACCAGCAGGTCGAGCTTGTCCATCGCCCGCTTCATTTCCAGTCCGCGCGTCTGTGAATTGGGCGCATGTCCCCAATAGAACACTCCGCGCAGGTTGGAGTCCTGGTCAATCAGTTCATTATTCTCGAGTACGCCATCGATCCAGCGCGACACGGTGATACCCGGTTTACTCATCATGGCGGGACTGGAAAACTGCTTCTTGATCCACTCAAAATCCACGCCCCAGACCTTGGCGAAGTGCTTCCATGCCCCTTCCACAATGCCGTAGTAACCCGGCAGTGAATCCGGGTTGGGGCCGACGTCGGTGGCACCCTGCACGTTGTCGTGACCGCGGAAAATATTGGTCCCGCCGCCGGACTTGCCGACGTTGCCCAGCGCCAGTTGCAGGATGCACGAAGCGCGCACCATGGCATTGCCAATCGTGTGCTGGGTTTGTCCCATGCACCACACCAGTGTGCTGGGCCGGTTCTCGCTCATCATCTTGGCGACCTTGAACACCTGCTCTTCCTTGACGCCACAGACCTCCTCGACCTTGTCGGGTGTCCACTTGGCCAGCACATCGTCCCGGACCTTTTCCATGCCGAAAACGCGATCGTTGATGTATTGCTTGTCTTCCCAGCCGTTCTTGAACACGTGGTACAGCACGCCGAACAGGAACGCAATGTCCGAGCCGGAACGGATGCGCACATATTCGTCGGCCTTGGCCGCAGTGCGCGTAAAGCGCGGGTCCACCACAATCATCTTGGTGCCGGTTTCCTTGGCATGCAGCATGTGCAGCATGCTCACCGGATGTGCTTCGGCCGCATTGGAGCCGATGTACATCGCACACTTGCTGTTTTGCATGTCGTTGTACGAATTCGTCATGGCACCGTAGCCCCACGTGTTGGCAACGCCAGCAACGGTGGTGGAGTGGCAGATGCGGGCCTGGTGGTCGCAGTTGTTGCTGCCCCAGAAACTGACAAACTTGCGCAGCAGATAGGCCTGCTCGTTGTTGTGTTTGGAAGAGCCGATCCAGTAGATCGAGTCCGGCCCGCTGGCCTTCTTCAGTTCCAGCAATTTGGCGCTGATCTCACTGAGCGCCGTATCCCAACTGATGCGCTGGTACCTGCCGTTGACCAGTTTCATGGGGTACCGCAGGCGATACTCGCCGTGACCGTGCTCGCGCAGGGCTGCTCCCTTTGCACAATGGGCACCGAGGTTGATGGGGGAGTCAAACACCGGCTCCTGACGGACCCAGACACCGTTTTCCACCACCGCATCCACCGCACAACCCACCGAACAGTGGGTGCATACGGTGCGCTTGACCTCAATCTTGCCGCTGCCATCGCGCGACGCTCCCACCGCAGTGGCCTGCGCCTTCTTGACCAGCGTCAGCTCGGAGGCTGCCAGCCCCACACCGACACCCAGACCGGAACGACGCAGGAAGGCGCGCCGGTCTACCGTGGGCAAGGCCTGCGCCAGCCCGCGCGACAGGCTTTGCGCAAACCGCAGCGACGCAGCCGGCGATGTCGTGGTGACTGAACTCGATGGGGATTTTTTCGTGAGCAGCATGAAAAGCTCTCCGTGAAAAGTAAAGGGGACCGGGCCGACCCAGACGCTGGCGCGGACTAGACCCGCGCGGTCTTGTAGTAACGTTTGACGTGCTCGGAGAGGCTGTAGCCTCCCCCATGTTCCGGTACCGGCAGCGGCGGCGCGGCGCTGCTCGCCAACTCCGGCGCCGAGCGCAAACTGACCAGAGCGGCAGTTGCGGCGCCGGCGGTTGCGGCACCCATAAAGAAACCCCTGCGTGAGGGCGTGGCGGGCGATTTTTGCATGGTTTGTCTCCAACGATGCGGGCCGAATCTATGCACGACCATTCATAGGAACACTGTATGTAAAGTTGGCTTGCGCCAAAATTACAATCCACCCCGAAACCGCCACCACCAAGGGAAAACGATAGGTTAAAACGCAATAATTCTTTGCCTGATCAGCCGATCAAATCAAAACCTTGCGCCTCCACGCTCAGGAATGCCAGCGTAAATTCCGCCAGCGCCCGGTAGAAACGGGCCTGCGGATGCTGTGCGATGGCCTCGCACATGCGCCCCACCCAGGGCTGCAGATGCCGGGCAAAAATGCGCTGCTGCTGGGTCAGGTTGGCGACTTCCACATCGTCACCGGCAATCAGGTACCGCATCACTTCGCACAGATACGCCACATGGTCCTCGGTTTCCGACATGGTCTCATCCCGGGCCAGACCCAGTGCCGCCACATCGCTGCGCAGTCTGGCCAGCGGTTTCTCGTTGAGGAAACCGCTGAGGTAGTAGGACCCGAACAAATACACCTCCGGCTTGCCGACCCCGCCAAACAGGGTGTCGTACTCCGACGCAATGGCATCAAGCTCGGTGCTTCGCGCAACACCAACGAACACGCGCCACGGCTCTTCCAGAAAGGCCCCCGCAGAAGGTGCTTCGGTCACCGCGGCGCGCAACTGCTGCAGCAACTCGATGGTGGGGGGTGCGTAATACAGTGCGGCCAGCAGGCCATAGACCTCAGCGCGTGCGGTCTCCTCATCGAGCCCCGGGTTTGTCAATCGCGCTTGTGTCATGGTGCTGCCCTGCCCTTAACGAATCTGGTCAATGCGAATTTCATGGTCTGACGAGTGCATGTCGATCACGCGGCAGTCAGAGCACATCTTCAGGCGCTGCGCCGCCGCGCCCTGAAACATGGCGTGCCCGGCCAGTTTGCCCAGCATGGCCTCGATGGCCCTGACGGTACCAAACGGCTTGCCGCAGCGAACGCAACCGAAGGGCTGCATTTCGTTAATGACCACAGCTTGCCTGCGCTGCGGCGCGAGATTGAACTGCGGCAACAGCGACAGCGACTTCTCCGGGCAGGTTTTCACGCACAAGCCGCACTGCACACAGTTGCCTTCGATGAATTTGAGCTGCGGCTTGAGCGGGTTGTCCTGCAGTGCTGCGGCCGGGCAGGCACCGACACAACTCAGGCACAGGGTGCAACTCGCCTTGTCAACCACCACTGCGCCCAGGGCCGCGCCCTGCGCCGGCAACGCAATGGAGATCGGGCGCGAGGGTGCCTGTGCCACCAGGTGGTCCAGCGCCAGCTCCAGCGTGGCGCGTTTGTCGGTCTGCACTGCAAAGCTTGCGGTGTGGAGCACGGTACCCGCGGGGGCTGCCTGAAGTTGTACATCGAGCGCAGCAAGGTCACGCGCATCGCGGGCGTGCAGAACGCGAAAATGCCGCCCCTGGTAGCCGAGCCCGCTCAGGATCGCCTGTGCCACTTCCATTTGCGCCTGCACTGCATCGACGTACTCAGGCGTCTCTTCGCCTGTCATCAACACCCACACCTGGGATGCGCCATAGGCCACTGCCGACAGCCAGAGTTCCATTCCCACCGACGTGGTGTGCCACAGCTCCAGCGGCAGCACCCGGGCCGGTACCCCATGCACGGTCCGATCCAGACGCGCGGCGCGCCCCAGATCGCCGATGATGCGGGTTCCGGACTGCTGGCTGTGCAGCAGCAGCGCCGCCTGCCTGCCGCCCGCGCGCGCGTAGGTGCCGAGCAGGGTCTTGATGCGAACCCCCTGCGCGTCGGCCGGGGGGTAGGCATAAGTAAGCGCGCCACTGGGACACACCGTGGTGCAGGTACCGCAACCCACACACAGACTGGAGTTGACCTGGATGCGCTGCATTTCCCGCTCGCTGCGGATGGCCGATGCCGAACATACATCGATGCACGCGCTGCAACCGATTTTCTCGTTGCGGCTGTGGGCACACAGCTTGTGCCGGTAGGCGAAGAACTTGGGCTTTTCAAATTCTCCCACCAACGATCGCAGTTGCACGATGGCTGACATGAGGTCACCACGGCCGTGGGGCGCGGCATGGAAATACCCCTGCGGCAAGGCATGCTGGGTAAAGGCCGGCGTTGCGCGCAGATCCAGCACCAGGTCAAAGCGGGCATCGTGCGCTACCGGGGTGCGGCTGAAATCGATGGCAGCGGCCGCACCGCAGGCCTTGACACAGTCGCGGTGTGACTTGCACCGGCTGCGGTCGATCTGGTAATCAAAACCTATGGCGTCTTCTGGGCACGCTGCAATGCAGCCATTGCAGCGGGTACACAAGTCAAGGTCGATCGGGTTGTTCTGCATCCACCGGATCTCGAACTGCCCCAGCCAACCGGTGAGGCTCACGATCTGACCACCGAGCACCGGGTAGCGTCGCTCCTGCGCACCGCCGTCGCTACCAGCACCGGCACTGAACACGGTCACCTCCAGCGCGTCGGCCAGCAACGCAGCGGCGCGCTCCGCGGCATCCAGCGGCCCCATCACCAACACCCGCCCGCCACTCTGGTAGGTGACCGTCGGCACCGGCTCGGGCTGCGGCAGGCGCGCCAGCGCCAGCAATGCGGCCATTTTTGGAGTTGCCTGTGCGGAATCCCTGCTCCAGCCTCCGGTCTCGCGGATGTTGACGAAGCGGATAGGCACTCTGGCCGTTGCCTCGTTCTGGGCTGCGACTTCCTCAAACAGGCGTGATTCCTGGGTACATGCCACCACCACCTCATCGCCACCTGCCAGCGCCTGCACAAAGGCGCCAACTTCCCGCCGACACAGCATGGAATGTGGCGTCAGCTCCTCATTGAGTGCCTTCCCCAGTTCGGTTGGATTGAGCGGCATCGTTTGGTTGCAATTGCAAATCAGTGTGGGCATGGTCTGGGCTCGCAAGAGGTGGACTGGACGGCGCGGTGGGTTCCTCTTCCAGCAGTTTGAGAAATTGGGCACTGACCATCTTGCGCAAACTCGCTGCCGGCAGCGGATCCGGTTGCGAATAGTCGTCGATATAGGTGTCCATACGATCCATCACATTGAAGTGCGGATCGGAAAACAATTTCTTCATGGCGATATTGCTTACCGCAGGATCAACACCGCGAACAGCAAAGGGTTTGAAATCCGACTCCAAACCCAGCGCCTGCGCTTGCTCCAGCGTGGGAGACGGGGGAGTGGTCTGCGCAGGAACGGTGTCGGACAGGGCTGTGGCCGGCACCGGCTGGGAAGGCGCCAGCATCTGCTGCGCAGGAAAATCATGGGTTGCAGGCGACGGAAGTGGCTCGGGCAGCGGTTTTCCCAAACGCACATCCACTTTGCGCTGTGACCAGCGTCGGAGGAATCCCTCAGCCATGGCTGGTGCCACCGTCATCTGGCACCCAGCGGCGACCCTTGCCCGCTGCACTGCCATCACCGGGACCGCTACGCTTGTCGACAGTGATCGAGGCCGGATTACCAAAGCGGTCTGCCAGCGATCTGAAGCTTTCCGGCCGTTTGGGCCGCTTTACTTCGGGCTGGTAAAACACTGCGATAAAGTCCTGCATCCACTGCGCAACGGCTGCCGGTACCGGAACCTGTTCCACCGTCTCCTGCGCATCGAGCCAGCGGCTGGCATCGTGGTAGCTCAGGCTCACTACCACCGGGCGCGCAATGGGCTCGTCCGATACACTGGCCTCGTCTTCCATGCGCCACAGCACAAACCAGCACGGAGCCGGCGTGCGGGCATTTAGTTGGTAGCCCTCGGCATCGTCTTCAAACAATTCCACCCGCAAACCCGCATGCAGCCAGCGCTGCCCGCTATCATCTTTGTAGAGTAGGCGAGGCGCCAATCCAAAGCCCGGCTCATGCGCCACCACATCGTCGAGCACCCAGCGCCAGGTTTGCCAGCGACTCATGCTGCCTTCAATGCGCTCCTTGCGCATGACAACGGCAACTTCGACGGCGGGACGCTGGGCGGCCACGTTCAGGTCGTCTTGCTGATGGTGATGGTCGGAAACTTGGCGGAAAAGTCCTTGTTGCGCGCAGCAATCGACACCGCCACCTGGCGCGCCACGGCCTTGTAAATACCGGCCACTTCACCATCCGGGTCCGACACCACGGTGGGATGCCCGCTGTCGGCCTGCAGACGGATCTGCATGTTCAGAGGCAGCGCGCCCAGGTAGTCCATGTTGTACTCGGCCGCCATCTTCTTGCCGCCCTCGGAACCGAAGATGTGTTCCACGTGGCCACACTGACTGCACACGTGCACCGCCATGTTCTCCACAATGCCCAGAATGGGAACCCCGACCTTCTCGAACATCTTGATACCCTTCCTGGCATCGAGCAGCGCAATGTCCTGCGGCGTGGTAACGATCACCGCACCGGTCATGGGAACACGCTGACTCAGCGTCAACTGGATGTCGCCCGTGCCAGGAGGCATGTCCACCACCAGGTAGTCGAGGTCGCGCCAGTTGGTCTGGCGCAGCAACTGCTCCAGCGCCTGCGTGGCCATGGGGCCACGCCAGATCATCGCCTCGTCCTGCGCCACCAGAAAGCCGATCGACATGACCTGCACACCATAGTTCTCCAGCGGCTCCATATTGGTTCCGTCCAGGCTCTCCGGACGTCCTTCGATGCCCATCATCATGGGCAAACTCGGGCCGTAGATATCGGCATCGAGCAAGCCCACGCGCGCACCTTCGGCCGCGAGCGCCAACGCCAGGTTCACCGCCGTGGTGCTCTTGCCCACCCCGCCCTTGCCGGACGCCACTGCCACAATGTTTTTCACCTTGGGCAACAGTTGCACACCGCGCTGCACCGCATGGGCCACAATGTTGGTGTTGACATTGACCGACACATTGCCCACACCCGCCACCGTTTTTGCGGCATCGATCAGTGCCTTGCGAAACCCGGAGATCTGGCTTTTTGCCGGGTAGCCCAGCTCCAGATCGAAGGCTACATCGGCACCGGTGATCGACACATGCTTGATGGCCTTTGCACCGACAAAGTCGCGCCCGGTGTTGGGATCCACCACCGCCCTGAGCGCATCCATCAGCGCCGATTCAGTCACCATCATCACAAACCTCCAGAAAAGAGCGTAGTCTATCGGACCCCGCCAACTCGCGATGAAGCCAGGGAATGCGGGCTTTGCAAATCCATTGGTCCTGCCCCTCACTGGGCGATGTGCCCAGCAGGTACCGCACCGAGTTGGAGACCTTTGCCTGGGTGATCAGACGTCAATATCGCCCTTAGCACATCAGAAAGATTTGGGGCTCAGCCCTCAAGGGTCGCGTGGACATTCAGGAGCCTTGTTGACAACAGGCTGAACTGGAAGCATCTTTTCGTGTGCTGCAGCTCCACAGCGGTTGAGCAAACGGCTAAGGCTTGGCCCAGGGGTCCGCGTGGGGTTTCGATGGCGTGGGCGAAGTCGGAACCACCATCCCACCGTCGCCTGTGCCAAGACGGCGAAGTTCATTCAACGATCTGCCGCTTGGCAGTTGCGGTTCGCTCAAAGGTCCAGATCCGGAGGGTGCTTGGGGTTGCGACTCAGCAGCTGTCTTGGTCTGTGCGTCGGATTTGGCAGTGGTTGGTGCTGCCGATTGGTGCGATTTCTCGAAGTCGAAGATGACGATGCCGGTTGAAGTGCCTCGGAGCATTCTCAGCTTCCTTTCAGCCAGTGACGGAGTTGACTCCTCGGCAGACACGGTGAACTGACTGGCTAACACTAGCGAGAGCAAGCACAGCGATTGAACAGTTCGAAATGAGTGAAATGACATTGGCAGAGTTCTCGTTCTGGATGTTTCAAGCAAAAAGCCAGAGTGACCGCCCAGCTTACGCGGATTCCTCATTGTCATACTACATGAGTTGTACGTGCCGCTTGGTCCTCGTGGGCCATCAGCATGGCAAGGCAGCGGAGTAGGGGTTAACCCGGCTGGTTTTCGGCGCATTAGCGCGCGTGGTTGCGGCACCGCCGCTTCATAATGATCGCATGCCACCTGTCACACCTGTCAGACCTGCCGCCCCCGCCACCGGGCTCCTGTTGACCGGCGGCGGCGCACGTGCGGCCTACCAGGTGGGCGTTCTCGAAGCCATTGCCGATATCCGTCTGGACTGCGGTGCGGGCCATGAACCCAACCCTTTTCCCATCATTTCCGGAACGTCTGCGGGCGCCATCAATGCTTCGGCCCTGGCCTGCGGGTCCGACAACTTTGATGCCACGGTACGCATGATTGCCAGCACCTGGCGCGGCTTTCATGCCGAGCAGGTGTACCGCGCCGACCACCTCAGCATGCTGCGATCCGGTGCCACCTGGTTGACGCTGCTTTCACTGGGATGGGTAATGGCCCGCTGGCGGCGTGTCAAGCCACGCTCGCTGCTGGACAATTCACCGTTAACCGAGCTGTTGCAACGCGTGGTTCCTCTGGAACGGCTGCCCGAGCTCATTCGACACGGCCACATGCAGGCCCTGGCCGTCACGGCATCAAGCTACAGTTCAGGCGAGCACATTACATTCTTCGAGGGCGAGGAACGCCTGCAGCCGTGGGTGCGCAGCCAGCGCTCCTCGGTGCGCGACCGCATCACCTACTCGCATCTGCTGGCCTCAAGTGCGATTCCGTTCGTATTTCCTGCCACCGAGCTCTACATCAATGGCCGTTACGAGTACTTTGGCGATGGCTCCATGCGCCAGTCTGCGCCCGTGTCACCCGCCATACACCTGGGCGCTGAGCGAATTCTGGTGGTGGGTGCGGGCCGCATGCACGAACCCAAGGACGAGTTGCTGCTGCCTGCAAATAACTCCTACCCGTCGATTGCGCAAATTGCGGGCCACGCGCTCTCCAACATCTTTCTGGATGCATTGGCGGTGGACATCGAACGGGCACGCCGCATCAACCAGACCATCCGTCTGGTGCCACCCGAGTTGCGCAGTTCGAGCGCATTGCGTCCGCTGGACTTGCTGGTCATCGCCCCCAGTCAGCGGCTGGACGTAGTGGCATCGCGCCACATCGATGCCCTGCCCCACGCGGTGCGCACCATGCTTGTCGGGGTGGGTGTTTCGTCCCGCGCGGCCGACGTCAAGGGCTCAGCCCTGGCGAGTTACTTGCTGTTCGAGAGCGGCTACACCACCGAGCTGATGGCATTGGGCTACGCCGATGCACAGCGCCAGCGCGCCGAGGTATGCACGTTTTTTGACTGGGCCGACCCTCAGGCCAAAGCAACCCAAGCGCCGGCCTTTGTAGATCGGCGCACGGACCCGTTGCGTATTCGTTAAGCGAACGCCGACTAAAATTGGCGGCTGTTCCTGAAAGCCGACACCGATGCCACGCCAACTCTTCGTCACCACCGCCCTGCCCTACGCCAACGGCAACTTCCATGTGGGCCACATCATGGAGTACATCCAGGCCGACATCTGGGTGCGTTACCAGCGGATGCAGGGCCATGCCGTGGACTTTGTCTGTGCCGACGACACGCATGGTGCGCCCATCATGATTGCCGCCGAAAAGGCAGGCAAAACACCGCAACAGTTCGTGGCCGACATAGCCGCTGGACGCAAGCCGTATCTGGATGGCTTTCACATCGGTTTTGACAACTGGCACAGCACCGACGCACCGGAAAACCACGAACTCGCGCAGCAGATCTACTGTGACCTGCGCGACCGCAAGGATGGCTCGCTGATTGAGTCCAAGACCATCGCGCAGTTTTTCGACCCCGAGAAGTCGATGTTTTTGCCCGATCGTTTCATCAAGGGCGAGTGCCCTAAATGCCACGCCAAGGACCAGTACGGCGACAACTGCGAAGAGTGCGGCGCCGTTTACGCGCCCACCGACCTGATCAACCCCTACTCGGCCCTCTCCGGTGCCACGCCGGTGCTGAAGGATTCGGAGCACTTTTTCTTCAAGCTGTCGGACCCGCGCTGCGTGGAATTCCTCTCGCAGTGGACCCAGGACGGCAAACTGCAGCCCGAAGTGGCAAACAAGGTCAAAGAGTGGTTTTCCGTTCGCACCAACCCCGATGGCACCACCAGCGACGGGCTGGGTGACTGGGACATTTCACGCGATGCGCCCTACTTCGGCATCGAAATTCCGGATGCACCGGGCAAGTATTTTTATGTCTGGCTGGATGCGCCCATCGGCTACCTGGCCTCGCTCAAGAACCTGTGCACCCAGCGCGGCGTGGACTATGACGCCTACATGGCCAACCCTGCGCTGGAGCAGTACCACTTCATCGGCAAGGACATCGTCACCTTCCATACGCTGTTCTGGCCCGCGACGCTGCATTTCAGCGGCCGCAAGACCCCTGACAATATCTTTGTCCACGGCTTTCTGACGGTGAATAACGGCGAGAAGATGAGCAAGAGCCGCGGTACCGGGTTAGACCCGCTCAAGTACCTCAAGCTGGGCATGAACCCGGAATGGCTGCGCTACTACCTGGCGGCCAAACTCTCGGCGCGCAATGAAGACATCGACTTCAACGCCGATGACTTTCTGCTGCGCGTCAACAGCGACCTGATTGGCAAGTACGTCAACATTGCCTCGCGCGCCGCCGGTTTTCTGACCAAGCGTTTTGGTGGTGCACTGGGCGAGGTACCGGAAGACGGTGCCGCGCTGCTGCACCAGTTGCGCACGCAGCACGAAGCAATCGCCCGCCTTTACGAAGAACGCGAGTACGCCAAGGCCTTGCGAGAAGTGATGCTGCTGGCCGACCGGGTCAATGCCTATGTCGACGCCAACAAGCCCTGGGACCTGGCCAAACAGCCCGGCATGGACGCACGGCTGCAGGGCGTGTGCTCGGTGTGTATTAAGGCATTTCGGGTGCTGACCTGCTACCTCAAGCCCGTGTTACCCGAGCTGGCGAAGCAGGTCGAGGGCTTCCTGAATATTCCTGCGTTGAGCTTTGCGAACGTGACCGAACCGCTGCCTGCCAACCATGTGATCGGCAGCTACCAGCACCTGATGCAGCGCGTCACGCCCGAGCAACTCGACGCACTGTTTGAGGAAAAAGAGGCTGCAACGAAGGCAGAACCTGCGCAAGCAGCTCCCAAAACGATAGCACCTTCAGTCGTCACCGCATCTTCCGATGCAACCGCACCGGGCGGCGAACCGCTGGCGCTGACCATCGGTATCGACGATTTTTCGCGCATCGACCTTCGCATCGCGAAGATCGTGCACTGCGACGCGGTAGAGGGCTCTACCAAACTGCTGCGTCTGACGCTGGACGTGGGCGAGACAGACGAGTCCGGCAACCCTAGGATGCGCAACGTCTTTAGTGGCATTGCCAGCGCCTATCAGCCATCTGAACTGGTCGGCAAACTCACTGTGATGGTAGCCAACCTGGCACCGCGCAAGATGAAGTTCGGCATCTCCGAAGGCATGGTGCTCGCCGCCAGCCACGGCGACGATAAGAACAACCCCGGCATCTACGTGCTCAAGCCCTGGCCCGGAGCACAGCCCGGTATGCGGGTGCATTGAGATCGCGCGGGTTCAGTCCCCGCCAAACAAATCGCCGAGTTTCTTTGCGCCGTCCGCTGCGGCGCTAGAAGTCAGGGGTGTGCCCTTGGGATACTCCTCCGCAATGCGGTCCTCCCAGTAGGTTGTGGGGTTGGGCGCGCTGCACAGCCGCCGGTAGACCTCCTGCGGAACGTGCTTGTAGGCCATGACCGTCTTGTTGTCCCAATGAAGATCGAGCTGTTGTGAAGCAGTGTCGTAATCGGCCTTGCGGATACGGCCATTGGTGAAGGTTTTGGTAGGCACTACGCTTTCACCCTCCTGCGCACCGCCGTCAGAATGCCGCGCAATATCTCCAGCGGCTCGGGCGGGCAGCCGGTCACCAGCACGTCGACCGGGATAACGTTGGACACCTGCCCGCAACTGGCATAACTCTGCCCAAATATGCCGCCATCGCATGCGCACTCGCCCACGGCCACCACCAGTTTGGGCTCGGGGGTGGCGTCATAGGTGCGCCGGAGCGCCATTTCCATATTGCGCGCAACCGGGCCGGTGACCAGCAACAGATCGGCATGGCGCGGGCTGGCGACAAACTTGATGCCCAACCCTTCGATGTTGTAGTACGGATTGCCCAGCGCATTGATCTCGAGCTCACAACCGTTGCAGGAACCGGCATCCACCTGTCGAATGGTTAGAGCCTGACCCAGGATGGCCAGCAGTTCGCTCTGTATGCGCGTTGCTTCAAGCTGCGCGGCTTCGCCGATGTCGGGTGCCGGTTCGGAGCAAATTCCGGTTTTGGCAATCTGATGAAGTACCCGCCACATCACAGGTCCTGCCCCGAATAACTGAGGTTGAACGATTTGTTGATCAGCGGGAAGTCGGGAACGATATTGCCCAGAATGGCGTGCTCCAATGCTGGCCAGTTCTGCCACGAGGGGTCGTGCAGATGGCAGCGTGCAATGCGGCTGCCCTGGGACCCACTTTCGAGTTCCAGTGCGACAAAAATCTCCCCCCGCCAGCCTTCCACCCACCCAGCACCACGGGCGCTGCCCTCCGGCAGCGCGACGTCACTGCGCACCGATCCCTCGGGCAACTCCGCCAGCATGCGCTGGATCAGCCGCAGGGACTCCAGCACCTCATCAAAGCGCACTGCGACACGCGCCGCCACATCGCCGTTACTGCGGGTAGCCATGGCAACACTGAGTCCATCGTACGGAACAAAGGGATGGTCACACCGCACATCCCAGGCCTGGCTACTGGCGCGGCCGGCCATGCCGGTCAACCCCAGGCGCGCGGCCAGCGCCGGTGCAACCCGCCCGGTGCTGAGAAAGCGGTCCTGCAAACCCGCATGCGCTTCAAAAATATCACACAGGCGCCTGACCTCGGTTTCCAGGGTTCTGCACGACGCCACCATGGGCGCTATGTGCGCGGAATCGAGATCGCTTTGAACGCCACCGGGCACGATGCAGTCCATCATCAACCGGTGTCCGAATGCAGCCTTGGACGCACGCAACCAGTCTTCGCGTAAACGTGAAAACTGCGCCAGCGCAAAAGCAAACGCAGCGTCGTTGCCCAGGGCACCAAGGTCTCCCAGATGGTTCGCAATGCGCTCGCGCTCAAGCATGAGCGCGCGCAACCAGGCGGCGCGCCGGGCAATGGTGGTTTGCGTGGCCGACTCCAGCGCCATGCAATATGCCCAAGCATAGGCCACGGTGGAGTCGCCCGACACCCGCCCCGCAAGCCGATGCGCCTGTAGCGGCACCAACTGCGTCATGCGCTGCTCGATGCCCTTGTGCGTGTAGCCCAGACGCTGTTCCAGGCGCAGCACTCTTTCACCCACCACGGAAAACCGGAAATGCCCAGGTTCGATGATGCCGGCGTGGACCGGGCCCACTGCAATCTCGTGCACACCATCGCCCTCCACCCGCACGAACGGGTAGTCCTCCAGCGCACCAGGAGTAACCTGGGGCAATTGAATACCGCCCTGCAGCAACGGGAAATGGTCATGCGCCCAGGCACCGTGATTGAGCCAGGGCCGCTGGTCCTGCGCACCCTGGGCACGGATGCCGGACAGATCGGCGGCGGCACGCTGCATTCGTGAGGCCACAGGGAATGCGGGGGTCAGGTCCGGATAGAACTGCTCGCCAGCATTGCACTCCAACGGTAACGCCAGCCAGAACACGCCTTCCAGCGTGACATAGGCAGCACATACCGCCCCAGCCCCCGTGGATTGTGCGCCAGCAGCTTCGCTTTCGATAGCACTTCCGGCCCACAAAGCGAGCAGGCGTCCGCCGGCTTCACACACTGCAGAGGCGGCGGCTTGCCATTGCTGCGCCGTGACTTGCGCGTGCCAGACCGGCACCGGCGCAGGCAAGGCAGCGAAGTCCACATCGAGTCCGGGTATCTTCATCGCCTAGCCTCCCAAAAGGGCCGCAGCCTGAACGTACCATCCGTTCAGATAAGGCGGGATGTACAGCCCCAGCACCAGCGCCAGTGCCAGGTGCGCAAAAACCGGCACCAATGCAGGCGGATGGGCCAGCGGTTTGAGAGTGGTGTCGCCAAACACCATCGGCAACACACGCATCAGCATGGAGGCAAATGCCACGCCCAGCGCCAAAAATAAAAACGGCGTGGCCCAGGGTTGCTCGCGCATGGCAGTGGTCAAAATCAGAAATTCGCTGGCAAACACGCCAAAAGGCGGCATGCCCAGAATCGCCATCACCCCGACCATCAGGCCCCAGCCCACCGTGGGATTGACCTTGATCAAACCGCGAATTTCACTCATCACTTGGGTCCCGGCTTTTTGCGTCGCGTGGCCCACCGTAAAGAAGATCGCCGACTTGACCAGCGAATGCACCGTCATATGCAACAGCGCCGCAAAGTTGGCGACCGGGCCCCCCATGCCAAACGCAAAGGTGATCATGCCCATGTGTTCAATGCTCGAGTACGAGAACATGCGCTTGACGTCTTTCTGGCGCGACAGAAAGAAAGCCGCCACCGTGACCGATAGCAGTCCAAAACCCATCATCAGTTGACCTGCCAGGGGCGAGCCCAAAGCACCGTCAGTCAGCACCTTGCAACGCAGCAGAGCGTACATGGCTACATTGAGCAACAAACCCGACAATACCGCCGAGACCGGGGTAGGGCCCTCTGCGTGGGCATCGGGCAGCCAACTGTGCAAGGGCACCAGCCCGATCTTGGTGCCATAGCCCACCAGCAAAAACACAAAGGCCAGCGTCACAATGGTTGGATCGAGTTGGTCCTTGATAGTGTTGAGGTTGGTCCACAAAAGGGTGGCGTGCTCGGAGCCCAGCACCTTGTCGGCTGCCATGTACAGCAGGATGGTGCCAAACAGCGCCTGCGCAATGCCCACCCCACACAGAATGAAGTACTTCCAGGCCGCTTCCAGGCTCGCAGAGGTACGGTAGACACTGACCAGCAGCACCGTAGTCAGCGTGGCCGCCTCCATGGCCACCCAGATAATGCCCAGGTTGTTGGTGGTCAGCGCCAGCAGCATGGTGAAACTGAACAGCTGGTACATGCTGTGGTAGAGCTGCATGCGCCGGGGCGTCATCTTGCCATGGTCCTGTTCCACCCGCATGTACGGACGAGAGAAAATGGCCGTGGTCATGCCGACGAACGCCGTCAGGGTGACAAGAAAGACGTTCAAGGGGTCAATGAAAAACTGCTGGCCCCAGACGTATTGCGGCCCTTCGCTCACGACCTGCGCCGTCATGGCGCATGCGGCCAGAAAGGTTCCCAGGCTGAACGCGACGTTCACGTCGCGCGCGTAGGCCCGGTGTCCGATCAGTGCCAGGACCAATCCACCCAGAAGTGGAATACCGAGGACGAAGAAAAGTGCGCTCATGCTCAGTCTTCCTTGAGCGCCTCAAGATTATGAATATCCAGGCTGTCGAATTTTTCGCGAATCTGGAACATGAACACTCCCAGAATCAGAACGCCGACCAGCACGTCCAGTGCAATGCCAAATTCCACGATCATTGGCATGCCATTGGTCACCGTCGTGGCTGCGAAAATCAGGCCGTTTTCCATCGACAAAAATCCGATCACCTGCGGCACCGCCTTAGAGCGGGTAATCATCATCATGAAAGACAGCAGCACGCAGGCCAACGCAATGCCCAGCGAACTTCCGGCAACCGATGTGGATAGACGGGAAATCGGCAACGCCAGACTGAACGCAAAGATCACCAGAGCAATCCCCACCAACATGGTCGTAGGAATGTTCAATAGCGTTTCCACATCCCAGCGCACATTGAGCCGGCGAATCACCCGGTGCAGCATCCAGGGGATGAAAATCACTTTGAGCAACAGTGTCAGAACACCCGAGACATACAGGTCGGGCTGATGCGAGACATATCCCAGCAAGAAAGAAGCCGCGACCAGGGCTGCACCTTGCATCATGAACAGGTTGATCAGCGACACGATCCGTCGCTGCGAGATCATGGCAAACGACAGCAGCAGGATGATCGTTGCGAACAAATTGATAAGTTGCGGGGCGTAATGATTCATCCCACCCCCAGCAGCACATTCACCAGCAGACCGATGACGGCCAGCAGAAAGGCAGTTCCCAAAAACTCGGGTACGCGAAAGATGCGCATCTTGGCGCTGGCCGTTTCAATGACTGCCAACAGCATCCCCCCCACGGCCAGCTTAAAAATCAGAACTGGCAGTGCCAGCAGCAGCGAAAAAGGCTCATTGGCCTCGGCCACTCCCCAAGGGAAGAAGATCGCCAGACCAATACAGGAGTAAGCAAACAATTTCAGGCTGGCAGCCCATTCCAGCAGCGCCAAATGCCGCGCCGAATACTCCAGAATCAAGGCCTCGTGAATCATGGTGAGTTCGAGGTGGGTGTCAGGGTTGTCCACCGGCACTCGGGCGTTCTCGGCCAGCGAGACCATGGTGAAAGCCACACCGGCAAGCATCAGGCTGGGGTAGATGGCCAGGTCCCGGTGCGCCAGTGTTTCTACGATCGTCGTCAGCGACGTGGATCGGGAAATCATGGAGGCGCAAAACAGCACCATCAGCAGTGCCGGTTCTGCCAGAAAACCCACCAGCATCTCGCGCCGGGCCCCCAGGGACCCAAAGGCCGTGCCCACATCCATCGCCGCCAGCGAAATGAACACCCGGGCCAGCGCAAACAGACCTACCAATGCAATCGCGTCGGCTGCGGGTGACAGAGGCAAGTCGGTAGACAAGGTAGGGACGATGGCACTGGCAAGCGCCATGCAGCCAAAAATCACATACGGCGCAAAGCGGAACAACGGTGACGCGTGCTCCGCCATCACCGATTCCTTGTTGAACAGCTTGTGCAGCATCCGGTAGGGTTGCAACAGACCCGGCGCCGACTTGTTTTGCAGCCAGTGGCGCCACTGATTTATCCAGCCTGACAGCAGCGGCGCCAGCAGCAAGGCAGTAACCAGCGCCAATAATTGCGAAACAACGCCCAATGTACTCATCGTTTCACCACCATCAGCACGACGATCAGCGTTGCGAAGCTATACATCAGGTACACCGCAATCCGACCCTGCTGCAGCATGCCAACGACTTTGGAGATGCGCTCCACCATCCGGGCGACTGGCAAGTACAGCCAGTACCAAAATGGATCTTCCACCGTCACCCGGTAGCTCGGCTGCGCATCAAACGCGCTGGGTACATGTCGTTGAATCCGAAAAAAGGGGTCGAAAATTTGCCGAATCGGTTGGCCAAAACCCTCCGCTGTATCCTGCATGCGTGCGGTTTGCCAACGGTGGCCGCAGTCCCAGGGCGGAACCCGCCTCAGACGGCCGTGGTAGAGCTTGCGCACCAGAAAAAACGTCAATCCAAAGCTGGCCAGCACACCCAGCAAAAAGATGGCTGGCGCATAACTGGCGCGCTCCATCGTGACTGGCACCAGCAGCCAGCCATTGTCTGCCAGGGTATGCGCCAGACCCGCGTGAACCAGCGACTGGGTTACCGGATCCATCAGGGCAATGACCTGGTTGGGAAACAAGCCCAACAACACACAGCCAGCCACCAGCCACAACATCCCCAGACGCTCCCACGGACCCGCATCGTGCGCCTGGGAAAGTCGTTCCTCGCGCGGCTGTCCCAAGAATATGACACCAAAGTACTTCACCATGGTGAAGCCCGACAAGGCAGCAATCAGCACAATCAACGCCGCCATCACGGGCACAAGCATATCCAGCGTGGAACTGGGCAGCCCGGTGGTAAACAAAAAACTCTGCAACAGCAGCCACTCGGCCACGAAACCGCCAAACGGTGGCAGTCCCGCGCAAGCCAGCGCACCCACCAAGGTTGACCACGCCACCCAGGGCATGGTGCGCATCAAACCACCGAGCTTGCCCAGACTGCGCTCCCCGGTCGCGTGCATCACGGCACCGGTGCTGCAAAACAGCAGGCTTTTGTAAAACGCATGACTCAGCATGTGGTACAGAGCGGCCGTCAATGCCAGGGCCGACAGCGTTTGCATGTAATACGCTGAAAACAGCAGCGACAAGCCAAACCCCGCGCACATCAGCCCAATGTTCTCAATCGATGAATAAGCCAGCAGGCGCTTCATCTCCACCTGAACCGTGGAGAACACGACCCCAAAAAGCGCGGTTGCCAGACCTATCACCATAAGCAAGACTCCCCACCACCAGAGTCGGGTTTGCAGCAGATCGAAGGCCACCCGCAATATGCCGTACAGCGCAATCTTCAGCATCACAGCGCTCATCAGCGCGGAAAAGGGCGACGGCGCGGCAGGATGCGCCTCAGGCAACCAGGCATGCAGCGGTAACAGGCCCGCCTTGGCGCCGAATCCAAACACCGCCAGTACAAACGCAACCGAACCCCAGAATGGTGTCAGATGCTGCTGGCGCATGTTTGCAAATGTGTAATCGCCGGTGTCGGCTTGCAACAGTCCAAAACACAACAAAATTCCCAGCGCACCGATGTGTGCCACCAGCATATAGAGATAGCCCGCACTGCGAATCTCGGGAATGCGGTGATTGGCCATGACCAGAAAGAACGAAGAAAATGCCATCGTCTCCCACACCACCATGAACACGTAGGCATCGTCCGCGATGACCACCATGGCAATGCTGGCCAAAAACACGTGGTATTCCAGGCAGATCAGCCCCGGCGGCGTGCCCTCGCCTTTTCGAAAATAGCCCGCCGCAAACACGGATACACCAGCAGAAACGCCCCCAATGAGCATGAGAAAAAATGCGGACAGACTGTCAAGCCGCAAATGAAATGGCAACTGCGGCAAGCCCAGGGGCAGCACTGCCACCTCAACCGCACCGAAGGTCGCACTCATCGCCACACCCATCAGAAGCAGGGAGAACAGTGCGCCCACCGGAAACAGCACAATGGCGACGAAACGGAACCGGCGCAATGCAACCACACCCACGACACCGATCAGCAACCAGGCTACGACGACCAGCAACACCCAATCCAGATGAAGCCAGGTTAACGGATGCACAGCAAAGTCCATGCCTTCTATCCTACAGGATGGAATCTGGCGTCCGGAATCCACCAAAGTTTGTCGCTCTTTGTCGCTCGTAGTCCCTGAGAAGCGATGCAAGCCCGGTAAAATGCGGCAAACAATCTCACCGAGGTTCCCGCCATGAATATCTTTCGCCGCCCAGATTACCGCTCCGACGCCACCCTGTTCATTGAGGAACTGCGGGCCGCGAACCCGGAAATGGAAGCGAATCAGCGCAAAGGACTGGCCCTGCTGTGGGACAAGGTGGTCGATCGCTCCGCATGGGTCGGCTACAGGAGCGCGAAAGTTGAGCAGAAGCCGTACGTCTACCAGACCGACAATAAATAGGCCTAATACAACCCGGGCCCCCATAAATAGTGCGTGAGCAGCTATTTTTCTGATAGCAATTTCATGACTCAGACAGCCCAGCACGTGGGCGAGTCGGACACAGCGCTGTCGCTCCAGCCTGCCGGCCCCGAGGTCGTTGATCATGTGGCAGTGGCACGGCTCTATGGCGAGCCGCTGTTTGCCATGCCGCAGGACCTGTACATCCCGCCGGACGCGCTGGAAGTGTTTCTGGAAGCGTTTGAGGGGCCACTGGACCTTTTGCTGTACCTGATCCGCAAGCAGAACTTCAATATTCTTGATATTCCCATGCTCAGCGTGACCAAGCAGTACCTGGTTTATGTGGACCAGATTCGCAAGCGCAATCTGGAACTCGCTGCCGAATACCTGCTGATGGCCGCCATGCTGATCGAGATCAAGTCACGCATGCTGCTGCCACCCAAGAAGGTGGCCGGAGGCGAGGAGGCCGAAGACCCTCGCGCCGAACTGGTCCGACGGTTGATCGAATACGAGCAAATGAAGCTGGCAGCGGCCCGACTCAACGCCATCCCACAGTTCGGACGCGACTTTCTCAAGGCAGAAGTATTTATCGAGCAGGCGCTCAAACCCCGCTTTCCGGAAGTGCAGCTGGCGGACCTGCAGGAAGCTTGGCGCGATATTCTCCGTCGGGCCAAACTGGTACAGCACCACAAGATCAGCCGGGCAGAACTGTCCGTGCGCGAGCATATGAGCATGGTGCTCAAGCGTCTGCAAGGAAAACGTTTTGTCGGCTTTGAAGACCTGTTTGACCCAGCCAGCGGCGCGCCTGTGCTGGTGGTGACTTTCATTGCGCTGCTTGAATTGGCGAAAGAAACACTGATCGAGATCACGCAGGCGGAAGCCTTCGCGCCGATCTATGTTCGACTTGCCTACACCCCCAACTGATTCAGAAAGCCTTCTATGTCCGTTCAAGCCCAGTACCAGCAAAAGCTCTGCGCTGCGGGTGAAGCGATTCGCCTCGTAAAGAGTGGCGACACGATCGTGGTTCCCACAGGCGTAGGAGAGCCCCCTGCCCTGTTGACCGCGTTGTCAGAGGAACGCCGCTCGTTTCAAGATGTGCGGGTTTGTCAAATTTTGCCAATGCGCAAGTTCGCCTACTTCGACCCCAAGACAGTGGCCCATGTGCGCCATCTGGCCTATTTTTTCAGCGGAACGTCGCGCCCTGGCGCAACCGAGGGCTGGACCGACTTCATCCCTGCCAATTTTTCCGAAATACCGGAACTGCTCAAACGCCGGTTGATTCCGGCAGATGTGGTGTTCTCCATCGCATCCCCGATGGATGAACACGGCTATTTTTCGCTTTCGCTGGGATCGGACTACACCATGGCCGCAATATCGCAAGCACGTGCGGTGGTGCTGGAAGTCAATCCCAACGTGCCGTTTGCCAACGGGGACTGCCATATTCATATCTCGAAGGTAGCGGCGCTGACCGAGAGTCAGGATCCGATTTTTGAAGTGGGTTTGCCCAAGATCGGACCGGTGCAGGAAGCCATCGGCAAGTATGTTGCCGAGATGATTCCAGACGGCGCGACACTGCAGATTGGTTATGGCGGCATTCCCGATGCGGTGGTGATGCAGCTCACCCACAAGAACGACCTAGGTGTGCACACCGAAATGGTGGGCGACGGCATCATGACGCTGGTCGAAGCCGGAGCCATCACCAACGCACGAAAAAATTTCATGCCAGGAAAAATGGTGGCCACCTTTGCCTTGGGTTCCAAGAAGCTGTATCAGTTCCTGCACCGCAACCAGTCACTGGAAATGCACCCGGTGAGCATGACCAACGACCCCTACATTGCCGGTCAGAACGACAATCTGCACGCCATCAACGCCACCATGCAAATTGATTTTCTTGGGCAGTGCGGATCGGAAAGCCTGGGGTTTCTGCCCTATTCCGGCACCGGTGGTCAGGCCGACTTTGTGCGTTCTGCCAACCGCTCCAACGGTGGCAAGGCCTTCATCGTGCTGCCCTCGACGGCAAAGAACGACGCCATCTCGCGCATCGTACCGTCCCTGTCGGCAGGCACGCATGTCACCACCAGCAAGAACGATATCAACTACGTTGTCACAGAATACGGTGTGGCGCAGTTGCGTGGCAAATCTGCGCACCAGCGCACGCAGGCACTGATCGGCATTGCCCACCCCAACTTCCGCCAGGAGTTGCGTGAAGCGGCCAAGAAGATGAAATTGCTGTAAACAGTTAGTATTGCGGCCGTTCAGGCACGCAAATTCGTTTGGAAGCACCATGGCCCAGGAACCCGAGAACAGTACCGCCGCATCGCCTTATGGCACTCTGCCGCCGGCCTCGCCACCGGCAACGCGCAAGCCGATCAGTCTGCCGCGGCTGCTGGAAATGCACACGCGCGGCGAAAAAATTACCATGCTCACGGCCTACGATGCCACCTTTGCCGCCGTAGCCGATGCGGCGGGCGTCGAATGCATTCTGATCGGTGACTCGCTGGGCATGGTGTGCCGGGGGCTGCACAGCACGGTCGGTGTCACACTGGAAGACATGCGTTACCACACAGAATCGGTGGCGCGCGGCTTGCGACGGGCGCAGGGCACCGCATGGCTGATTGGGGACTTGCCATTCGGCACCTACCAGGAGTCTCGCGAGCAGGCGGTTCGCAACGCTTGCGTGCTGATGCAGGCCGGAGCCCACATGGTCAAACTCGAAGGTGGCGGATGGACCACCGAAATCGTGCGTTTTCTGGTGGAGCGCGGTATTCCGGTCTGCGCCCACCTGGGTCTTACTCCACAAACCGTGCACGCATTGGGCGGCTACCGGGTGCAAGGCAAGACGCCGGCCAGCGCAGACATCCTGAAGCGCCAGGCTCATGAGTTACAGGATGCGGGAGCGTCCATGCTGGTGCTGGAGATGGTTCCGGCGGCACTGTCGTGCGAGCTCACCACCGAGCTCACTCACTGCGCAACGATCGGTATTGGTGCGGGCAAGGGAACGGCGGGGCAAGTGCTGGTATTGCACGATATGCTGGGTGTCAATCTTGGCAAAAACCCGAAGTTTGTACGTAACTTCATGGCCGATGCCTCCAGCATCCGTGGCGCCATGGAAGCCTATGTACATGCAGTGAAAGAGGGAAGCTTTCCGGTGGATGCTCTGCACGCCTGGTAATCCCAGAATAGTCTTTCAAAGTTGAGCAACTGATGCACATCGTTCACACACTCTCAGACCTCAAAGGCCATCTCGGCGCTTTCCGCCACCCGGCAGTCGTGCCGACCATGGGCAATCTGCATGCCGGTCACCTGGCGCTGGTGCGCCAGGCCAAACCGCTCGGCGACATCACGGTCTCAACCATCTTCGTAAATCGACTGCAGTTCGCGCCTAACGAAGACTTTGACTCCTACCCGCGCACGCTCGACGCTGATTGCGAGCAACTTGAGGCAGCCGGTTGCGACTTGGTGTTTGCGCCGCTGGAGTCAGAGATGTACCCGCAACCGCAAACCTTCAAGGTGCATCCGCCAGCGGATCTGGCGGACAGTCTTGAAGGCCATTTTCGACCTGGTTTTTTCATTGGCGTTTGCACCGTGGTGCTGAAACTGCTGTCCTGTACGCAAGCGCGAACGGCATTGTTTGGCAAGAAGGACTACCAGCAGCTCATGGTTATCCGCAACATGGTCAAACAATTTGCCATGCCGATCGACATCGTCGGTGGCGAAACCCAGCGCAGCGACGACGGCTTGGCCTTGTCGTCACGCAATGGCTACCTCAATCCGACCGAGCGACAGCAGGCCGTGCTCTTGTCCCACACACTCAAAACCGTTGCGAACGCACTGCGTGCAGGCACCACATTACAGCCCCGCGAAGTCGCCCGCCTGGAGTCACAGGCCATGCAGTCCCTTAGCAGCGCCGGATGGAAGCCCGATTACGTTGCGGTCAGACGGCAACTGGATTTGCAGATGCCCCATCCGGGCGATGCCCTGGTGGTGCTGGCCGCAGCGCGGCTTGGCGCGACACGACTGATCGACAACCTGGAAGTGTAGAACATGGCACAGGGTAAACCCTCGCGTAGTCTCACGGATTGCTGTTGCATCCTGCGTTGAATATCATGCACACCTCTAGAAGGGAAATGGATACCGGTGGACTGCATACTTGAAACCAAGAAGCTGACCAAGGAGTTCAAGGGCTTTGTCGCTGTTGACCAAGTGGACTTGCGTGTCAAGCGTGGCAGCATCCACGCATTGATAGGTCCCAATGGCGCGGGCAAGACAACGTGCTTCAACCTTCTCACGAAATTCCTGACACCGACCTCGGGCCAGATATTGCTGGACGGGCAGGACATCACAGACCTCGCCCCGGCCCAGATTGCGCGAATGGGTGTCATTCGTTCATTCCAAATTTCTGCGGTATTTCCGCACCTCACGGTGCTGGAAAACGTGCGGGTGGCGTTGCAGCGCCAGTTGAGTAATTCCTTTCATTTCTGGAAGTCAGAACGCTCGCTCCATAACCTCAATGCACGCGCCATAGAGTTGCTCGCTGCGGTGGACCTGGAGCCGATGGCCGCACTTACCGCAGTCGAGTTGAGTTACGGCCGCAAGCGCGCACTGGAAATAGCGACCACGCTTGCGATGGAGCCCAAATTGATGCTGCTGGACGAACCCACACAGGGGATGGGGTTGGAAGATGTGGACCGCATCCGCCAGCTTATCAAGAAAGTGGCGGCGAACCGAACCGTACTGATGGTGGAACACAATATGAGCGTGGTCTCCAGCATTGCCGACACCATCACGGTGTTGCAGCGTGGCGCGACGTTGGCCGAGGGCACTTACGCCGAAGTATCCAAAGATCCTGCAGTGATGGAAGCCTACATGGGCAGCGCCGACGCAGAACTCAAAGGCGCACACTGACATGAGCGCGTTTCTCGAAGTCAAGGAACTGCACGGCTGGTATGGAGAGTCGCATGTGCTGCACGGCGTCAATTTTTATGTGAATGAAGGCGAGGTAGTGACCTTGCTGGGACGCAATGGCGCAGGCCGCACCAGTACCCTGCGCGCCATCATGGGATTGATTGGCAGTCGCAAGGGGTCGATTCAGGTTCGGGGAGCGGAAACGATCGCCATGGCAACGCACCACATTGCTCGGCTGGGTTTGGGGTATTGCCCGGAGGAACGGGGTATTTTTTCCAGCCTCTCGGCGGTAGAGAATCTGCTGCTCCCTCCGACTCTGGCACCAGGGGGAATGAGCGTGGAGCAGATTTATGCCATGTTCCCCAACCTGCGCGAACGCGCTTCGAGCCAGGGAACGCGACTCTCGGGGGGCGAGCAGCAAATGCTGGCGGTCGCACGCATACTGCGCACCGGTGCCAAACTGCTGTTGCTCGATGAAATTTCAGAAGGTCTTGCGCCCGTCATCGTGCAGAAGCTTGCCACCATGGTGAAAGATCTTCGCAAGCAGGGTTACACGATCGTGATGGTAGAACAAAACTTCGTTTTTGCTGCGCCGCTGGCAGATCGATTTCTGGTGATGGAACATGGCCAGGTCATTCAGGAATTCACACAGTTCGAATTGCCTGCGCGCATGCAGAGCCTGCACGAGTACCTCGGCGTATAACGTTACCCGCATTCATTCAATTTTTAACAGGAGACAAGCATGAAACTCAAGAAACTATTTGCGGCCCTCAGCGTGGCGGGCGTGTCCATGGTCGGAGCGAACGTCCAAGCACAGATGTCGGGCGATGTCATTCGCATCGGGTTCATTTCCGACTTATCGGGGCTGTACGCCGACATTGACGGCCCGGCAGGTGCAGAAGCTATCCGGATGGCGATCGCCGACATGGGTGGTGCTATCGCCGGCAAGAAAATTGAACTGCTGGTAGCAGACCATCAAAACAAGCCCGACGTGGCTGCTGCCAAGGCCCGCGAATGGTTTGACACCCAGGGGGTCGATATGCTGGTGGGTGGCACCAACTCTGGTACCGGTCTGGCGATGGCGAAAATCGCACTCGAGAAGAAGAAACCCTTCATATCGGTGGGAGCCGCAACTTCTGCGCTCACCAACGAGCAGTGCTCACCCTACACCGTGCACTACGCCTACGACACGACTGCGCTGGCCAAAGGCACCGGAAACGCAGTGGTCAAGTCGGGCGGCAAGAGCTGGTACTTTTTGACAGCAGACTACGCGTTTGGTTCACAGCTTCAGAGCGACACTACCACCGTGGTGAAGGCTGCGGGCGGCACGATTGTTGGCTCGGTTCGCCACCCGTTGTCCGCCAGCGACTTCTCGTCCTTCCTGTTGCAGGCGCAATCCAGCAAAGCGCAGATCCTCGGCCTTGCCAATGCCGGCGGGGACACCATCAATTCGATCAAGGCCGCCAACGAATTTGGCATCACCAAGACGATGAAGTTGGCCGGCTTGCTGGTTTTCATCAACGACATCCACTCGCTGGGACTCAAGGCTACCCAGGGCATGTACCTTACCGACAGTTGGTACTGGAACCGCGACCCGGAAGCGCGCGCCTGGAGCCGCAAGTTCTTTGAGAAGAACAAGCGCATGCCGTCTTCACTGCAAGCAGGTGATTATTCAGCGGCACTCACTTACCTCGCCGCCGTCAAGGCCACCGGTTCTGACGATGCAGACAAGGTACTGGCGCAGATGAGGAAAACCAAGATCAACGACGTGTTTACCAAAGGTGGCTACATTCGCGACGATGGCACCATGGTGCACGACATGTATCTGATGCAGGTCAAAACGCCGGACGAATCGAATGAGCCATGGGACTACTACAAGGTAGCCGAGACCTTTAAGGGTGAAACGGCTTGGACGACCAAGGCCGAGACCAAATGCGCACTCTGGAAGTAAAAGGCTAGGTCTTCGTTCATGGAAATTTTCGGTATCCCCATTCAGGCGTTCCTGGGCCAGCTCTTGCTAGGTCTTGTCAATGGCTCTTTTTACGCCATGCTGAGTTTGGGACTGGCGGTTATTTTTGGTCTGCTGGGTATCGTGAATTTCGCGCATGGTGCGCTCTACATGATGGGGGCTTATGTAGCCTTTGTCATGCTGGACAAGTTCGAGCTGAGTTACTGGATGGCGCTGCTGGTTTCGCCCTTGCTGGTCGGGTCAGTCGGTGTGGTGATTGAGCGAACGCTGCTTAAACGCCTGTACAAGATTGACCCCATTTATGGCTTGCTGCTCACCTTTGGGCTGGCATTGATCGCTGAAGGCATCTTCCGCGATCAGTTTGGCGTTTCGGGGCAGTCCTATCCGGTTCCGGAATTGCTGCAAGGCGCGACCAACCTCGGCTTTATGGTGTTGCCCAACTACCGGGCGTGGGTGGTGGTCAGTTCACTCTCGGTATGTCTTGGCACCTGGTTCATCATCGAGCGCACCCGACTTGGTGCCTACCTGCGCGCGGGTACCGAAAACCCCGCGCTGGTACAAGCTTTCGGTATAAATGTGCCACTGATGGTGATGCTCACCTATGGGGCAGGTTGTGGCCTTGCGGCCCTGGCAGGTGTGCTGGCCGCGCCGGTGATTCAGGTCAATCCGCTCATGGGAAGCAACTTGATCATCGTGGTTTTTGCGGTTGTAGTCATTGGTGGGATGGGTTCCATACTGGGCTCCATCCTGACCGGTGTGGCTCTGGGCTTGATTGAGGGACTGACCAAGGTGTTCTACCCGGAGGCGTCCAGCATTGTGGTGTTCGTAATCATGGCCATCGTGCTAATGATCCGTCCGGCCGGACTGTTCGGGAAGGAAAATTGATGCCCTCGCAAGCCACTGAACATCGCTCGGAACGAATGGCTAGCCTTGGACTATGGCTGGGCTTGGTGTTTCTGCTGATAGCCCCTTTCATCGGCCTGTACCCAATCTTCATGATGGGTGCATTGTGTTACGCAATTTTTGCCTGTGCGTTTAATTTGCTGATGGGTTTCACCGGTTTACTTTCGTTTGGGCATGCAGCGTATCTTGGCGCGGCAGCTTACGCTACAGGTTGGTTGGTGCGCACAGCGGGTTGGCCCCCGGAACTGGGTATCCTGGCCGGCACCGGCGTTGCCGCGCTCTGCGGTTTGGCCATAGGCACGGTGGCGATCCGGCG
Organism: uncultured beta proteobacterium; assembly: GCA_903864505.1. Classification (GTDB taxonomy): domain Bacteria; phylum Pseudomonadota; class Gammaproteobacteria; order Burkholderiales; family Burkholderiaceae_C; genus Allorhodoferax. Next base: position 18,170 of record CAIPGC010000288.1, on the reverse strand, counting down.
TCAGGGCATCTATTTCGCCATGGTCACATTGGCCATGGCCCAAATGGTGTACTTCGTTTTCCTGCAGGCACCGTTTACCGGTGGGGAAGATGGCCTGCAAGGCGTGCCACGCGGCAAGCTGTTCGGATTCATCCCGCTCGAAAACGATCTGGTGATGTACTTTGTGGTGCTTGCAGTATTTGTCGCGGTCTTTCTGTTTGTCATCCGGGTGGTGCATTCTCCCTACGGGCAGGTCCTCAAAGCCATTCGCGAGAATGAGCCACGCGCGATCTCGCTTGGATACGACGTGAACCGCTACAAGTTGCTGGCCTTTGTGCTATCAACAGCGCTGGCCGGTCTGGCAGGGTCCATGAAGACATTGTCCTTAGGCTTTGTGACCCTCAACGACGCGCATTGGTCGTTGAGCGGTGAGGTGATCCTGATGACGCTACTCGGGGGCCTAGGTACATTTGCTGGCCCTGTCATAGGCGCGTTCACCATCATCGGTCTGCAAAACTTCCTGGCCGATCAGGTGGGCTCCTGGATCAACGTCATCATCGGAGTGATTTTTGTAATATGTGTGGTGGCCTTTAGACGGGGTTTTGTCGGGGAACTGAAGGCGTGGCAAAGCGGTCGCCCCGGGGGATAGACACGGACGCCCAATGTCCATCTTGCTCGATCACAGGGTAGCTAGACATAGAAGGCTTCCTTTCCATATCGAATGACTCACCGAAGCGTGATAACACACAGGACACTGCAGTGGGCGTGTTCGATCAAAGCACTAGAGATCGAACCTCGCCACCACCGTGCCGCCCAACCGTCGAGGTGCTTGTGCCCCACCACAATCAAGTCCGCATTGTTTTTCACGGCGTAGTTCGTTATTTCCTCAACCGATTCTCCGACCAGTAACTCTCCCCTGGCCGCATAGCCAGCATCGGCCAGACGTCGCAACCCATCGCCCAAGATTGCCAGGAACCGGTTGTGCTCGCGTTCCTCAACCTCGGGGTCATAGATGCTGCCTTCCATGGCAACAATCCCCATGGCGGACGGCATAACTGCCACCAGCGAAAGAGCCGCATGGCTCCACTGCGCCAAATCACAGCAGTCCAGCAGAGCCTTTTGCCCGGAGTCAGAGCCGTCATATGCCAACACAATGTTTTTGTACATGATCCAGCCTTTCGTTGCTTTGACTAAGCATAGGCATGACAGTGCCGAGCGGCAAGTCGATATTTACAAATAGTTGCCGTAGCTACGAGCAAACCCAGCGCCCGTCCAGATTCCAGCGAGTTGGATGCGGGGCGGGTTGACTGCCCCCCTGCAGGTTCAGGAGAAACGCTACAGGAAGCGGTCCAGAATCTTTTTGCTATGCACGTTCAACGCAAACTGGTCTTTCACTAGGTACTGAATGCCGTGGGAATCAGCGATCAATAGCCCGCCGGCAGTTCCAATGCGGCGAATGTCTTCATCACCACGCAGCACAAATGCAGTGTCTCCCCGGTCGGTCTGCACCTTCCATGTGCATGGCGTTGAAAAACTGGTTACCGACACGATGCCCTGAATCACCGGCATGAATTCGCGCGTGCGCAACTCCTCTCGAATAAGTGCCTGAGCAGGCTCAGGCACGGCTTTGAGCTGATCGATCCACGCAACTTCCTGGCCATCGTGACTGACCAAAGATATGCCATCCTCGGGCGACTGCAGTGGAAAGGCGCGCACTGGCACGACGCCTTCAAATGGTTCACCTTGCGCATTGGTAAACACCAGTTTGCCAAATGGACTGCGTACCAAGTCAAATGCGAGCGACTTCCCGCAGAGCGTTACAAGTACGTTCATCGCGCGTTATCCATGTCAATATCCATGTTGCGTGCTTGCGCCTGGTACAAATTGAAATAAGCACCCTCGCGCGCCATCAAGGCATCGTGCGCGCCCTCTTCCACCACGCGACCCCGGTCAAGTACAACGAGCCGATCTGCACGATGCAGGGTTGAGAGTCGATGCGCGATGGCAATGGTGGTGCGACCTTTCACCAGGTTCTCCAGAGCCTTCTGAATCTCCTTTTCAGTCTCCGAGTCCACCGAGGAAGTGGCCTCGTCAAGAATCAGGATGCGCGGATCAATCAGCAGCGCGCGGGCGATGGAAATACGCTGGCGCTCCCCACCCGACAGCCCCTGACCGCGCTCACCCACCATGGAGTCGTAGCCTTGCGGCAGGCGCAGGATGAACTCATGTGCATGCGCCGCGCGCGCTGCGGCAATGATCTCGGCCCGGCTTGCCTCAGGCTTGCCATAGGCAATGTTTTCGGCAATGGTTCCAAAGAATAAAAATGGTTCCTGTAACACCAACCCGATGTTCTTGCGGTAATCCGACACCGCGTAGGAGCGAATATCCACACCATCGACCAGAATGGCGCCCTCGGACACATCGTAAAAACGGCAAATCAAGTTCACAAGCGTACTCTTGCCAGAACCGCTGTGCCCCACCAGACCGATCATTTCGCCGGGCGCGATAGAAAGTTTGATGCCTCGATTGACCTCGCGGTTGCCATACCGGAATCCGACATCGCGCACTTCAATACGCCCGACCACCTTGTCGACCCGCACCGGGTTGGCGGACTCCGGGACACTGGAGACGTGGTCAAGAATATCAAAAATGCGCTTGGCGGCCGATGCGGACTTCTGGGTCACCGAAACGATGCGGCTCATGGAATCCAGTCGCCCATAGAAGCGGCCAATGTAGGCAATGGCCATCAGCAACATGCCTACTGTGATCGTGCCCTTGGACACTTGCCATATGCCAAAACCCCAAACCACGAGCAGCCCTACTTCGGTCAACAGCGAGACGCTGGGTGAAAAAAGCGACCAAATTTTGTTGATCCGGTCATTGACCAGCAGATTGTGTCTGTTAGCGTCACGGAACCGATTGGCCTCGCGCTGTTCCTGGGCAAACGCCTTGACCACCCGTATCCCGGGAATGGTGTCAGCCAGCACATTGGTGACCTCACCCCAGACACGGTCGATCTTCTCGAAACCTGTGCGCAGGCGGTAGCGAACAAAGTGGATCATCCAGCCTATAAAGGGCAACGGCACCAGTGTAATTAGTGCCAAATACGGATCCATCGTGAACAGGATCACTGCGGTCATCACGATCATCACCACATCGCTGGCAAAATCGGTCAAATGCAGTGACAGGTAGACGGCTATGCGATCACTTTCGCTGCCCACGCGCGACAGCAGATCTCCGGTGCGCTTACCACCAAAATATTCAAGCGAGAGTCGCAACAAGTGCTCATAGGTGGTGGTCCGCAAATCGGCCGCAATGCGCTCGGAAACCAAGGCCAGGACGTAGGTCTTGCCCCAACTCAGCACCCATGCCAGCACGGCCGCACCCATCAGCGCCGAAAGATAAGTGACGATAGTGCCAGGCTCGATGGCTTGCCCTTTCTGCAGGGGAATCAGCACCTCGTCGACCAAGGGGGCCGTCAGATAGGGCGGAACCTGGTTGGCAGCGGTTCCCAAGAGCATCAGCATGAACCCCAGCAGCAACTGTCCCTTGTATGGCACGGCAAAACGCCACAAACGAAACAAGGTCCAGGTCGAAGGCGGTGTATGAACCACCTTGGTACAGATCGGACATTCGTCCTGGTCAGGATCCAGGGGAGCCTTGCAACTCGGGCACACATTGTGCAACGCCTGCAGCAACGGCTCGCCGGTGACATGGCTTTGCAGTTCCAACTGAAACTGATCCACCAGTCGGATAGCGTGCAGGTTCTGCCCCAACGTAAACCGCCATGTCGCCAAGCGAGCCTGGGTGTCGACCAAGTCCAGATGAGCCACCCCTGCATGGTCGTAGTGCTGCAGCACCATCCCTTGGCGGTAGGCCCAGGATTCCCATCGTGCCTGGCGATCCATCCGGGACATCAGCCGCTGGTTGCTCACCAAAACAAGCCCATTCACAAATTGCAGTTGCGTGTTCAGGTCAACCTGCAGGGCAGCAAGCACGTTCTCTTGCGGGCGGAGTTGCATTTGCACATCGTCACGCCAAGCGTCAGAGAGTTCGAGCGGCAGGGAGTTGGCGGCGAGGGCTTCAGTGGTCATTTAGGGGTTGATTTTATTTCGCTTGAGACTGAGCGAGAATACTTAACGCAGACAACGCCAATACGGTGCACCGCACAACGCATAACAAGACATGACGAAGAAGAAAAGTATCACTATCCTTCGGGTAACGCACCTGCGCGGTCCCAACCTCTGGACTTATCGCCCGGTGATCGAGGCCTGGGTCGACATTGGCGAACTGGAAGACTGCCCTTCAAATACCATTGCAGGCTTTTACGAGCGACTGACCACCCTGCTGCCCAGCTTGGTCGAGCACCACTGCAGCCCCGGAGTTCGCGGCGGCTTTTTGCAGCGCGTGCGTGAGGGCACCTACGCGGCCCACATTCTGGAGCATGTCACGCTGGAATTGCAGAACCTGGCCGGCATGCGCACTGGCTTTGGCAAGGCACGACAGACCTCGAAACGTGGGGTTTACAAAATTGCGTTCCGCACACGTCAGGAGCAGGTTGGTCGTGACGCACTTGACGCCGCACGGGAACTGGTTCTGGCCGCGATCAACGACGAAACTTTCGATCTGGCAGCCGCCGTCACCCATCTGCAGGAGCAGGTCGACGATTTGTGCCTGGGTCCCAGCACGGCAAATATTGTTGATGCAGCTACCGCGCGCCGCATTCCGTCGATCCGTCTCACCGAAGGCAATCTGGTGCAACTGGGATACGGAATCAATCAGCGCCGCATCTGGACCGCCGAGACCGACCAGACCTCGGCAATAGCCGAAGAAATTGCCAGCGACAAGGACCTCACCAAGACCCTGCTCAAGTCCTGTGGCGTGCCGGTGCCAGAGGGCGAGTTGGTCCGTACCGCAGAACAAGCCTGGGACGCTGCGCAAAGTATTGGCGTACCGGTGGTAGTCAAACCCTACGACGGAAACCACGGCCGTGGCGTGTCGCTCAACCTCATGACGCAAAGCGATGTGGAAGCGGCCTATGCGCTGGCTCATCGCAAGGGCGGAGGCAGCAGTGTCATCGTGGAGAAGTTCATACCCGGCAACGAACACCGCATGCTCATTGTCGGCAAGAACATGGTTGCAGCGGCGCAAGGTGAATCCATCTGGGTGGTAGGCGACGGTGTGTCCACCATTGATCTGTTGACCGATATCCAGATCAACTCCGATCCGCGCCGGGGTACCGGAGAAGACTTCCCGCTCAACGCCATGATGCCCAGCAAATCGGGAGAAATCATTCTGGAATTGGAGCGAGCAGGCTTGACTCCAGAATCGATTCCGCCGAAGGACCAGAAGGTACTGATCCAGCGCAATGGCAACGTCGCATTTGATGTGACCGATCAGGTGCACCCCAGCGTTGCGGCGGCAGCGGCACTGGCCGCGCGCGTAGTGGGTCTGGACATCGCCGGGGTGGACATGGTGCTGGAAGACGTTTCAAGGCCCATGCAAGGGCAACTCGCTGCTGTCATCGAAGTCAACGCCAGCCCGGGGCTGCTGTCGCATATTCGACCCGCAGAAGGCCAGGGTCGCCCTGTCGGCAAGGCGATCGTTGACCATCTATTTCAGGATGGCAAGGATGGGCGCATTCCCATCGTCGGCATCACTGGAACGCAAAAGACCGGACGCATTGCGCGCCTGGTGGCATGGTTGGCGCACATCAGCGGCAGGCATGTTGGATTGGCCTGTAGCGAAGGCTTGTACCTGGACGGACGGCAGGTCGTGGCCAGCGACTGCACGCACTGGGAAGCGGGGCAACGGCTCCTGATCAATCGCTCGGTCCAGGCGGCGGTATTCGAAAACAGCAGCCGTACCATCCTCGCAGAAGGATTGGCCTATGACAAGTGCAGTGTGGGCATCGTGACCGACGTGAGTTGGCAGGAGTCGCTTTCCGAGTTCGATATTCTCGATGCGGAGCAGACTTACAAAGTTGCCCGTACGCAGGTCGATGTCATCTTGCCCACTGGCACTGCGGTGCTCAACGCCGCCGACCCGCAGGTGGTGGAAATGGCCGCGCTATGTGATGGCAAGGTGATTTTCTATGGTCTGGACGCAAAGCACCCCGCGATGGCTCGACACCGTGAAGCGGGCGAGCGGGTCGTGTTCGTGCGCGACGACTTGATCGTTATGGCACAGGGCCTGGAGGAAACCGCACAATTGCCCCTGGCGACCCTGAAGCCTGCCAAGTCTTCCCAACCCGAAATGGTGATGGCTGCGGTGGCCGCCGCCTGGGCCCTCAATATTCCGCCGGAGTTGATCGGTGCAGGACTGCGCACCTTCGAGTCCAACCCGAAGAAAACCCCTTACTGATTGCACCGTATGGAAGTTACACGTATCCGGGCCCTGCGCGGACCCAATCTTTGGAGTCACCATACTGCCATTCAGTCGGTCGTGTCGTGCAGCGATGCTGAGTGCTCGGTCAGTCATCTTGCTGGTTTCGAGGCACGGCTGCGGGCGCTTTTCCCGGAGATCAGCCCACTCCAGCCCACTGGTCACGACGACTCCATTCCCATGGCCCACGTACTGGAGTTGGCGGCCCTGGAATTGCAGGCACAGGCGGGTTGCCCGGTCACCTTTAGTTGCACTACCCAGACCATCGAACCCCAAGTTTACCAAGTGGTGGTGGAATACAGTGAAGAGGCTGTCGGCCGACTGGCGCTTGAACTGGCACAAGCCCTATGCCGGGCGGCCATGGAAGATGCACCGTTCGATCTGGCCAGCGCTCTGGCGCAATTGCGCGAACTGGACGAAGACGTGCGGCTTGGCCCAAGCACCGGTTGCATAGTGAACGCCGCCATGGCGCGCAACATCCCCTTCAGCCGCATGACCGAAGGCAGCATGGTTCGCTTCGGCTGGGGCAGCAAGCAACGGCGCATTCAAGCCGCCGAAATGGACGTGACCAGTGCCATTGCAGAAGCCATTGCGCAGGACAAGGATCTGACCAAAAAATTACTGGCTGCCGCCGGCGTACCGGTTCCTGTAGGGAGAGAAGTTTGTGATGCCGAGGACGCATGGAAAGCGGCGTGTGAAATTGGGCTGCCCGTCGTAGTCAAGCCCAATGATGGCAACCAGGGAAAGGGCGTGACGGTCAACATCACAACCAGGGATCAACTGGAAATGGCGTACGTCGCGGCCACCGAATTCAGGGATAACATTCTGGTTGAACGCTATATGCCTGGCAACGATTTTCGCCTGTTGGTCGTAGGCGACAAGCTGGTAGCTGCGGCACGCCGGGAGCCCCCTAAGGTAGTCGGCGATGGCATTCACTCGATCGCCGAGTTGGTCACGGAGGTGAACAAGGACCCACGACGCGGCAGCGGGCACTCCACCTCGCTTACAAAGATCCGTTTCGACGACATTGCACAAGCTTGCCTGGCCGGACAGGGCTTTACGGCAGGTTCCATCCCCGTCAAGGGACAACGGGTCAATCTGCGCAACAACGCCAATCTCTCCACTGGCGGATCGGCCACCGACGTCACCGACGATGTACACCCCGAAGTGGCGGCGCGTGCGGTAGCGGCTGCCCACATGGTCGGGCTCGATATTTGTGGGGTCGACGTCGTTTGTGACAGCATCTTGCGTCCCATCGAAGAACAAGGCGGTGGTGTGGTCGAAGTCAACGCAGCTCCCGGCTTGCGCATGCACCTGTCACCCTCGTTCGGCAAAGGCCGACCTGTGGGCGAAGCCATCATTTCAAGCATGTTCAAGAACGGTGAAAATGGTCGTATTCCGATCGTGGCGGTGACGGGGACCAACGGCAAAACCACCACCGTGCGATTGATCTCGCATCTGCTGACCCACCACGGCATGCGGATTGGCATGACCAACACCGATGGCGTGTATGTAGACGGCCAGTGCATTGACACGGGCGACTGCAGCGGTCCAAAGAGCGCGCGAAGCGTGCTGTTGCACCCAGATGTAGATGCCGCCGTGCTTGAAACCGCGCGCGGCGGTGTGTTGCGCGAAGGCTTGGCCTTTGACCGGTGCGACGTGGCGGTGGTGACCAATGTGGGCAGCGGTGACCATCTGGGTCTGAATTACATCACCACAGTGCAGGATCTGTCAGTTCTCAAGCGGGTCATCGTCCAAAACGTAGCTAATAACGGCGTTGCAGTACTGAACGCGATGGACCGCAATGTCGCCGCCATGGCCAGCAAAACCCGCGGCACAGTTACCTTCTTTGCGGTCGACAAGTACCACCCAGTGATGGCCACGCACCGGGCTCAGGGACAGGCAGTGGTTTATGTGGAAAACGGCAATATCGTGGCATCCAAGGGAGATTTTCAGCAACTCATGCCGCTGTCAGATATCCCGGTGACCATGGGTGGAACAGTTGGGTTCCAGGTGGAAAACGCTATGTCGGCAGTGGCAGCGGTCTGGGCCCTTGGGCTGCCATGGGACACCATTCGTGCAGGGTTGGCCAGTTTCTCGAACGACCGGGACAATGCGCAGGGGCGTTTCAATCTGTTCAAGTTCCGCGGTGCCACCATCATTGCCGACTATGGCCACAACCCCGATGCCATGGTGGCGCTGGTTCAGGCGGTGCAAGCAATGCCGGCGACACGGCGCAGCGTGGTCATCAGCGGTGCCGGCGACCGCCGGGACCAGGACATTCGCCAGCAAACCGAAATCCTGGGTGACGCGTTTGACGAAGTGATCCTGTTTGAGGATCAGTGCCAGCGTGGGCGCCAGGACGGTGAAGTCATCGCTCTACTGCGCCAGGGCCTGACCCACGCCAAGCGCACCAAGAGTTCGAGCGAGATTCGCGGCGAATTTCGGGCCATAGACACGGCCCTGGACAAACTCAGCGCGGGCGAGTTGTGTCTGATTCTGGTCGACCAGGTGGGTGAAGCACTGGCCCACATTGCAGCACGCGTCGAGCAAGGCTGAGCGCTGCCTCGCGCAAGCTTCAGGTGCTTTCGTTGACTGGTTCTCGCGCCATCAGGGCTGCGACAGCCTGGGCTGGCCGCATGCGCCCGTCCAGGAGTTCCACCACACATTGAGCGATCGGCATGTCAACGCCCAGACTGCGCGCGCGCTCCACAACCGTTCGGGCGCAGTACACACCTTCGGCCACATGCCCCAACGATGCCACGGCCTGTTCCAAGGCCTGCCCTTGTGCCAGGGCCAGCCCGACACGCCGGTTACGTGACAGGTCCCCCGTGGCCGTGAGCACCAGATCCCCCAAACCACTGAGTCCCATAAATGTTTCAGGACGGGCGCCAAGTGCGAGCCCCAGGCGCGTCATCTCGGCCAACCCCCGGGTGATGAGCGCAGCACGCGCGTTCAGCCCCAGTTCCAGCCCGTCACATAGGCCGGTCGCAATGGCCAGGACGTTTTTCACTGCCCCACCCACCTCGACCCCCACCACGTCCTCGTTGGCATAGACACGCAAAATCTGGCTGTGAAAACCCTCCACCAACGCATCGCGCACCGGCGCGTGGACGCTGGCTGCAACCAGGGCCGTGGGCTGCTCCTGTGCAACTTCCTGCGCAAAGCTCGGACCACTCAGAATGCCAGCCCGCATCCGGGGCGCACACTGGGCCTGCACTTCATGTCCCAACCAGCCTGTCTGCCCAGCTGCACCTGGCTCAAAGCCCTTGCACAACCACGCTACCGGGGCGGCACAGCCCTGCAACTGTGTAAGCAGGCCTCGCAGCCCTGCCATCGGCGAGGCTACGATCACCAGGTCGAACCGATCCAAAACAGATGCCAGCGCTTGCAGAGACTCAGCGCGGATGTTCATCGAGTGCGGGAGCATCAGCCCCGGCAAATACCGTGCGTTCTCACGCTGCATAATCAATGCGTTCGCCTGCAAGGGGTCGCGCAGCCACAACGTGACCGCGTGCCTTGCTGCCGGATTGCGACTGGCGCTTGCTGCCAGCGCAGTACCCCAGGCACCGCCCCCGAGTACTATAATTTTCATAGCGCCTTACGCAATAGCGACTGGGCCTGGAAGCATTTTTTGCCAGTGAATTATTGTGGCAAGCTGCCGCTGGACGCACTCGCAGCCTCAACTTGCTGCTGTTCGAACATCGCCTGGAAGTTGATCTCGGTCAGATGCACTGGCGGGAAGCCGCCGCGCTGAATCATGTCAGCGACATTACCACGCAGGTACGGGTATACGATTTGCGGGCACGCAATTCCTAGGATTTGACCGAGTTGTTCCTCGGGAACATTGCGAATCTCAAAAATTCCGGCCTGTTTGGTCTCCACCAGGAAAACAGTCTTTTCCTTGATTTTGGTATGCACCGTGGCGGTCACGCAAACTTCAAAAATGCCTTCCGCCACGGGGTTGGCCTGCACGCCCAATTGAATATCCACCGCGGGCTGTTCTTGTTCCAGCAGAATGGCTGGCGAATTGGGTTGCTCCAGCGACGCCTCTTTCAGGTAAACGCGTTGAATCTGGAATACGGGTTCTTGGTCAGCCATGAAAATCTCTTTCAAAGTAAAACAAAGCCCACACCAAAAGTGGGTGGGCCAACAATCTATAAATGCAAAGCCGCCCGATTATCTCAGGCCGCAAAACCCAGTCTAAAAGTTAGGCCGCATTGAGCAACGGCAGCAATCCGCCCTGGCTATCCAGCGCCATTAGATCATCGCAGCCCCCCACATGGGTGTCTCCAATGAAGATCTGCGGCACCGTACGCCGCCCGGTGATTTCCATCATCCTCAAACGCTCCTGCGGATGGGCATCTACCCGGATTTCCTCAATCTGCATCACCCCTTTGGTCTGCAACACACGCTTGGCCTGAACGCAATAGGGACAAACGGCCGTGGTGTACATCTTGACGGCTTGCATGCTTCAACCCTTTTCAACCGGCAAGTTGGCCGCGCGCCAACTGGACAAACCACCACCGAGCGACTGGGCTTGCTCGTATCCCAATTTTTTCGCAATGGCTACCGCCCGACCCGAGCGCGCTCCCGACTGGCACACCAGAATGAGAGGAACCGCCTTGTTCTTGACCACACTGGCAAGCTTGCTCTCCAACTCACCCAGCGGCACATTCTTGGCTCCGCCCACATGCCCCGCCGCAAATTCACCGGGCTCGCACACATCGACAACCACCGCCTTTTCACGGTTGATCAACTGCACCGCGGAGGCGGGGTTGAGGCCAGCAGTGACTGCGCCCTGCAGCACCGGCCAAAACAACATACCCCCCGAAGCGATTGCAATCGAGATCAACATCCAGTTATCCATAATAAATTTCGACACTTTGTTCCTTGTTAGTTTCCCACCAGACAGCCCTCCATTTTAGAATGCAGTCTGTATTCGTGCCGAAAAGGCCGATTTCAACCCTGCACCCACCCAACACCATGTACAAACTCGTTCTCGTTCGCCACGGCGAATCCACCTGGAACCTCGAAAATCGCTTCACCGGCTGGACCGATGTCGATCTAACACCCACCGGCGTGGACCAGGCCAAGAATTCCGGCCGACTGCTCAAGGCAGACGGATACGAATTCGATATGGCCTACACCAGCGTGCTCAAACGCGCCACCCGTACCCTGTGGCATTGCCTGGACGAAATGGACCGCACCTGGCTCCCGGTAGTGCATTCGTGGCGCCTCAATGAGCGCCACTACGGAGCATTGCAGGGGCTCAACAAGGCTGATATGGCCAAGCAGTATGGGGACGCTCAAGTGTTGCAATGGCGGCGCAGCTACGACGCACCACCGCCGGCACTGGACCCGGGTGACACACGCTGCGAGCGCTCCGACCTGCGTTACGCCAAGTTGCACTCTGAGCAGGTGCCTCTGACCGAATGCCTCAAAGACACGGTAGCACGTGTGATGCCGTTCTGGAACGAATCCATGGCACCGGCCATCACCACCGGCCAGCGCTTGCTTGTCGCCGCGCATGGCAACTCCATTCGCGCTCTGGTCAAGTACCTGGACAACATCTCTGACGACGACATCGTCGGGCTGAATATCCCCAACGGGATTCCCCTCGTCTATGAACTCGATGCCGGCCTCAAGCCGATTCGCCATTACTACCTTGGCGATGCAGAAGCCGCCGCCAAAGCCGCCGCCGCTGTGGCAGCCCAGGGTAAAGCCTGAAAAAGACGGTGGATACCCGAGGAACTGGGCGCGAAAAACTATCTCCAAGGTGTATATTGAACCGGCACTGGAAACCATATGGATCACAAACTGAAAATTGCAGGATGGGTGGGCTTGGGCGTGATCGCCGGGGCGCTGACCACTGTTTCGCTCCAGACCGTGGCGCGCAACACGCTGGCCCCACTGCCGCTGGAGGAACTACAGCAACTGGCGGCTGTGTTCGGCATGGTCAAGAGCGACTATGTCGAGCCAGTCGATGAGAAAAAACTGATAACCGAGGCCATTTCCGGAATGGTGGCCAGTCTGGATCCGCATTCCCAGTACTTCGACAAGAAATCCTTCAAGGAATTCAAGGAAGGCACCTCGGGCAAGTTTGTCGGGGTTGGCATTGAAATCACTCAGGAGGATGGCCTCGTCAAAGTGGTGTCTCCCATAGAAGGCTCGCCCGCATTCCGCGCAGGGCTGAAGACGAACGACCTCATCACCCGCGTCGATGACACGGCAGTAAAGGGCCTGACACTCAACGATGCAGTCAAGCGCATGCGTGGCGAACCCAACACCAAAGTGGTTCTCACCATATTTCGCAAGGATGAAAACCGGACTTTTACGGTCAACATTGTGCGTGAAGAGATCAAGCAGCAGTCGGTTCGCGCCAAGGTAGTTGAACCGGGCTATGCATGGATTCGAATCAGCCAGTTCCAGGAACGGACGGTAGAAGATTTTTCCCGCAAGATCGACGAAATTTACAAGGAAAGCCCGCGCATGAAGGGGTTGGTGCTCGACCTGCGTAATGATCCTGGCGGCCTGCTCAATGCGGCGGTCGCCGTGTCGGCCGCTTTTCTTCCGGAAAATGTGACCGTGGTGTCCACCAATGGGCAAACCCCTGACAGCAAGCAGGTGCTAAAGGCCGCCGTACGCGACTACCTGGGACGTGACGGAACGGATCCATTGAAGCTTCTGCCCGCTGCCTTGAAGAAGGTTCCGCTCATCGTTCTGGTCAATGAGGGCTCCGCATCGGCCAGCGAGATTGTGGCCGGTGCGTTGCAGGACCACAAGCGCGCGACCATCATGGGCAGCCAGACGTTTGGCAAGGGCTCGGTGCAAACTTTCAGACCCCTTGGTCCGGATACTGGCTTGAAGATCACCACTTCGCGCTATTACACACCCAGCGGGAAATCGATCCAGGCCAAAGGCATCGTGCCCGACGTGATGGTGGATGACACCGAAGAAGGCAGTCCGTTCGCCGCCCTGCGCATGCGCGAAGCCGACCTGGGCAAACACCTAGGTAGCGGTCAGGGTGAAGAAGTCAAGGACGAGACCCGGGAAAAGGCGCGGGAGGAAGCACTCAAACGCTTGGAGGAAGAGTCCAAGAAGCCGGTGTCCGAACGACGCCCACCCGAATTCGGATCGGAAAAGGACTTTCAACTGGCACAGGCAATCAACCAACTCAAGGGCAAGGCCGTGCTGGTGAGCAAGACACAGGTTGAGCGCAAGGAAGAGGTCAAAGAGAATTGATGCACCATGCAGGATGACGAACTGCTGCGCTATTCGCGCCACATCCTGCTCGATGACATAGGTATTGAGGGCCAGACCCGGATCGTGCAGGGACACGCACTGGTCATTGGTGCCGGAGGACTGGGCTCACCCGTGTCGATGTACTTGGCTTGTGCTGGCGTGGGGCACATCACACTGGTCGACCATGACACGGTCGATCTGACCAACCTTCAACGCCAGATTGTCCACCAGACCTGCAGTGTGGGCTCGCCCAAAGTTGACTCGGCCGCGCGGACCCTGCACCAACTCAATCCTCTGGTACAGGTGTCGGCAATCAACGCCCGCGCCACTAGCGTTTTTCTGGAGGAGCACGTTCCTCTGGCCGATGTGGTGCTCGATTGTTGCGACAACTTTGCCACCCGCCACGCCGTCAATGCTGCCTGCGTCCGCCATGGCAAGCCGCTGGTCTCCGGGGCCGCCATCGGCTTTGACGGGCAAATCAGCGTATACGACGCGCGCTCGAAACATTTCCCTTGCTATGCGTGCGTGTTCCCGCCCGACGAATCACTGGAAGAAACACGCTGTGCCACCATGGGGGTGTTTGCACCACTGGTGGGAATGATTGGCACCACCCAGGCGGCTGAAGCCCTCAAGGTACTGGCCGGGATTGGGCAAACGCTTGCCGGGCGCTTGTTAATGCTCAATGCACGCAGCATGGAGTGGACTGAAGTTCGCATGTCACACAACCCCAACTGCCCCGTTTGTGCGGGTAACTCTGAGTTTTAAGGGGTACTGTACCTGTTAGACTTTATGCGACCAACTTCCGACCAAGCCGTGGCATCCCTGTCTTCAAGCACCCATATTGAATTGCAAAAGCTGCAGTTAGGTGATGCACGCGCGCTGCTTGACCATGCGATGACCGTGGCGCTCGCACCGGTTGAAGAATCGGCCACCGAGTACCTGCAGGGAATCATTAACGGATTGTGTGAGTTGTCACTCAAGGACCCGCTCACGGGGCTGGCCAACCGTCGCCACTTTCGAACAGTATTGGAGCGCGCAATCGATGTCGTGGCGCGCTCGGGCGAGCCTGCATTGTTATTGATGCTTGACATCGACCACTTCAAGAAAGTCAACGACACCTACGGCCACCAGGCTGGTGACACGGTACTGCAGGTGGTAGCCAAATGCCTTAGCAAATGTGTGCGACCTATGGACACGGTTGCACGCTATGGGGGCGAGGAATTCGCCGTGATTTTGCCCAGTTGTCACACTTCGTTCGGAGCCACGGTCGCCGAACGGATCCGCGAGACCATTGAGGCGCTGGTGACCCAGGTTTCACCGGGTGTCACCTTGAAAGTTACCGTCAGCATTGGGGGGGCCTATGCGCCCGAGTGGGTGCGCTCAACCACTGCGTTGTGGACTGAGCGCGCCGATGTGCAGTTGTACCGCGCCAAGCGAGAAGGACGCAACCGCGTATTTCTGGACCAGCAACAAGAAATTTTTGTCAGTGCCGAAGAAAAGAATTTACTGTTCGGGCACCTCGCGCTGGGGGATCCGGCGTGGATTGAAAACGTTTCCGGCGATCTGTCAGGCGGCTCTGCCAACGGTGCCATGCAAAGGGTCAATTGATGTCTGACGCTCCCAATCCCACTGAAACCAAGCAAGCGGACCCGTTAATCCCGCTCAAGCCCCTAGGCAAGGTGGTCGCTGTAACCAGTGGCAAGGGCGGTGTGGGCAAGACTTTCGTCTCGGCCAATCTGGCTGCGGCATTGGCCAAACTTGGACAACGGGTTCTGGTGCTTGATGCCGACCTGGGCCTGGCCAATCTGGATGTCGTGCTCAATCTGTACCCAAAAATTACCTTGCACGATGTATTTACCGGCAAGGCAAAGCTTGAAGAAGCCATCATTCGTGCGCCAGGCGGGTTTTCGGTCCTACTAGCGGGTTCGGGCATGGTGGAATATTCGCGCCTGACACCTGAGGTGCGTGACGACTTTCTGCGCATCATGGCCGGCCTGGTTCCGCATTACGACGTTGTATTGCTCGATACCGGTGCAGGTATATCCGATGTGGTACTTTTTGCCGTATCACTGGCCTCCGAAGTCATCGTCGTTGCAACGCCCGAACCCACCTCGTTGACCGACGCTTATGCCACCATCAAGGTCCTGGTAGGGCAGCAGAAACGCCAGACAATCCGGATGGTCATTAACCAGACAGCGCGCCTGGGTGATGGTCGGGCCATCACCTTGCAGTTGCAGCAGGTGCTGGACCGCTTTGTGACCACCGATCCCGGTCGCCCGGTCAAGTTGGTGCACATGGGTGACATTCCGGCCGACCCCACTGTGCGCCAGGCAATCATGCGCCGGCAACTGCTGATGCAAGCATCGCCAAGTTGCCCCGCTGCCCTGGCCATTGCACAACTAGCGCTCAAAATCGAACAAGCCGTAATCCAACGCCCCGGAAACTAGGCGAATCGCGCGTCCCCCTGGATTTCTTTGGCCGCTATGCTCCGGGAGGCGCGATTCAGGCACGCCCGATGATTGAGGCGGTGGCCATCAACTCTTCGAGCAACGCCAAAGAAACCTTACCGGATACAGAGTAAGGATCAAGCTCCGGTTTTTCGGCATATTTGAGCAAAATACTGGCGTTGATCTTGCTCATATTGACCTGACCCATCGTCCAGCCACCAAAGCGCCGCTCGCTGATTTCTTCGTAATGCAGCAGCACCACGTCCTTGTGGCGCACGTCCTTCTGAATATGACCATACAAATCACTCACCGGCATGCGGCCGCCCTCAATGGCCTGAAGAAAGATGCCCCCGCCGTAGCAAAGAATGCCGGTAATACCACAGGTTGGGTTGTACTGGCGCGCCTTGGCCAGGATGTCTTCGATCGCACTGGCACTGGGGTCCACAGCGCGGCTGGCATAAAGCAAACGTACCAACATAGGGTTTAGCCTTTCCGTGGAATCAGGGACAAGAATTCGCGGCGCAGGTTGGGGTCTTTCAAGAACACGCCACGCATGACCGAATTGATCATTTTGCTGTCCATATCCTTGACGCCACGCCAGGCCATGCAATAGTGGCTGGCCTCCATAACGATCGCCAGTCCGTCGGGCTGGGTTTTTTCCTGAATCAAATCCGCCAGTTGCACCACGGCCTCCTCCTGAATCTGGGGTCGGCCCATGACCCATTCGGCCAAGCGTGCATATTTGGACAAACCAATGACATTGGTGTGTTCGTTGGGTAACACCCCAATCCAGATCTTCCCAATGACCGGGCAGAAATGGTGACTGCAGGCACTGCGCACCGTGATAGGCCCAACAATCATCAATTCGTTAAGGTGCTCGGCATTGGGAAACTCGGTGATGTTTGGACCATGGACATAGCGACCACGAAACACCTCGTTGACATACATCTTGGCGACTCGCCGGGCAGTGTTGTCGGTGTTATGGTCGTGTTCGGTGTCGATCACCAGACTGGACAAAACCCCCATCATCTTGTCTTCGACTTCATCGAGCAACTTTTCCAGTTCACCTGGTTCAATGAAATCGGCGATGTTGTCGTTGGCATGAAAGCGCTTGCGGGCCTTCAGTAAGCGCTCCCGTATCTTCACGGAAACCGGCGTACCCTCGTCGGCAATGGTTGGGTTCATGTTGCTATGCGTTTTCATTAACATGCGGGAATACTACCAGCCTTTGACAAACAGGGTTATTGCGCAAAAGCCGCGTACTATTTGCGTCACCAGCTACTAAATCAATAGCGTCGGCCAGTGACAAACAGCAATACCCGCATCAGACCGTAGGCCAGCCAGTCCAGCACGTGCTGCATCCATGGGCGTGCCGAGTACTGAGCAACATCGAGCGCAATGCTCTGGGTGTCCAGCGCAAACTGCAGGCGCTGGCGTAAGTCGGTGGCAAAAGCAGCATCTTCCACCACGACATTGGCCTCGCGTGCCAGCAGGAGACTCAAAGGATCCAGATTGGACGAACCCACCGTCGCCCAATGCCCGTCCACCACTGCCACTTTGGCGTGCAAGAACCCGACACGGTACTCGTGAATTTCCACTCCCGCATTGAGCAAGGCCAGCAAGACCGGCCGGGCGGCGTGGTACTGCATGAAATACTCGTAGCGGCCCTGAATCAGCAAACACACCCGCACGCCACGCTTTGCCGCGTGGATCAAGGCCCGTCGCAACTTTCCGCCCGGCAGGAAATATGCGTTGGCGATGACAACCTCGTGGCGCGCGTTCGCAATGGCCTTGCGGTATGCGCGCTCAATGCGTGTGCGGTTTCGAACATTGTCACGCAGCACCAGCGCCGCAAGTGCACCATGACCGACTTCGCCTGATTGTTGTCCAATCCCTTCCAATGACCGGGTCAAGGCATCCCCTTCAGACTCCCACGACTTGCGTGCGTTCTGAAATTTCCATTGTTCCATCTGTCGCGTCAGTAGCAACCGACGCCAAAACTGCACCATGCTAGCGAGCACATCCGCCACCAGTGGCCCGGTGACTTCCACCGAGAAATCAAACCGGGGTGTTTCCAGAACTCCATACACCGGATCCAGCAGGTCATCCATGATA
>CAIPGC010000287.1 GCA_903864505.1 uncultured beta proteobacterium | reverse complement strand
GAGGATTTGCTGGGGCGTGACGCTGTGCCTCCCAACCGGGATTTGCTGGCGCGCAACCTCAAGGACAAAGTTGTCATGGTCACGGGTGCTGCCGGTAGCATTGGCAGCGAATTGTGTCGGCAGATTGTGGCCGAGCGACCCGGCCAGTTGCTGCTTCTGGACCACAGTGAGTTCGGCTTGTACAGCATTCATCAGGAGTTGCAGTCGCTTTGTACGGGTGTGGGGAACGTAGAACTTGTTCCCCTGCTGGGGAGTGTGGTGGACGGGGCGCACATGCAGGAAATTTGCAGGCACTATCGTCCCCACACGGTCTACCACGCGGCCGCCTACAAACATGTTCCACTGGTCGAATTCAATCCATCACAGGGCATTCTCAACAACGTTTTTGGCACGCTCACAATGGCGCAAGTGGCGCTGAACGCCCGTGTCTCCAGTTTTGTTTTGATCTCGACAGACAAGGCCGTGCGACCCACCAATGTGATGGGGGCGAGCAAGCGCGTGGCAGAACTGGTGTTACAGGCACTGGCGTCGCAAAGCGCGCTGCCTGGTGGCACGTGTTTCAGCATGGTGCGGTTTGGCAACGTACTCGGTTCGAGTGGCAGCGTGGTGCCGTTGTTCCGACGACAAATTGCTGCAGGGGGACCGCTGACCGTCACCCACGCCGACGTCACGCGCTACTTCATGACCATCTCGGAGGCTGCACAACTTGTCCTGCAGGCCGGCGCCATGGCGCTTGGCGGCGAAGTGTTTTTGCTGGATATGGGCGAGCCGGTCAGAATTCTTGACATGGCCAGACGTATGGTTGAGCTGTCAGGCCTGCAGGTGCGTGACGAAAATCACCCCGAGGGCGACATTGCGATCGAAATCACAGGGATACGGCCGGGCGAGAAGTTGTTTGAGGAACTGCTGCTGGGCGATAACCCCATTCCCACAGTGCACCCCCGCATCATGAAGGCGCGTGAAGATTTTCTGGAGCAAGCGGCGCTGGATATTCATCTCCAGGATCTGCGTCGCGCGGCGCAGGAAAACGACATAGGGGCTATGAAATCGGTGTTGCGCGCCTGTGTTCAGGGGTACGAGCAGTAGCGGCAGATACGGCACAATGCAGCCAATTGAACTGTGAGTTGCTTTGACATGAACGTGCCACCTTCCTCTGTTGTCCAGATCTCTCCGCGTGAGCAAGCGGACATTCTGGCAAGAGCGCTGCCCTACATCCGCAAGTTCCACGGCAAGACGATGGTCATCAAATATGGTGGCAATGCCATGACTGATCCTGCCTTGCAACAAGCCTTTGCGGAAGACGTGGTGCTGCTGAAACTGGTGGGAATCAACCCGGTGGTGGTGCATGGGGGAGGGCCACAAATTGAGAGCGCGCTCAAGCGCCTGGGCAAGACCGGGGAGTTCATCCAGGGCATGCGGGTCACCGATGCTGAGACGATGGAGGTGGTGGAGTGGGTGCTGGGCGGAGAGGTGCAGCAGGACATCGTGGGTCTCATCAATCAGGCCGGTGGTAAGGCAGTGGGGCTTACGGGTCGCGACGGCGGCATGATTCGGGCGCAGAAACTCAAGATGTTGGACAACGCTGATCCCACCATTGAGCATGATGTGGGGCAGGTGGGCGATATCCTCAGTATTGACCCCAGCGTTGTCAAGGCGCTGCAGGACGATGCCTTTATTCCGGTGATCAGTCCCATTGGCTTCGGTGAGGCGAACGAAAGCTACAACATCAACGCAGACGTCGTGGCGGCTAGACTGGCGACGGTGCTGAAGGCGGAAAAGCTGATGATGCTCACGAACATCAGTGGGGTTCTCGACAAGACCGGTCAACTGCTGACCGACCTCACAGCCCGCCGCATTGATGAATTGTTTGCGGACGGAACGATCTCTGGCGGTATGCTGCCCAAGATCGCCGGTGCGCTGGATGCGGCAAAAAGCGGAGTCAACTCGGTGCACATCATTGATGGCCGGGTACCGCATGTGTTGCTGCTGGAGATTTTGACGGACCAGGCCTTTGGTACCATGATCCGATCGCATTGAGCACCACATGCCCGACACCAACCCGATGGACACCAACATGTCAGAAAATCCCGCGCCAGCGTTCACCGATAGCAGCGCTAGCGTGGTACGCAAGCGCCCCAAGCCCGGCGAGCGGCGTGTGCAAATCCTGCAAGCTCTGGCCAGCATGCTGGAAAAACCCGGAGCCGAGCGTGTTACTACTGCTGCGCTGGCGGCAAAGCTGCAGGTCAGCGAAGCTGCCCTGTACCGGCACTTCGCCAGCAAGGCGCAAATGTTCGAGGGTCTGATCGAGTTCATCGAGCAATCCGTCTTTTCACTAATCAACCAGATCGTGGAGCGCGAGGGAGCAGCCTCGGCAGGCTCCTCCGACTTGGGTGCTCGTCAGGTGGCCAAGGTGCTGGCCATGGTGGTTCAATTCGCAGAAAAGAACCCAGGGATGGCGCGGGTGATGGTGGGTGACGCGCTGGTGTTCGAAAACGAGCGCCTGCAACAGCGCATGAACCAGTTTTTTGACAAGATCGAAGCCACCATAAAGCAGTGCTTGCGGAACTACTCTGCCGCCGGTTCTGAGACACCGACACTGACCGTGCAGGTGCGCTCTTCGGTTCTGGTGGCGTTTTTGGTGGGGCGCCTGCAACGTTTTGTCCGCTCGGGGTTCAAGCGCCTTCCATCCGAGTACCTGGACATTAGCTTGCCTTTATTGCTCGGGTAAACCCGGAGCGGCGTTAGAAAATTCTCTCTAGAACGAGGTTGCGCCCGGGGCTCCTGGTGATCTGGGTGCAATTTTTACTGCAAAATAGCACGATCGTTCTATTTTGATGCAATTTGTGCCAAGCCTCTCCCAGCCTCGTCCGTTGTTAACCACCATTGATCATGGCACCGATGCACGCCGAAAGGTGGGTCGCGCCCTGCAAAAAGGTCAGCAGACCAAACTCGCCATCGTTGAGGCGGCTCTGGGGTTGGCCGCGCAGATCGGCCTGGAAGGGCTCAGCATCGGGGTACTGGCCGAAGTGACACAGATGAGCAAGTCAGGGGTATTTGCGCACTTTGGCTCGCGTGAGGAATTGCAGATTTCTGTCATTCGTGAGTACTTTTCCAGGTTTGAACAGGAAGTCTTCTATCCCGCGCTCGCCCAACCTCGGGGCTTGCCGCGAGTACGGGCCATGTTCTACAACTGGATGAAGCGAGTGGCAATCGAAATTCAGTCGGGCTGTATCTTTATCAGTGGTGCGGTGGAGTTTGACGATCGCCCGGGTGCTGTGCGCGATGCGCTCGCAACATCAGTGCAAACGTGGCTTAACGCCATGGACCGATCGGTGGTACTGGCAAAGCAGTGTGGCCACCTGCGCCCCGAGACGGACGAACACCAGATGGCTTTTGAAATCCATGGCCTCATCCTCGCTTTGCACTACGAAGCCCGATTTTTAAAGAATCCCGGCTCGATAGAGCGCGCCAATCGGGGCTTTGAAAACATTCTTGCACGCTTCGGTGCGCAGTAAAACGACGCAACGCTCGTATACATCCTATCAATTCATAACCAGGAGACATCCAGCATGCCCACCTATACCCCGCCTCTGCGCGATATGCAGTTTGTGATGCACGAATTACTGCATGTCGTAGAAGACTTCAAGCAAATTCCCAAGCATGCCGAGATGGACGCCGAGACCATCAATGCCGTGTTGGAGGAGGGCGGCAAGTTCGCCTCCGAAGTGATATTCCCACTCAATATTTCTGGCGACACCGAAGGTTGCACACTCGACCAGGCATCCCATGCAGTCACCACGCCCAAGGGGTTCAAGCAGGCCTACCGCACCTATATTGAAGGGGGTTGGGCCGCGCTGGCATGCGACCCCGAATTTGGCGGTCAGGGCCTGCCTCTGGTGGTCAACAGCATGTTCTACGAAATGCTTAACAGTGCCAATCAGGCCTGGACCATGTACCCGGGCTTGACCCACGGTGCCTATGCGGCGTTGCACACCCACGGCACCGATGAACAAAAGCAGACCTACCTGCACAAGATGACCTGTGGCGAATGGACTGCCACCATGTGCCTCACCGAACCCCATTGCGGTACCGACTTGGGGCTCATGCGGACCAAAGCAGAACCTCAGGCCGATGGCACCTACAAGCTCACCGGGAACAAGATATTCATCAGCGCCGGCGAGCATGACCTGGCCGACAATATCATTCACCTGGTGTTGGCTCGCCTGCCCGATGCCCCCCCTGGCATCAAGGGCGTGAGTCTGTTCATCGTGCCCAAATTTCTGGTGAACCGGGGGGGCAGTTTGGGTGCGCGCAATGGTCTCTACTGTGGGGGCCTGGAGCACAAGATGGGCATCAAATCCAACGCCACCGCTCAAATCGTTCTGGAAGACGCTATTGGCACCATGGTGGGCCAACCCAACAAGGGCATGCAAGGCATGTTCATCATGATGAACGCGGCACGCCTGGGTGTGGGGAATCAGTCCTTGGGCCTGACCGAAGTGGCCTACCAGAACGCCCTGGTCTATGCCAAGGACCGTATTCAGATGCGGTCCTTGACCGGGACCAAGGCCAGGGACAAGATGGCCGACCCCATCATCGTGCACCCCGACGTGCGCAAGATGCTGCTCACTGCAAAAGCCTATGCCGAAGGTGGGCGTGCCTTGCAGGGTTTTTGCTCCATGCTGCTGGAAAAAGAGTACGGCCACCCGGATGAAAAGGTGCGCAAGGACGCAGGCGAATTGTTGGCCATGCTGACTCCGATTGTGAAAGCATTCATTACCGACAATGGCTGGATCGCTACTTCGGCCTGCATGCAGGTGTTCGGCGGCCACGGGTTCATCAAGGAATGGGGCATGGAGCAATTCGTGCGCGATGCCCGTATCAACATGATTTACGAAGGTACCAACACCATCCAGTCGCTCGATCTTCTGGGGCGCAAGATTCTTGGCAACAATGGCGCAACGCTGAAGAAGTTTGGCAAACTCGTGGGCCAGTTGGTTGAGGAAGAAGGGGTCAACGAAAAGATGGCTGAATTCATCACGCCGATTGCCATTCTGGGTGACCAGATGACCAAGTTCACGACCGAAATTGGTTTCAAGGGTTTCCAGAATGCCGACGAAGTGGGTGCTGCGGCGGTCGATTACCTGCGCGTGGCCGGCCATCTGGTGTTCGGTTACTTCTGGGCACGCATGGCGCAGGTTGCGTTGCGTGAAATTTCATCGGGGAATACCGATCCGTTCTACGTCGCCAAACTGCAGACGGCGCGCTTCTATTTCGCCAAACTGTTCCCGGAAACTTCCACCTTGATGCGTACTGCGCGCACCGGCTCCAAAGTGCTGATGGACACCGATGCCGCATTGGCTTGACATAAATTTCAGCACAGACCATTACAAAGAGGAGATCACTATGAAGCGTTTATTGATTGCGTTTGCGTTCGGTTTTTCAGCTATTTCTGCCCTGGCGCAGATGACGCCAGCAGGTTTGTGGAAAACGATTGATGACGATGGCAAGACAGAGAAGTCCCTGGTGCGCATCTCGGAAAGCGCAGGGGTGGTGTCTGGCGTGATTGAGAAAATATTTGACCCTGCCAAGCAGGACTCCAAATGTGATCAGTGCACCGATGAGCGCAAGGACAAGCCCGTGGTAGGAATGGTCATCCTGCGCAATGTGCGTCAGGACGCTGATGACAAAGGCTTGTGGTCCGGCGGGGAGATCCTGGACCCCAACAATGGCAAGACCTACAAAACCCGCCTGAAACCCGTAGACGGTGGCAAGAAGCTTGAAATGCGTGGCTACATCGGATTCTTCTACCGAACACAGGTCTGGCAGCGCGTCGAGTAGTGGTTTATCTGGGGATGTTGCCGCAGCGCAATCTCCCTCATTCAGGAGTAGTGTGTGAGTCGATTCAATGTTCGAAAAGTCGCTGTGCTGGGTGCCGGCGTGATGGGCGCGCAAATCGCCGCCCACTTGGTGAATGTCAAAGTTCCGGTGGTTCTGTTTGATCTCCCCGCCAAGGAGGGGCCGAAAAACGGTGTCGTGACCAAGGCAGTCGAGGGGCTCAGGAAACTCAAGCCGGCCCCACTGGGCGTCGCTGACGATGCGGTGTTGATCGGTCAGGCCAACTACGAAGAGCATCTGGAGCAACTGCGCGACTGCGACCTCATCATTGAGGCCATTGCCGAGCGCATGGACTGGAAACTCGATCTTTACAAGAAGATTGCGCCCTATGTGGCACCCCACGCTATCGTTGCAAGCAACACTTCCGGCTTGTCCATCACCAGGTTGAGTGAGGCGCTGCCTGGAGAAATCAAGCCCCGCTTCTGTGGCATCCATTTCTTCAACCCGCCGCGCTACATGGCCCTGGTCGAGTTGATCAATACACCTACGACCCAGCCGCAAATTCTCGATGACCTCGAAGCTTTTGTGACCAGCAATCTTGGCAAAGGTGTGGTGCGCGCCAAGGACTCGCCCAACTTCATCGCCAACCGTGTCGGCATTGCCGGCATGCTCGCCACCATGAAGGAAGTGCAAAACTTCGGGCTGAGTTATGACGTGGTCGACGACCTTACCGGAAAGAAACTCGGCCGTGCCAGTTCCGGCACCTTCCGCACCGCGGACGTGGTGGGCCTGGACACCATGGCGCACGTCATCAAAACCTTGCAGGACACGCTGAGCATTGGCATCGATCCGTTCTACGAGAGCTTTGCCACCCCCGAGGTTTTAAAGACCTTGCTGGACATGGGCAATCTGGGTCAAAAAACCAGAGCCGGCTTTTTCAAGAAGGTCGGGCGCGATGTGCTGCGCTTCGACCTGGACAGCAAGGAATACGTGCCGGGTGGTCAGAAGGCCGATGAAGTGTATGCGCGCATGCTCAAGAAGCCCGCAGGTGAACGTCTGGGGTTGCTGCGCAATGCCGAAGGAGCACAAGGGCAGTTCCTGTGGGCAATTCTGCGCAATGCCTTTCACTACGCCGCGGTGCACCTCGCGTCCATCGCGGACAACGCACGCGATGTGGACTTCTGCATGCGATGGGGCTTTGGCATGAAGCAGGGGCCATTCGAGTTGTGGCAGGAGGCGGGTTGGCTGGCAGTTGCGAACATGGTCCAGGAAGACATCGACGCCGGCAAGGCGCTGTGCAAGGCACCGCTACCAGACTGGGTGTTCAAGGGCCCGGTCGCCGAAGCAGGGGGGGTGCACACACCTGCTGGTTCCTGGAATCCGAGTACCGGCAAATTTGTCGCTCCGCGCAGTCTCCCGGTGTTTGCACGTCAGCACTTTCCCGAGAGCGTTCTGGGTGCCAGTGCGCCGTCTGCAACGACGGCGGGACGCACCCTGCATGAGGATGGTTCGATCCGTCTGTGGACCCTGGACGACGAAGTACTGATCGCCAGCATCAAGACCAAGATGCACGCCATTGGTCCTGGCGTGGTCGAAGGCCTGCTTAAGGGGCAGGCACTGGCCGAGAACGACTTCAAGGGACTGGTGATCTGGTCGCCCGACGAAATGTTCTCCGCCGGTGCGGATCTGCAGGCCATGCTGCCCGCATTCATGGCGGGCGGTGCCAGTGCGCTGGAAGGTGCTGAAAAGGATATGCAGCAGGCCATGCTTGCGTTGCGATATTCGAACGTGCCGGTGGTGTCCGCGGTGCGTGGTCTGGCGCTCGGCGGGGGCTGCGAACTGGCGGTCTACTCCAGCAAACGCGTGGTCGCCATGGAAAGCTATATCGGACTGGTAGAAGTCGGCGTTGGACTGGTCCCTGGGGCTGGAGGGCTTACCTACATTGCGCGACGTGCTACGGAAAACGCAGCAACTTCGACCGGCAGGGATCTCCTAGCCTTTCTTACCGAAGGCTTTACCGCCGCGGCCATGGCAAAAGTGGGTACCAGCGCGCTGGAATCCCGCAAGTTGGGGTATCTGCTCGACAGCGACGTGATCGTTGCGCACAAGGATGAACTCCTGTTCGTTGCCATCAACGAAGCCAAGGCCATGTTCACCTCCGGTTATCGCGCACCACACAAACGCCAGTTTGCGGTAGCCGGGCGCAGTG
>CAIPGC010000286.1 GCA_903864505.1 uncultured beta proteobacterium | reverse complement strand
TTGAAGGTTGAGGTTGGTGGTTGAAGCCGTCAGGCCCTACAGAATATGGGTTCTGACTTCAACAACCGCAGAACCAAGAAAGCTCAACCACCATGGCAAAGTCTAAAGCCAAACTCCATGTCGCCAGTAAATTCAATGTCGACCAATTGAGAGAACAGCCCCTGTTTTCCACCAACCCCGAGGCGGCACTGCCGCTGCTGTCCATGATTGGACAAGCCCAGTTGTCCATTGATGACCTTCTGGGCCAACTCTCACGAAAGTTCATCGAACACATGCTGGTGCTGTCCGCCCAGAGTGTTGCCGGCCTCCAGCACAAGGGCCGCCACACCGGCGAAGTGCGCTGGCACGGCAGCCAAAGTGGTGTGGTCCGCTTGGGGCAATCCAAGATGCAGGTCAAACGCCCCAGACTTCGCACCGCCAGCGGTGAGGTATCGGTGCCAGCCTATGCGGCGCTTGCCACTGATGGCAACCTATCACAGCGAATCGCCGACATCCTGGTGTGCAACGTCAGCACCCGAAAGTATGCCCGCGTGGTGCACCGCTGCGCCGATGAGTTGGGCATCTCAAAGAGTGCCGTCTCCCGCCAGTTTGTCAAACAAAGCGCTCAGGCCTGGGCCGAACTGATGAGTCGCGACTTGAGCAAAACGGACTTCGTGGCGATGTATGTCGATGGCGTCATCGTCGGCAAACACCACATCATTGCCGCTGTGGGCGTGGACGCTCAAGGTAGCAAACATGTCCTGGGATTGGCTCCGGGCAGCAGTGAGAACGCCAAGGTAGTCAAGGACTTGTTGACGGGGTTGTCCGAGCGTGGCCTGGACCTCAACATTGCACGCCTGTGGGTGATTGATGGCTCCAAGGCGCTGCGCTCGGGAATCGAGCAGTTGTGCGGCAAGGATGCCAAAGTGCAGCGCTGCCGTATTCACAAGATTCGCAATGTCTCGGAGCGCCTTCCCAAGGACCGGGCCGAGCAGGTACGCTGGTTGATGAAGCAGGCCTTCAAACTTGATGCAACAGCGGGCAAGTTGCGCCTGAAGGAATTGGCAAGGAGCCTCAAGGCTCAGCACCCTGATGCCGCCGCCAGTGTTCTGGAAGGACTTGATGAGATGTTCACCATTACCGAACTCGGCATCACAGGTGAACTGGCTCGTTGCCTGGCAACCACCAATGTCATTGAGTCACCGAACTCCGTAGTGCGCCGGGTCAGTGGCCGGGTGACCAATTACAAGGACGCTGAGATGGCACTGCGCTGGACTGCGGCGGGCTTCTTGGAGGCAGAGAAATCGTTCAAGAAACTGCGCGGTCATGCGGACTTGAAAACACTGATAAACGGTCTTCGTCCCGCAAACCAACAACTCAGGAAGGCAGCATAATATTCATAACCACCGACTCAAACCTGCAACTGAGTTCGGGGCATCGCCCATTTGTACTACCGCTATCGTTAAGGTTTATACGATGCCCGCCCTTCACGGCGATCGGATTAGTTTTGGCGCGCCAGCGCGGGAGGGCGTCCTACAAACCTTAACGTAAGCCGACGATCACCAACGACCGCTTGCTGGTAGCGCAGTTCTCTAGGATAAGACCGAGAACAGGGTCTATCGGGTCATCAAACCCGATCGGAAAGTGGTTGCATATCCCTCAACCAAAGGGGTGCTCGTCAAGTTCCAGCAGCGGCCCAATGAATTTTTCATACTTTCGCCAACGTTCGCGACTGGTGGTGTAGATGGGTTGGCGCACCTGCCACCTGCTGAATGTCCGTACTGTCCTGTTGGCGGCGTTAGTTGCTCCCGATTCATTCCAGTCGATCTCCAAGAAGTTCATGATCTTGCGCATCCAAAATGTATGGTCCTGTACAAGAGCCTCGTACGGTACGTCCAATAGACGATTTGCAGGAATGACGCTGCGCCAATGCAGCATCAGTCGTACGTACTCACGATAGTAGTGAGCCAGATCACTCAGGTCCGTGGAATAACGGTGCGTTGCAGGGAAGTTATGAAAGTAAATGGACAGGCAGGTATCTATGGGGTTGCGGTGGATATGCAATAAGCGTGCATTCGGAAAAGCAACATGAATAGGTCCAGAAAATCGGAAATTTGAGGGCATTTTGTCAATCACATGCAGCGCATAGGGGAAGATCTCGTTCAGACTTTTCAGGTAGCCGCCTGAGATTGTCTGCAATATGTCCGCAGTGTAGTTTGCATAGAAAACTTCCATTCGATATCGATTCAGCTCTTGCCCCAGAAAATTTAGCTCACCGGCCCCGGTGATAGTGGAATTTGAAGTCAGTAGGTGTTCCAGAAGTGTGGTCCCTGATCGCGGCGTACCAATGACGAACAAAGGTTTTTTTGAATCGCTGAAACCGCTCCAATCCTTTTGCATCACCTCGGAAGTATGGGAGCGAATGAACAAGTCTGCGATGCGAGAAATTTCCTTTCGATCGGATGAACCGATCGCGCGCCGTTTGAGTAGATTGGCAGCAGAGTAGTGAGCAAATGCATCTGCGTTCTGGTCCAGATCGTCGTAACACTTTCCCATCGCGTAGTTCAAGTTGATGCGGTCTACATCGGGGATGTTTAAGTCATTAACTAACTCAGCCATGGTATTGAGCCAATCCGATTCTTGATGCGTTATCTTGCACGAATTGACCAGTGCAACCCAGGCCAAGGCATCACGCGGATTGGCTTTAATAACTTTGGTTAACTGAGTTTGTGCTTCGGTAAACGCGCCCTCGTTAATCAGTAAATTTGCAACCTCCCGCAGCAACTGCGGCGAATCAGGCTTGAGTAGCAGCCCCCCTCGAATGATTGATAGTGCCGACTCGCTGTTGCCGCTTTGATCCATTGCTGATGCAAGGAGCACGCGTGTGGTGTCATTACTGGGTTCAATGTCAAGACTTTGCGCTAGCCAGACCGTTGCTTGATCGAAACGCATATCATTGATCAGGTTTTGGCCAATCTTATTGTGAATCGTTACATCACCAGGATGTTGTTCGAGCGCTTTGACGTAACTTTGGTGTGCAGACTGGTATTGGAAAAGGGCGCTCTCAATGTCGCCCTGCAACAGACAGGCTGAATAATCGAACCCCAAGACAATGGATTCTCGCGCCCAAGGCAGCGCCTCTTTGAACTTTCCGTCGTTGAAATAGGCTAGCGAAAGAATGAAAGCAAGGTCCGCTCGGTGACCATTCTTCGAAATCAGCTGTGCAGTGTAGTCCACGCACTGTCCCCATTCGCCGGCATTGAGGAGAGCGACGAGGGACTCTATGGAAGCGTCGGGGCTAGTGCGACGAGTCATCTTGCAACGGGCGATATCCGCATGGGATGTTGCTCACATATGTACGCAACTAGCTTATCCACGCTTTCAGTCACGCTTTCTCGATCGGTATGCAAAACCAGATCAGGTCTGACTGGGGCCTCGAAGGGGGCGTCAATGCCGGTGAAATTACGTAGTTCTCCTTTGCGGGCCTTCTTGTACATGCCTTTAGGATCACGCGCTTCGCACGTATCCAAATCAGCAGCTAAATGGACCTCGTGAAATGCCGACTGCCCGGCTGCTGTTCTGGCTTGCGTTCGGTCTGCTTGGTACGGAGAAATAAAGGACGCGATGCAAATCAATCCTGCGTCTGCAAAAAGTGCTGCAACTTCTCCAGCGCGCCGGATGTTCTCCGACCGGTCACTTTTTGAAAACCCTAGGTTGGCATTCAAACCTGCTCGGATGTTGTCTCCGTCTAGCGTGTAGCACGCATAACCAAGGTCAAACAGTCGTGCTTCCAACTGCATCGCTAGAGTCGATTTTCCAGAGGCAGGCAAACCTGTCAACCACACAATTCCGCCGCTATGACCGTAGCGCGAGTTGCGGCAACTTGGACTTACACCGTGTGCAACCTGAACAATTGACAAATCATGTTGAGACTGGCTTCGACTGCTGTCGTTAGGACGCGACTCGGCCTCGTTCATTTCTTTCATGTGACTCCCCATAAAACAACGAGAGTGTGCAGTGCGCTGATCTATGCGGCACAGCCATAAGGATCCAAATATTGGGCAAAACAGTATCCGAGATTTAGCAAGAAATGAGAACGCGGCAAATTACATCTTTGTCATCCTTTTTGAGTCAGATATAGAAGTCGACCAGCATCCGAGAAACCGACTTTCGTCATTGAGCTCAATCTTTGCCTGCCAGACAAAAATTGTACATCCCCCATTAGGGTGATATTGCCGACTGTCTGCAATATGTGAGGAGACATGGCCAATCCAAAGACAGCTTCCAGCCCTGTGTTGACATACGACCGACTGCTATCGGCAATCAACGCCATAGCCTTCCTTCTGCATCCATGCTACACACCCATCGACCCAACCAACAGCCATGCCAGGCGAGTGCCTAGACGGCTTGGTGGTCATTCCCAAATTAGTCAGCCAAAGAGTGTAAATCTTTGCCAAGCCTTCGACTTGATCACCCATACCTGTTGTCTGTCTTTGTCCGCCAACGGCGAGTGCTTAGTCGTGCTGCCGCGAAAGCCACATGGCGTGCAGTTCAATCACTAAAGTGATTTGACTTGGACCTTGCGCCACTTGATTGGGCCACCTGTAACGCCCTTTACGCCAGGACCAAATTGGAGGGCAAATGGTCCGCTTGCGTACTTGCTGTTCTGTGTGCTGGCAGTGATGACACCGTTTAACTTCACGGTTAAGTCCGCACCCTTGGCTGTGATTTCGTAGGTGTTCCAGCGCCCTCCTGCCTTATTGACGATCGGTACTGGCACGGCCACAAAATCGACAATGGCACCAGTTCCATACTTGGGGTCGGGACGTATATCCCAGATGTTGACTTCGTAGGAATTGTCGGCACCAATCTTATTGGGGTCGGAGGCCCGGAGGAAGATGCCGCTGTTGGTATCGGTTTCGGCCCAGAACTCGGCGTAGATAACAAAATCTTTGTAGGAAGTTTTAGATACCAAAAAGCCGCTCTTGCCTTGGTCGGCCATGATGGTTCCGCCTTCGACTCGCCAGTTCGCATCGCCAACTCGATTCCAGTTGTCCAGTCCTTTGTCACCATCAATCAACGTGACCCAATCTTGACCGTAAGGCTGTACCGCACAGCCGAAGAGAGAAGCCACGAGGGCAACGGCAATGAGACTGAGGAATGACAGGCGTTTCGTGTTGAACCTCCTTGGGTGGGATCGTTGTTTGGGTGATCGATATACCGCGCACCAGTGCGTTCGGATCATGATAATCCGTGCAACTGGCTAAAGGCAACTGCTTAAAGCGCGGCTTGTTCTGCGACTTGGTGGTTTTCCGCAATGGTCATCCGACAAACGGGGGATATTGCGTGCCGAGAACATCCCCCCCTCCCCGCGGACTGCTAGGGTAAACCCTTCACTCATTTGGGGGATACCCGGCCACGGCTGAACTGGTTACATTGAACACGGCAGTGGCAATCTAGTTTTGGGTTGCGATTGTCTCCAACGGGTTCGAGGTCAGTAACGACGACCCGGCGAACCATTCAACCCGGACTCAGTGCCGGGTTTTTTTTGCTACCACCACTACATCGCTGTAGCAAAGGGGTTCTGCATAGGCAGCCATGGTGTTACTTTAGACTCTAACAAGTTCAGTCTTCCAGCGGCCGGAGACGGGCGATCATTTCATTCCATGCTGTAACTGCTGCGGCGATGGCAGTGGCCTCGTCCTTCCCCGTAGCCGCAATTGCGGGGCCAAGTTGCCCACAGACGGGACAGGCCATTCGGTAAACGATTTCCTCACGCCCATCCGGCGCGCGGCGGGTGACACTACGCACATCGGATTCCGCACCACAGGTGCAATGTCTCTTTCGCATGATTCAGTATGCCCCGAATTCTGGAGAACTGCATTGAAACAAGCCAACCGCGTGAGCGCGGTTACGTTTGGCTCGCAATGTATGAAACAAGTTTCTTGTCTTCGCTGGAGGTATGCATTGCAAACCATTGGAAGAGAAACTCGAACACCTCAGTTGCACCGGATGTTCCGCCGATGAATCGAAAAATTTGATCATCAAGGGTTGCCACCAAGTGTTGATGCAATTTCGTGTGTTGCTCTAGCTCAGGGTAGTTGCAATCCGCCATCAGATTTTCTTCACAGATAAAGTGAAATGCAGCGTACTTCTCAATTTCCTTCAACGTTCCTATCAGCTTGGCTTTTGGAACACCTTTCTTGGACAAGGAATCAAATTCGATGATCAGGTTCAGAAAGATGTGATGCTCTGAGTCAATCTTTTCATGCCCGAGGCTGTAACGATCGTCCCACTGTAAGGTCATGAATCCCTCCCCAAGCGTTAAGTCATTGGTCTGAACAGTAGAAATAAGCGCGTAGCTATTTTGCTACTGATTGCAAACCGCCGAGGCGCGCCTGTTGGGCGTTCGGCATCAATTCCGCCAGTGCCTCCTGAATTTTGACCAACCCACCAGCGACATCCCCTTCATTCAGCCCCACATAGTGCCGATGCAGCACATCAGTCTTTGGCGCAGTTTGATTCAAAATACGCCGTATCACAGCACCGTGTCGCAAAACCCTATCGGCGTATCCTTGCACTACTTTTGGTAGCTTTACAAACAAGGGGAGTAACAATGAACTCATGGAAGAGTTGGCTCAGGGCTTTGACGGTATTTGCGCTTTTGTCCGCCCCATCACTAGCTGTCTGGTCACAGGACTGGAAGGACATATCGAAACCCGAGGAGGTTCGGAAGCTGTTGTCAAACAAGACTTTGAGCGGCTTCGGCGCCGATGGGCGGCAACAGACCACTTACTACCGTGCCGATGGGGCTGGCCTGAAAGTTGTTGAAGGCGAACGGATACCCAGAACCTGGACAGTCCGGGATGATGGCCTGTATTGCGTCACCGAAAAGGACACTTACTGCTTCCGTGTTCAGCAGAGCGTAGCCAAACCCAGTGAAATTCGCGCGACGTTCGAGTCTGGACTGCACGAACTTGAATTTCACATTGAAGACGGCATTCCAAGTTTCTAAAGTGTTGACGGTTATTTTGGTGATGTGCGAGCCTGAGTAGCCGTGTGTGTGGTTGGCGATCGCAGTCCGCTCCTTCAGCGAGCGCCAAAGCAATCCTTCCACACCCCAGTTGCACACCCATCAACCCAATCACCAGCCATGCCTGGCGAGTGCCTAGACGGGTTGGTGGTCATTCCTCATTTAGTCAGTCAATGTCATCAACAACCGTTATGTGTGGCGACCCGCTGCGCGGACGGGAGCATTGGTGAAGAAATTG